>CALHDP010000155.1 GCA_938023085.1 uncultured Collinsella sp.
GCTACACCTCGTTTCGCCCGGGGCAGGACCGCATGGTCGATGCGATCCTTGCCGGCCGCGATGCGCTGGGCGTTATGCCCACGGGTGCCGGCAAGTCTATCTGCTACCAGGTGCCCGCGCTCATGCTGCCTGGCATCACCTTTGTGGTGAGCCCGCTGTTGTCGCTTATGGAGGATCAGACGCGCGCGCTGCTTGCGGCGGGTGCGCGACCCAGCTATCTCAACTCCAGCCTTACTCCGGCCCAGCAAAACACTGTGCTCAAGCGGGCGCGCGAGGGTCGCTACCAGCTTATGTACGTGGCGCCCGAGCGCCTGCTCGAGCCGCGCTATTTAGCCTTTGCGCAGGAGGCCGCGGCGGACGGCGGCATTGGCGTGCCGCTCGTGGCCATTGACGAGGCGCACTGCGTGAGCCAATGGGGCCAGGATTTCCGCCCCGCTTACCTGCAGATTCGCGAGTTCATCGATTCCCTGCCGCAGCGCCCCATCGTGGCGGCCTTTACCGCTACGGCGACCGAGCGCGTGCGTGCGGACATTCAGCAGATGCTCGGCCTGCAAAACCCGGCGACGGTGGTGACGGGCTTCGATCGCAAGAACCTCTACTTTGGTTGCGAGGAGATGGGCGACAAGGCCAAGACCACGTGGGTGCGCGACTACGTGATCGCGCATTCGAGCGAGAGCGGCATCGTGTATTGCTCGACTCGCAAGACGGTCGATGCGCTGGCAGGCGAGCTTGCCGAGGCGCTGGGCCCCAGCGGCATTCGCGTTGGCCGCTATCATGCCGGCATGGGCAATGACGCCCGCCGTCAAAGCCAGCGTGCCTTTATCGACGACGACATTCAGGTGATGGTTGCCACCAACGCCTTTGGCATGGGCATCGACAAGCCCAACGTGCGCTACGTGATTCACAACAACGTGCCCGAGAGCATCGAGGCATACTACCAAGAGGCGGGCCGCGCTGGCCGCGATGGCGATCCGGCCAGCTGCCACTTGCTGTGGAACGGCAACGATTTTCGCATGCGCCGCTTTTTGATCGATCGCGGCGATGCCGCCGATGAGGCGCTCGACGACGAGCAGCGCGCGTGGGCGCTCCAGAATCGATATCGTCTGCTCAGCCAAATGGAGGGCTACTGCAATACCACCGGCTGCCTGCGCGAATACATGCTGCGCTACTTTGGCGACGAGGCCGCGGCCGGTGCGGGCGCCACCGCCACGGACGACGCCGAGGGCTGCGGCAACTGCAGCAACTGCCTCACGCAGTTCGAGGTCGAGGACGTCACCGATATGGCCCGCGCCGCTGTGCGCTATGTGGCCACGCGTCCCATGCGTTTTGGCAAGTCGCTCATCGCCGACGTGCTCCACGGCGGCAACACCGAGCGCATTCGCCAGATGCATCTGGACGAGGACCGCGGCTACGGTGAGCTGTCGAGTGAATCGGTTGGGCGCATCAAGGATATTATCGGCCAGCTGTGCGGCCGCGGTTATCTGGCTACCTCGCAGGGGCAGTATCCGGTCGTGGGGCTGGGTCCGCGTGCCAGCGAGGTCGAGGACGAGGCGTTTGCCTTTACCGTTAAGCGTCGCGCGTCCAAGCGCAAGGCCTCGGCCCGCGCCCGCCGTGCGGTGGATCTGCTGCGCGAGGAGGCCGAGCTGGATCAGCGCCCGCGCGTTGGCGACGATGCCGAGCTGTTCGAGCGCCTGCGTGCCCTGCGCAAGGAGATTTCGACCGAGCTGGAGATGGCGCCGTACATGGTCTTTTCCGACAAGGCCCTGCGCGGCCTGTGCCGCCTGCGCCCACAGACACGCGACGAGCTGATCCAGGTCAACGGCATTGGCGAGAAAAAGGCCGACGCCTTTGGCGAGCAGTTTATGGCGGCGATTGAAGAGTTTGAGTCCGAGCGTGCGCGGGATGGAGCGTAACGATGGTAGCCGATAGCAAGACCGAACGTTCCGAGCGCGCCGAGGTGTCCGCTGTGCCACTGTACCAGCAGGTCATGGACGACCTAAAGGGCGAAATCGCGCGCGGCGTGTACGCAGTCGGCTCGCGCATTCCTTCCGAGATGGAGCTCGCGAAGTCCTACGGCGTGGGGCGCATCACCGTGCGCCGTGCCATCGAGGAGCTGTCGCGTGCGGGGTATCTCAACCGCCAGCAGGGGAGGGGTACCTTTGTGTGCGCTCCCAAGCTCAAGCGCAAGATTCGCCAGAAGGGTGACGTCCAGAGCTTCACTGAGGGTTGTGCTGCCAACGACATGGTGGCGGGAGCGCGTCTGGTGTCGCGCACAGTCGTCGCGGCGACGCACGAAGATGCGGCGTTCTTTGGCGTGGAGCCCGGCTGCGAGCTTATCGTGGTCGAGCGCGTGCGCACGGCCGACGGCATCCCCGTCATGCTCGAGAACAACGCCTTTGTGCTCGCCGACCATCCCTACCTGCAGACGCTGGCCGACGAGGACTTTTCCGATAACTCAATCTTTGCGCTCGTTGCCGAGCATTCGGGTCGCGCGCCGCTCAAGTCCGACCCCTGCACCGTGGAGATTGCGCTTGCCGATGCTCAGGCGGCCCCGCTGTTGGAGGTGCCGGTCGGTGAGCCGCTCTTCTATATGGAGGCGTACTTTACCGATGAGGACGAGCGCCCCTTGCTGCTCGGCCGCCAAAAGATCGTGGGCTCGCGCTACGTGTTCGACATCTAACGTCCACAGATAGAACAACATAGAACAAATTTGCTAAGATGACTTCACGGGCGTTGTTGCACGTGTTATAAATAGGACAACGTAGAACGACAGCAGGTACGAGCTGCCGTCGCTCAAGGCCGCCCCACAAGGAGGAACATCAGGATGAACGCACATGATCTGGTTCAGGAAATCATCGAGCGCAAGGGCAAGGTCGAGAACGTCTTTTGGATCGCCTGCGGCGGTTCGATGATTGACCTGATGCCGGCCAACGAGCTGCTCAAGCGCGAGGCCACCACGTTTACCTCGACGGTCTACACGGCACGCGAGTTTTGCCTGATGACCCCCAAGAGCCTTGGCGAGAAGTCGCTCGTCATCGCCTGCAGCCACAGCGGTAACACGCAGGAGGTCGTCGACGGCTGCGAGATGGCGTTGGCTGCCGGCGCCGAGGTCGTCGCCATGACCGACTGCGAGGGCTCCAAGATCGACAACGGCAAGTGGACCACCTGGGTCTACCCCTGGGGCGAGGGCGTGCCGCAGGCCGAGGTGCCTCAGGGCATCGGCGCTCTGATCGCCGCCGAGCTGCTCGACCAGCAGGAAGGCTACGAGGCACTCGCCGACATGTACGAGGGCCTCAAGCAGATGGATGCACTGCTGCCCGCCGCCCGCGAGAAGGTCAACACCGAGCTGGGCGATCGCTTTGCCGAGCTCTGCCAGCAGCACAAGTTCTTCTATATCCTGGGCTCCGGACCCAACTTTAGCCAGACCTACGCCATGGCCATCTGCTCGCTCATGGAGATGCAGTGGCAGCACTGCTGCTACATCCACTCCGGCGAGTACTTCCACGGCCCGTTCGAAGCCACCGAGCCCGGCGTGTTCTACTTTGTGCAGCTTGGCGCGGGCGAGTGCCGCCCCATGGAGGAGCGCGCTCTTGCGTTCCTCAACACGCACACCGACACGATCATGGTGCTCGACGCGCTCGAGTACGGCGTGGGCGAGGTGCCTGCCAGCGTGCGTTCGTACCTGGAGCCGATCTTCTTCTACAACATGAGCTGCGAGCTGCGCGCCGCCCGCGGCAAGGTCTTCGACCACAGCCCCGAGGTTCGTCGCTATATGGGCATCGAGCAGTACTAATATACCGGGAATAACCTCTCACGACGGGGTCTGCGCTGCGCGCGGGCCCCGTTTTGCGTTGTGGCAGCCGGATTCGTGTCTGCGCGAAAACGAAGGTGAATACTTTTCCGCGAAGTGAACGACCTATTTTGGACCCCCGAAGCATCCACACTTTTTGATGCCAAAACTGCAGGAAAAACTTGGCGAAACCGCAGGAAGCGGCGTCTGAAAAGTGTCGATGCTTCGGGGGCTCGATTTTGCTCGTTCACATCGCGGAAAAGTATTCACCTTCGATTCGCAAACGTGTTGCATGAGCAAAAAAGCGGGCAGCACCGGGGTTTTCCGGCACGGCCCGCTTAGTATCGCGCTTAGATTCGCAAGGTTGTGGCAGCCAACGGCCTACTTCGCGTCGTATGCTTCGGCATCCCACCAGTCGAGCTGGGCGATGTTGTCGCGGATATGCTGGCAGCTCTTGTGGAAGCCCTCGAGCTCGTACTCGGACAGGTCGAGCGTGTAGACCTCCTCGACGCCCTCGGCGCCGATCACGCACGGCAGGGAGGTAAAGATGCCCTCTTCGCCATACTGGCCGGTCATGAGCGTGGAGGCGGAAAGCACGGCGTGCTCGTTGTGCAGCACGGCGGCGCAGACGCGCGCGGCGGAGTTGGCGACGGCGTACTCGGTGCACTGCTTGCCCTGGTAGGTCACATAGCCGCCCTTGCGCGCGAGCTCCTCGACCTCCATGTGGTCAAAGGCGTACTTGTCGGGGTTCTCGGCCTGAAGCTCGTTGAGGCTCTTGCCGGCGATAGTTGCGGCCTTAAAGGCAGCCAGCTGGCTAAAGCCGTGCTCGCCGATCATGTAGGCGTCGATGGACTTGGGGCTCACGCCGACCTTCTTGGAGATCTCGGTGCGCAGGCGGGCGGAGTCCAGGCCGCAGCCCGAGCCGATGATCTTCTTGGGATCGTAGCCGGTCAGATGCCACAGCTCGGTGCACACGACGTCGCAGGGGTTGGAGATGCTCACGAAGATGCCGTCAAAGCCGGCGTCGACGATGCGCTTGGCAAAGGTGCGGGCGGCGTCGGTGGTAAAGAACAGCTCGCCGTCGCGGTTGCCGGCGGCCAGCGCGACCTTGCCGGCGGCGTTGACGATGACGTCGCAACAGGCCAGCTCCTCGTAGTGGTCGTAGCAGTTGACGATCTTGGTGTTGTACGGGACAAACGAAAGGGAGTCGCGCAGGTCCTGGACCTCGGAAGTCACCTTGGCCTCGTTGATATCGCACAGGTACAGCTCGTCGGCAATGCCCTGCATAAGCAGGCTGTTGGCGACATGTGCTCCTACGTGGCCCTGGCCGACCACACCGATCTTACGCGTCTGGTACATATATGTATCCTTTCGGCCGAGTTTTTCGCGTCGAACCATTGTAGCGTCCTGCTGTCACTTTGCTAGGCTAAAGCGCCGCAGATTTTTGGGACATGCCTTAATCTCTACTTTTGGGGTGATTTGGGCCGCTGACGGCATCGCTGGGCGATGTGCTCGCGCGGATAGGGCTGCTCGTTGTACCATAGCTGCAACTGACTCGTAAGGAGCATCCATGCCCATTCGCATTCCCGACGCCCTCCCTGCCGCCGCGCAGCTCGAGAGCGAGAACATCTTTGTCATGACCGAGTACCGCGCGCTGCACCAGGACATCCGCCCGCTGCGCGTGCTCATCCTCAACCTCATGCCCACCAAGATTGCCACCGAGACGCAAATCATGCGCAAGCTCTCCAACACGCCGCTGCAGGTGGAGGTGGACCTGCTGCGCACCAAGACGCACGAGGCCACGCACGTAAGCGCCGGCCACCTGGAGACGTTCTACCGCACGTTTGACGACATCCGCGACATCCACTACGACGGCCTGATCATCACGGGCGCGCCGGTGGAGCAGATGCCGTTCGAGGAGGTCGACTACTGGCCCGAACTCTGCCAGATCATGGATTGGTCCACCACGCACGTGCACTCTACGCTGCACATTTGCTGGGGCGCACAGGCGGGCCTGTATCACCACTACGGTATTCAGAAGCACGACCTGCCGGCAAAGGCGAGTGGAGTGTTCGAGCATTATCTGGTGAAGCCGCAAAGCCCGCTGGTCCGTGGTTTTGACGACCGCTTTTATGCCGTGCATTCGCGCAACACCGATGTGCGCCGCGAGGACGTGGAGGCCGAGCCGCAGCTTGAGGTCGTGGCCGTGTCCGACGAGGTGGGCCTGTACATTGTCAAGTCGACCGACAGCCGCCGCTTCTTTGTCTTTGGCCATCCCGAGTACGATACCGACACGCTGCGCCTGGAGTACGAGCGCGACGTGAAGCGCGGCCTCAACCCTCAGGTGCCGGCGCATTACTTCCCGGGCGACGACCCCACCGCCGAGCCGCGCAACGTCTGGCGCAGCCAGGCTCAGCTGCTCTACACCAACTGGCTCAACTACTACGTCTACCAGACCACGCCCTACGATCTAGCCCGCGCCGGCG
>CALHDP010000156.1 GCA_938023085.1 uncultured Collinsella sp.
GTCGCCGAAAACAGCAGCGTCTGACGCTCTGCCGGGGTCTCGCGCACAATGCGGCGGACGGCGGGCAAAAAGCCCATGTCGAGCATGCGGTCGGCTTCGTCGAGTACCAGGACCTTGACCTCGTCCAGGTGGCAGGCGCCCTGCTCGATCAGATCGACCAGACGACCCGGCGTTGCGACCAGAATGTCGCAGCCATACTTAAGGGCAGCGGTCTGCGGCTTGTAGCTCACACCGCCCACGACGGTCACGGCAACATGGCCGGTGACGTCGGCAATCTTGCTCGCGACCTCGTCGATCTGCTGGGCAAGTTCGCGCGTAGGGGTGATGACGAGCATCACGGGGCCGCGGCCGTTACCCTCGGGCTTCTTGGCGCCGCGACGGCGGTTGCGACCGCCACGCTCGCGCACGGGCTTGGGCGGAGCGATGTGCTCCAAGTTGTTCATGGTCGGCAGCAAGAAGGCGGCCGTCTTGCCGGTGCCGGTCTGAGCGGCGGCAAGCAGGTCGCGGCCCTCGAGCACCACGGGGATGGAGCCGGCCTGGACAGGCGTCGGTGCCGTGTAGCCCAGGTTCTCGATAGCACGAAGCATCTCGTCCGAAAGGCCCAGCTCGTCGAAGGCGGGCAGGTTCTCGGTCGCGGACTTGACGGTCTCGGCGGCGCTGGCCTCGTCGGCAGCATCGAAGGCAGCCTGGGTCATGGCCTCGCGGGTCTCGTCCAGAATCTCGGCGTCGGTGACGTCGGATACAGAATTACGCATATGTTGTTGTTCCTTATCTGCACGCGTTATGGGCACGGCATGCGGCCGCGCGGGCGTGCTTGGTAGTGCGCTAATACATACAAAAACAGGTGCGCACAGAGAGGACGTTGCTCAGCACGCTGGCGATCGCTTTGGCAGCCCTATCACGCGCCGTCCAGACGCAGCAGCTCTAAGCGATGGAGCAGATTCGCCGCCGGTTAGTATACCCGTACTCCGTATGCCCCCACGTAAACCACAGATGACAAGGCGGACGAGGTGGGCCTGGCCGATTGTGTCAATCTGTAACAGATGCAGGGCAAAAACCGGCCGAACCGTTACAGATCAAGACAGAACTCAGCCTCGCA
Organism: uncultured Collinsella sp.; assembly: GCA_938023085.1. Classification (GTDB taxonomy): domain Bacteria; phylum Actinomycetota; class Coriobacteriia; order Coriobacteriales; family Coriobacteriaceae; genus Collinsella. The sequence continues at coordinate 1,100 of CALHDP010000156.1, forward strand.
AAACAAAATCTCGATCTGTAACAGTTAGAGCTCATTTTCCTTGCTAGATGTTACAGATTGAGATGTTTGACAGGGGCTGACAACGATTGAGCAGCCGCCCTCATTTGTATCGGAATGTCATACATTTCTTTCTGTACTGTACACCCCCAGGGGGTATGGGTGTATAGTATCGGCAGGTTAACATTTCCAAAACAGAACTACAGAAAGGAGAAGCCATGGCTCAAGATAAGTTCGACGTGGGCGGCATGACGTGCGCCGCTTGCCAGGCACACGTGGACCGCGCCGTCAGCAAGCTCGACGGCGTCCAAAGCGTCGCCGTCAACCTGCTCGCCGGCTCCATGCTGGTGGACTACGACCCCGCACAGGTCAGCCCCGATGACATCTGCACCGCCGTCGATCGCGCGGGTTATTCGGCCTCGCCCGTCAGCACGGGCACCGATGCCGCCAACTCAAGCGGCAACGCGCAAGCCAGATCCGGCGCCACCCATATGGAGTCGCCCACCAAAAAGCTGGAGGCCACCGCCTCCGCCATGCGCACCCGTCTCATCATCTCAATCATCTTTCTCATCCCGCTGTTCTACATAGGCATGGGGCACATGCTCGGCTGGCCGCTGCCCAGCGTCTTCACCGACCACACCCACAGCATGACGTTGGCGCTCACCGAGCTCGTCTTGCTCATCCCCATCGTCTACGTCAACGACGCGTACTTTATCAACGGCTTCAAATCACTCGTACACGGCGCGCCCACCATGGACGCCCTCATCGCCGTCGGTGCCACCGCTTCCATTGCCTGGTCGCTCTACGCCATGTTTATCATGGCCGACCAGCTGGCCGCAGGTCAGGTGCACGAGGCCATGATGACGGGCATGGACAACCTGTATTTTGAGAGCGCCGGCACCATCCTGTCGCTCGTCACCGTGGGCAAATACCTCGAGACGCGCAGCAAATCCAAGACCGGCAGCGCCATCGAGGCGCTCATCGACCTGGCACCCAAGACCGCGACCATCGTGGCCGACGACGGCACCGAGACCGCTGTGGACGTCGACAGCATCCTACCCGGCCAGGTGCTGCGTGTGCGTCCCGGCGAGTCTATCCCTGTCGACGGCGTGGTGCTCGAGGGCAGCTCGGCCGTGGACGAGAGCGCGCTCACCGGCGAGTCCATCCCCGTGGAAAAGACCGCCGGCGACACCGTCAACGCCGCCACGGTCAACCGCACCGGATCGTTTACCTTCCGTGCCACACACGTGGGCGCCGACACGTCGCTTGCCAAGATCATCCAGCTCGTCGAGGACGCCAATGCCACCAAGGCGCCTATCGCCCGCCTGGCCGACAAAGTCGCCGGCGTGTTTGTGCCCGTGGTGTTTGCAATCTCGGCCGTGACCTTTGCGGTGTGGATGGCACTGACCGGCAGCATAAACGAGGCGCTCACCTCCGCCGTGGCCGTGTTGGTGATCAGCTGCCCGTGTGCACTGGGTCTGGCCACGCCCGTCGCCATTATGGTTGGCACCGGCAAGGGCGCCGAGATGGGCATTCTGTTTAAGAGTGCCGAGGCGCTGGAGAACCTGCGCAACGTGGGCACCGTGGTGCTCGATAAGACGGGTACCGTCACCCGCGGCAAGCCTGCCGTGACCGATATCGTGGTAGCCACGCGCGCTGACGGCTCGCCCGCCATGAACGAAAAGGCGCTGCTCAAGCTGGCCGCCGCGTTAGAGCGCTCGAGCGAGCACCCGCTGGCCGAGGCGATTATGGCCGAGTGCGAGTCGCGCGGAATCGTCGCACGCATGGTCGAGGACTTTGCCGCCGTGCCTGGTCGTGGCGTCACGGCGCGCGAGGGGCAGAATATCATCGCGGCCGGCAACGTGCGCCTGATGAACGAGCTGGGCGCGGAGGTGCCCGCCGGTCTTGCCGAGCAGTTCGCTGCCGAGGGCAAGACGCCGCTGTTCTTTGCCAAGAACAGCGAGCTCGTCGGCACCATCGCCGTGGCCGACGAGGTCAAAGAGACGAGCGCCGGGGCCATCGCCGCACTGCGTTCGCTCGGCGTCGATGTGCGTATGCTCACCGGCGACAACCGCGTGACGGCCGAGGCCATCGCTCGCCGCGTGGGGCTGAGCAGCGAGCAGGTTATCGCCGACGTTCTTCCCGCCGACAAGGAACGCCATGTGCGCGAACTGCAGGACGCGGGCGGCAAGGTCGCCATGGTGGGCGACGGCATCAACGACTCCCCCGCCCTGGCGCGCGCCGACGTGGGCCTTGCTATCGGCACCGGCGCCGACATCGCCAAGGAGGGCGCCGACGTGGTACTCATGCGCAGCGACCTCATGGACGTCGCCCGCGCCATCGAGCTGTCGCGCGCCACGATCCGCAACATCAAGCAGGACCTGTTCTGGGCACTGTTCTACAACGGCATCGGCATTCCGCTCGCCGCGGGCGTGTTCTTCCCCCTCACCGGTTGGCAACTCTCGCCGATGTTTGGCGCCGCGGCCATGAGCCTGTCGAGCGTCTGCGTTGTGAGCAATGCATTGCGCCTACGAACCTTTAAGCCCAAGACGGCACGCTGAGGCACCCGACCTTGCCCCTCAAACCGTCGCTCGCGTACCCAAGTACGCTTCGCTCCTCTTTCGGGGCAATCTCGGGCACCTCAACGTGCCTTTAAGATGACGCTGTTCACGACTAAACTGTCAGATAATCTCAATCGATAAGGAGTACACCCATGCGTTACACAATCAAGACTTCCGGCCTCATGTGCGGCCACTGCGACGCTACTGTCGAGACGGCACTGCTCAACGTGGCCGGCGTGACCGACGCCGATGCCGATCACGAGACCCAGACCGTCCAGGTGGAGTGCGCCGACACCGTGACCGCCGAGCAGCTCGCCGCCGCCGTCGAGGGCGCGGGCGAAAAGTTCCATGCCCTGTCCGTGACCGCCGCGTAGCAGCTGCCGCACCAACAGACACCGCCGCCCAACCAGCCCCTCAGAAGTTGCGGTGAAATAGTTCCGGTTTAAACGCTTTAAGCCTTCAATCAGGAACTATTTCACCGCAACTGAGGGTGAGGCATTTGAAGGATTGACCAGAAACGAGGACCCGCCATGATGGCAGACCATAAATCGGTGACCCGCATGCTCAAGACGGCACGCGGGCAAATCGACGGCATCCTGCGGATGGTCGATGAGGACCGCTACTGCGTCGACATCTCCACGCAGCTCATGGCCACGCAGGCGCTCATCGCCCGCATCAACGCCGATGTGCTCAAGGCTCACATCGAGGGCTGCGTCGCCTCGGCCATCGAATCGGGCGACGAAGACCTCAAAGCCGCCAAGCTCGCCGAGATCGAACGCGTCGTCGACAAACTCGCCAAGTAATTGGCGCATTGGGGACAGGCACGTTTGCACCACCTTGGTGCAGATTAACCTGTCCCCTTTGCACCAAATCGGGTATAAAGGCGTGCAGCATAGCGAAATGAAAGGCAGTTCTGCATGAATGACTTTATGAAGGGTCGCAACGGCGCCGACGAACTCACCGTCGTGTTGGGCTTCGCAGGCATTATCATCGCGATGATCGGATCGATGGCCCGTATTCAGTGGCTCAGCTGGATCGCCATCGCCGTGATCGTGCTCGGCGTGCTGCGCGGCCTGTCCAAAAACATAGACGCGCGCCACAAGGAGAACGATGCTTTTGTCACGGCGACCGCAAACGTCCCCGGCCTGGGCAAGTTCGTCGCCAGCTTGGGCGGCGGGACTGCAGCTGCCAACGCCTCGCGCACGGCCGGCACCAGCAAGGAAGACTTTGAGCGTGCCAAGCGCACGGCCAAGAAGATGTGGAAGGGTCGCAAGACCACGGCCTACCTCAAGTGTCCCAACTGCGGCCAGATGCTGTCCGTCCCCAAGGGCAAGGGCAAAATCCGCGTCACCTGCCCCAAGTGCCACGCCAAGATGGAAACCCGCTCCTAGCCGGGCTTATAGGACAAAATAAAAGCCGAGGCCTCATGTTGAGACCTCGGCTTTTTGCATGGAGCGACATCATTCGATGAAGCTATCGCCCCGTCGCGCCAGCGCCTAAGCTACGCCGTCGCGAGCGAGCTCCTCTGCCAGAGCTTCTGCCGGCATAGCCATAATCGCGTCGAGCTCGGTGTCGACCTCGGGGATGTGCTTGACCTTCAGCTTGCGCACCAGGTCACCGCGGCACATCACATGCATCGGCTCACGCAGAGCGCACAGGTCATCGAGCGGGTTCTCGCGCGTCACCAAAATGTCGGCCGCCTTGCCGCACTCGATCGTACCGGTCTCGCCGCCCAGCCCCAGTAGCTCAGCATTGACCTTCGTGGCTGTATGCAGTGCGAAGGCATTGCTCACGCCCACGTACTTGGCAAAATAGGCCACCTCGCGCCACATGTCGTACTGTGTCACGAACGGGCAGCTCGAATCCGTGCCCAGGCCCACCTTGATACCGGCTTCCAGCGCCGCACGAGCACTCTCGATAATGCCCGAGCACACGATGTCGCCGTTCTTCTTTTGCGTATCAGTCGAATGGGTCTTTTCCGGATCGAGCAACACAAACGGCAGCGCCGGACTGATCGTGCAGGTCACGCTCGGCGCGCGTCCCTCGAGCTGTGTTCCCGCGGCACCGCGGTACAGTTCCAGAATCTCGGGGGTTATCGGAGCGCCGTGCTCGATTGTGTCGACGCCGGCCCGAAGCGCAGCCTTCACACCTTCGGTGCTCTCGACATGAGCCATGACCGGAAGGCCAACCTCGTGCGCCGCCTTGCACGCCGCAGCGGCAACCTCGACCGGCATGCGCAGCACGCCCGGCTCGCCTACTTCGGTCGCATCGAACACGCCACCCGTCACGAACAGCTTGATGACGTCGGCACCGCGCACATACAAATCGCACACCTGTTCGGCCGCCTCGTCGGGGGTATTGGCGACCTGCGCAAAGAGGCCCGCGCCGTGGCCACCCGGCACCGTGACGCCCGTTCCCGGTGCCACCAGACGCGGACCCTGATACTTGCCGGCGTCGATAGCGTTGCGCACGGCGATATCGGCAAACAGCGGGTCACCCGCACCGCGCACCGTAGTCACGCCGCTTGCCAGCTGCTGTTGGGCGCTGCCTTTGAGGATGTGGCGGACGATGGCTCGGCCCACCGGATTATCGAGCTTCTTCATCAGCGCGCCCGCATCGCCCGCCGAGACCGGTTTGCCCGAACCGCACAGATGCACGTGCATATTGATGAGGCCCGGCATGAGATACGCACCTGCCAGGTCGATGACCTCGGCCCCCGCTGGAGCTTGGGCCACGGCGCTCGGTCCCATCCAGGTGATGATGCCACGCTCGACGGCCACGGCCATATCGGGCTGCGGCTCCATATGCTCCGAGCCATCCAGAACGGTCGCATTGATAAACAACGTGGGACGATCGGCAGTCGCCATATCGAGCTCCTCCCTCACGATTAACTTGAACATTTGTTCATTATTACCCAGTGCGGCGGGATTGCTGCGGACATATCGGTTAACGGAGAAAGGAGGAGATGCGGGGAACGGAACGCGTTGCAGTCCCACCCCAGCGACATCCGGGAAATGTCTCAATATGTAACAGTTAGACCGGTTTTTGGCCGTTAGATGTTACAGATTGAGATATTCTCCAACCCTGTCGTCAAACGTCTAAATCTGTAACAGGTAGACAGGTTTTCGGCCTCTAGATGTTACAGATTGAGATCTTTTACCGGCAGCCAACCTTCTGTCTCGATCTGTAACAGTTACGAGGCCAAACGGCCCCCTGTTGTTACAGATCGAGACAAACTCGGCAGGAACAACCACATCCGCGTCAGTTACACCCCTCAGTGCCCATACCACTGCCGTCTCCATTCCTCAGCCAAATCGACCCGCTGCGGAATGCCCGCCAGTCTCATCTTTTCAGCCAGCTTCCCCGGATTCTTGAGCTCATCAAATGTAAACCTCAGTACCTTATGTCCGAGCATCGTCAGATGGGACTCCCGCTGACGTTCTGCCACGAATGGGTCGACCGACTCCCGATCCCCACCATCCTGCAGGGTATACTTTCCCTTTCCATCGAGCTCGCCAATCACGCACGTTCCGTCCTCGAGCCTCCAGAAATAGTCGACTCGAAATACCTGATTCGGATCGAGCGGATCACGAAACTCCACCTGCAACTCTGGCACCGGAAAACCGTATGCAATAAAGAACGCCCGAAAACGAGACTTGCCGCCGTTTTCGGACAGCCCGTCCGCATACGACGCGATCACCTGCGCCCTGCGATACCCTCGCCTGCCCTCGCAATCGGAGCGGAGACACTCGCTCAGGTCATCGCGCGATACGCCCTTTGTTCGCAACGCAGAATCGGCAATCGCCAGGCCATACGAAAACGGCGCGCGCAGCAGGCAATCCTCTACCGTGCGCCAAAACGGCGTCACCCGCACGCCGTCGACTTGTTCAAGCGCACCCGCTGCCTGCGGACGCATCAGCCGGCATCCTGCACTCAGCGGCACCGAGCAACCTGTCTTAACAAGAAATCGCGGCCCAAGCAGATCATTCGGCACCTCCAGACCCCACAAAAGCGCCGCGTCATAACCCCAAAACGCCCAATCGGGATGAAACTCCACAAGCCCTTTGATGGTACGCAGCGCTCGCTCCGCCGACGTCAACGCATCCCAATCATGTTGAAAACAGAACAAATACGGCTCGGGCTCCGCAATATCATCGGTTCCCACATGACGCCGCAGCCACATGAGCTCGGCATTGTCGTGTGTCACAAGCAGCACGCCTTGTTCAGCCGCCTTCGTGAGCCTGGCAAGCATCCTATTCCGCGCCAAGGTGTTACGTGTTGCATGCTTGTGTTTAAGAACGGTATTAGTCACTTCCATCACCACCACATCGGACAAATGGGCCATCGTCACCGTTGCCTCCGCTGACAAATGTCTCGATCTGAAACAGGAAGACGGTCTTTGAGCCTCTAGTTGTTACAGATCAAGATTTTCAGTCGTGCGTCTAACCTCTGTCTCAATCTGTAACAGGAAGACCGATTTTTGGCCGCTAGATGTTACAGATCGAGACATAAAGGCAGAAGGCAAGGCAGGCGACAACCGCCCACCCCCTACTCCCATTCCTGCTCGTAAATATTGAGCGACTTCACATACCGCCCCTGGGCGCCCATGATGTCGCGGACCAGGCGCAAAAAGAAGCTGATGCACGAGGTGTCGAAACCGTCCTCGAGGTCCTCGGGATGCACCGCGCCCGGCCCGTCGACCGCCGTGTCGCTCAGGCGCGCGATGTCATACAGGTAGAGCTGCCCCGCCGTCAGCCAGACATCGTCGACGCACGCGAGTCGCACCGCAATCGCACCATCGTTCCAGTGCTCCTTTTGCACGATATGTGGGTCGTAGACGTCAAAGCGACGGTCGGTGCGCGTATCCTTCAGCACGACCATGCCAGTCGCGGGATCCTTGTCCAAAATGCCAAAGCGCGAGAAATGCTGCGTGTCACGCACCTGCTTAAGTCGCCCGAGCGAAGCAGGAGAAATTGACGCTGGCGGCTCATCCACATACAGCTCCAACAGCGTCTTGCCGTGGTAATAGGGGCGCTCAAACAGCAGCCAATCGGTAAACGCCATGTTGTAGGCCATGATTTCGTTTTGAGAAGGTT
>CALHDP010000157.1 GCA_938023085.1 uncultured Collinsella sp.
ATCGGCGAGCGTACGGCAGAGGACATCAAGATCAAGGTCGGCTCCGCTGTGCCGCTCAAGGACGAGCTCGACGTCGAGGTCAACGGTCGCGACGTGATCACCGGTCTGCCCAAGACCGTGCGCATCGAGAGCGAGGAGATTCGTCGCGCGCTCAACAAGCCGCTCGACGAGATGGCCAAGGCCGTCAAGGACGCCCTCGATGCCACGCCTCCCGATCTCGCCTCGGACCTTATGTACTACGGCATTTTGCTGACCGGTGGCGGCGCGCTGCTGCGCGGTCTCGACGTGCGCCTGCGCGATGAGACCGGTGTTTCGGTCAACGTCAGCCCCACGGCGCTCGATAACGTCGTTAACGGCTGTGCCCGCGTGCTCGAGGCCAATGCGTTTGATGGCGGCTTCGTCCAGACCAATGCTTAATTTCCAAAAGGTGGATTCCATTTGGCACGATCATCGGGTTTCTCCACAAATCTGAATACCAAGCGACAATCAACGGGTATGCGCCCGTTGATTGTTTTCAGCCTGATTTCGGTGTTGCTGCTCACGTTTTACATCCGCGAGGGCGAGGCAGGACCGATTCATGCCGTGCGTTCGGGCGTAACGACGATTACCTCGCCGGTGCGCTTTGTGGGTTCGGCTGTGGCGGCTCCTTTCAATGCCATCGGCAACGTGTTCTCTAACCTTACGGCGTCGCAGGACACGCTCGACGAGCTCAAGAAGCAAAACGAGGAGCTGACCTCTAAGGTTGCTGAGCTCTCCGAGGCTCAAAAGACCGCCGAGCGTCTGGAGGGGCTGGTCGGGCTGCAGTCGACCTACAACCTCAAATCGACCGCTGCTCGTATCGTTGGTGCCTCGGGCGATGCCTGGACCTCGACCGTAACCATCGACAAGGGCTCTGCCGACGGCCTTACCATCAACATGCCCGTGACGAGTTCTGCCGGTGTTATCGGCCAGATTATCGAGGTATCGGCCAAGACCTCTACCGTGCGCCTGATTGGCGACGAGAACTCGGGCGTGTCCGCCATGGTGCAGGACACGCGCGCCCAGGGCATGCTGCAGGGTCAGGCTGACGGCACGCTGCGTCTTGAGTACGTGAGCGTCGACTCCGATGTTAAGGTTGGCGACATCATCGTGACCTCGGGCATCGGTGGCGTGTTCCCCAAGGGTCTACCGCTCGGCACCGTCTCGTCGGTTGAGAAATCGGCAAACGACGTGTACTACACCATTGTGGTGCGCGCTCAGACCACGGCCGAGAACAACGAGGAAGTGCTGGTCATTACCTCGCTGACCGATGAACAGTCGACCTCGGATGAGGACGTGAGCACGGCCAACAGCACGCCGCAGGGAACGTCGCGCGATGTTGCAACCAAGACGAAGGACGAGAGCTCGGATGACAGTTCCGACACGTCCGAGACGACCGATTCTGGCTCGAACGAATAGGGGGCATGTCCATGGATCTACACGAGCAGGGGATGAGCTCCCGCACGTTTGTGATCGCCGCCATCGTGTGCGTGCTGCTGCAGGCAGGCCTGGCACCGCAGATCTCCATTGCGGGTGGTCGCGTCAACTTCATGATTATCTTGGTGTGCCTGAGTGTGTTCTCGGGCGACCCGACCCGTGCCGTCGTGTGCGGTTTTTGCAGCGGCTTGTTTTATGACCTGTCCGCTGCCGTGCCGGTGGGCATTATGTCGCTCCTGCTGACCGTGGGTTCTTTTGCCCTGGTGCACAGCGCCGTCGGTCAGACGGGCGGTACCCCAAGTGCGCGCGGCGTCACTGTGGGCGCCTTCGCGCTCGTCATTAATGTGATCTACAGCATCATCTTGCTGTTTATGGGTTTGGAGACGAGCTTTGTCGTGGCGATCTTCGGCCATGCGCTGCCGTCCTCGATCCTGACGGGTCTGGTTGCCATTCCGTTTTTGATGTCCGGCGTCGTGCCACAGTCCGGCTATGGATTCTCCGCACGTGGCGGACGCCAGACGGGTATGCGCTTTAAGCCCAAGACCCGCAAGCTCAAATAGGGGAGGCCCGTAGATGTCTTCCCAGTTGACGGTTATTATCGCCGGTATCGTGCTAGTTGTGGCCATCGTGGTCGCACTGGTCATCATGCGTCGCGGCGATTCCCGTTTTACCTACGATACGCAGCATGGAACGACCCCGCGCGCCACCGAGGGCGAGGGCAATACCGCGGTGACCGCCTTTAAGAGCCGCTTTTCCATCCTCACCACGGGTGTGGGCGCGATGTTTGCGGCGCTCGCCGTCAAGCTGTGGGGCATGCAGATGGTCTCGTCGGACTATTACGAGAAGCAGGCCAATAGTAATCAGACTCGCACCGTTACCACTCCTGCTGTGCGCGGCCGCATCCTCGACCGCAATGGCGTGGCGCTTGTCCAGAACCGTCCCTCACTTGCTGTCGTGGCCTACCGCGACCTTGCCGAGGATGAGGTCCTGGTTCGCCATCTTGCCAACGTGCTTGGAATGCCTTACGTGGCGGTCCTTCGCAATATTCAGGACAATACAGAGGGCGCTCAGAGCCTGCATACCATCGCGACGGACGTCCGTCGCTCCACGGTTGCCTATATTCAGGAGCATGCCGGCGAGTTCCCGGGCGTCAAGATTGCCGAGCGTACCGAGCGCCAGTATCCATATGGCGAGACGGCATGCCATATCTTGGGCTATACCGGCACCATTACCTCCGAGCAGCTCGAGGCCCAGAATAAGAAAACCTCTGGGGATGATGATGCTTCTGCTGGCAAGATTACGTACCAGTCGGGCGATATCGTGGGCCAGGCGGGCGTTGAGAGCTACTACGAAAACCTGCTGCAGGGTATTCGTGGCGAGCAGACCGTCAAGGTCGATGCCTCGGGCAATGTGACCGGTCAGGCCGGCGCCGTGCCCGCGAAGGCCGGCTCCGACATTAAGCTCACGCTCGACCTTAAGATCCAACAGGCCTGCGAGACGGCACTGGCGAGCGCTATCGAGCTTGCCAAGACCACTGGCTACAGCAATGCCGGCAACGGCGCTGTGGTGTGTCTCGATCCCAACAATGGCGAGATCCTGGGCATGGCGAGCGAGCCCAAGTTCGATCCGTCCGTCTTTATCGGCGGCGTCTCAAATGACGTGTGGACCGAGCTCAATGATGACAAGGGTTCGCACCCGCTGCTCAACCGCGCCATTAGCGGACAGTACATGTCGGCTTCGACCATCAAGCCGCTCTCGGCACTGGCCGGTCTTGAGTTTGGAACCTACACGTCGGGGCAGACGACCAACTGCACGGGCTATTGGACGGGTCTGGGCAAGTCGTGGGGCAAGTACTGCTGGCTGCATTCCGGCCACGGCACCATGACGCTGCAGTCGGGTATCGCCAACTCGTGCGACCCCGTCTTCTACGACATGGGCAAGGCGTTCTTTTATGACGAGAAACATTCCGAGGGCCTGCAGGAGGTCTTTCGTCGCTGGGGTCTAGGCAAGACCTGCGGTATCGATCTGCCGAGTGAGGGCGCGGGCCGTATTCCCGATGCCGAGTGGAAAGAGTCGTACTTCACCGACGCCTCTGCCGAGGACCGCAAGTGGAATGCCGGTGATATGACTAACATTGCCATCGGCCAGGGCGACATCCTGGTGACGCCCCTGCAGATGGCGTGCGCCTATATGGGTCTTGCCAACGGCGGCAAACAGTACGTGCCCCACGTGTTTTTGTCTGCCGTGTCGCGCGATGGCGACGGCGATGCCTATAAGTACAACGGCAAGGGCAAGAAGAAGCGCCTGGAGGCCAAGATCAACAGTGATTCGGATTTGGCTCTTGTTCGCAACGGCATGCACGACGTGATTTACACGGCATCGACGTCCCTGGCGGCTCACTTTGGCACCCTGACGCCGCAGGTATACGGCAAGTCGGGCACGGGCGAGAAAAGCGGCGAGGACGAATACGCTTGGTTCTGCGCCTATGCACCGGCCGATGACCCCAAGTATGTTATCGCTACTGTCCTGGAGCAGGGCGGCGGCGGCTCAGATACCGCGATGCATGTCGTGCGCGACGTGCTCGGCGTGATTTATGACGAGCCCGATACCTCTTCGGCCTCGGGCGATTCTTCGGTTCGATAGGAGGTTGCGATGGATTTTTCTCCGGCGGATCTGTTCCGTTCAACCAAGACCGGCTCTCGCAGCAGCCTGGACCGCGTCAACAAGCAACTTTCGGCCTCGCGCGGCACGTTTCGCCAAAAGGTGCATATCGGTGTGCTCGTGGCTACTGTGGCGCTCGTCGCCTACGGTGCCATCATTATCTGGTCGGCTTCGCAGTTTAAGGCCGATGCATCGTTTTCACGCCATCTTCTGGGAATTGGCATCGGGGCGGTGCTGGCGGTGCTGGTCTGGCGTACCGACCTGCGCGGTATTTCCAATTTCTCGACGGCGTTGCTCGTCATCGACCTGATCGTGATCCTCTCGCCCAAGATTCCGGGTCTGTCCTATACGGGCGGTCTGGGCATGACGGGCTGGATCAAGATTCCCGGTATCGGCTTGACATTCCAGCCCGTTGAGCTTGCCAAGCTCATCACCATCTTCTTTATTGCTACGCTTGGCTCGCAGTATAACGGTCGCATCGATACCGTTCGCGACTACGTCAAGCTCTGCGGCATGCTGTCCATTCCGTTTTTGGCCGTCGTTGCCATGGGCGACCTGGGCTCGGGCCTGGTCGTGCTGGTTTCGGGCGCCATCGTCATTTGTATGAGCGGTGCACGCCGCGAATGGGTGCTGTCGACCCTGGCCCTGCTCGTGGGCCTGGTGGCCCTCGTCCTGGCGCTCGATTCGGTCTTTGATTCGCTGCTCGGCCACGATGTGCTCATCAAGCAGTATCAGATGAACCGTCTGACGGTCTTTATCGACCCCGATAATGCCGATTCGGACGATGCGTACAATCTGCAGCAGTCGTTGATCGCGGTCGGCTCGGGCGGTTTCTTTGGTAAGGGCCTGGGCCATGCGACGCAGTCGGCCGGCGGCTTTCTGCCTGAGTTCCACACCGACTTCGTCTTCGCCTTTTTGTCCGAGACCTTTGGCTTCTGCGGCTCCTTTTTGCTGCTGTGCTTGTACGTGCTGCTCATCTTCTCGACGATCCGCGTTGCCTTTAAGTGCGAGTCTCTGTTTTTGCGTCTTTCGTGTGTTGGCATCGTTGGCATGTGGGCGTTCCAGACCTTCGAGAACATCGGCATGTGCATCGGCATGATGCCGATTACCGGTATTCCGCTACCGTTTATTAGCTTCGGTTCGTCTTCGATGATGATTCAGCTGCTGACGGTGGGTATCGTACAATCCATATGGCGGCATCGTTCGGGCGCCGCGTAACCGCTGGAGGGGTTTGCTATGAAAATTCCCGTAGATAAGCTGACCCGCGCTTTTAAGATGGGCGCGTCCGTTAAGAAGGATTCCGATACGCCGGTGCGCGTCTCGGTCTATCTGGATTCGTCCGCCTCGCGCTTTCTGGCCGAGACGGTGCGTGACGCCTTTGTGCCGCAGACGACCTCGGGCATTGTGCGCGTCGAGCGTCTGGGGGAGGAGCGAATTGCTCCAAAGACCGATACCGATGTGGTGCTGGTGCTCTCGTGTGGTTCCGACCGCTTGGAGAGTGCCGTGCAGGAGCTCGTGATCGCCGGCGCGCCCGTGTGCGTGCTTGCCGAGTCTGCTGTGGAGGTGCCGTTTATCGAGGAGTCCACGCCCATGCTCGGCGTGGTAGCGGCAACCGATAAGACGTATCTGCTCGAGACGCTTGCCCGCTGGATTCTCGATCGCACCGACAAGGAAACGGCTTTTGCGGCGAACTTTGCCTTCATGCGTATCGCGGCGGCCAATCGTATCATCACCTCGTGCGCGCTCACCAATATGGCGACCGGTGCGCTGGTGTTTTTGCCGGGCGCCGATTATCCCGTTATGGCGCTGGCGCAGGTGGGTATGCTCTTTGAGCTCGCTGCCGTCTTTGGACGCGGCATTAAGCCTGAGCGCGGCTACGAGGTCGCGGGCGTGCTTGCCGGCGGTCTTGTGATCCGAGCGGTCACCCGCGCACTTGTCAAGCAGACGCCGCATATTGGGTTTGCCGTCAAGGCGCTCACTGCCGCCGCGGGCACCTATGGCATGGGCCGTGCGCTCGTTTCGCTCTACGAGCGCGATGTCGACTACAGCCGTGCCAACGAGGTGGTCACTGCCACGTTCTCCCGCGTTCGCGATCTGGTGACCACGGTCGCGGGCGCTACCCGTCCTATGGCGTCCTATCAGGACGCATCAGATCTCGCTGCTTAGGGGTTTTCCGTTGCGCGTTGCATACCAAGACTGTTTTCATTTAATTGAGCCGTTGCTCGCCAAGGTCGAGAAGCCGAGTCGCTATATCGATCACGAGTGGGGCACGCTTTCCAAGGCCGATGCCGACTACCGTTGCTGCCTGATCTATCCGGATGTGTACGAGGTCGGTCTGCCCAACCAGGGTATCGCCATCCTCTACAACATCCTTAACCAGGCCGAGGGCATCTCCTGCGAGCGTGGCTATGTGCCGTGGCCCGATATGGGTGACGCTATGCGCGAGGCGGGCATTCCGCTGCTCTCGCTCGAGGGTGCAGCGCCGGTCGCTTCGTTTGATATCGTCGGTCTGCATGTGCCGCACGAGATGGCGGTGACGAACTTCCTCGAGGCACTCGACCTCGCTGGCATTCCACTGTTGGCGGCTGACCGAGGCGAAGACGACCCCATCATCATTGCCGGCGGTCCCTCGGTGTACAACCCCGAGCCGTACGCGGCCTTCTTCGATGCCATCCTCATCGGTGAGGGCGAGGAATCGCTGCTCGAGACCTGCCAGCTGCATCGCCGCCTGCGTGACGAAGGGGTCCCGCGCGCGCAGATTGTCGAGCAGCTTGCATCCATTGCCGGCAACTACGTGCCGTCGCTCTATGAGGTTCGTCACGACGAGCCCTGCTCGCCGCATGGCTACACCGTGCCGCGTGAAGGCAAGGATGCGCCGACCGTGGTCTACAAGCGCGTCGTTGAGGATTTCGGCGCCACGAATCCGCTGTCGCAGTCGTGCGTGCCCTATGCGCAGCTGGTTCACGACCGCCTGTCTATCGAGATCCTGCGCGGCTGCGCCCGCGGCTGTCGTTTTTGTCAGGCCGGCATGACGTATCGCCCGGTGCGCGAGCGCTCGGCCGACCAGATCGTCTCGTCGGTGATTCAGGGTCTGGAAAAGACCGGCTATGACGAGGTGTCGCTGACCTCGCTTTCCACGACCGACCACTCCTGCATTCGCGACGTGCTCGGCAGGCTCAACCGTCGCCTGGAGGATACGGGTATACGCGTGTCTATTCCGTCGCAGCGCCTGGATTCGTTTGGCGTGGATATGGCCGAGTCGGTCGCCGGCGAAAAGAAGGGCGGCCTGACGTTCGCGCCCGAGGCCGGCAGCCAGCGCATGCGCGACATCATTAACAAGAACGTGACCGAGGAGGACCTGGACCGTGCGGCCAAGGCGGCCTTCGAGGCCGGCTGGAACCGCATGAAGCTCTACTTTATGATGGGCCTTCCCGGCGAGCGCGATGAGGACATCGTGGCCATCGCCAATCTGGCCGATCACGTGCTGGAGCTCGGTCGTTCCGTGGTGCCCAAGGCTCGTCGCGGCTCGATCTCGGTGTCCATCTCGGTTTCGGTCTTTATCCCCAAGGCTGCCACGCCGTTCCAGTGGTGCCCGCAGCTCGACTACGACGACGTCAAGCGTCGCCAGAAGTTGCTTATCACGAGCGTTCGCAACCGTGCCGTCCGCGTGCATTACCACGATGCCGAGACCTCGCTCATCGAGGCCGCGCTTTCCCGCGCCGGTCGTGACATGACGCCCGTCATCATCGATGCTTGGCGCTCGGGCTCTCGCTTTGACGCCTGGGTAGAGCATTTCTCGCTCGATAACTGGAAGGAAGCTGCTGCCAAAAACGGCATCGACCTCAATGAGCTCGTGCACCTGCCCTACGAGTTGGACTGGCGCCTGCCGTGGGAGCACGTGAGCCCCGGCTGCACGCGCGGCTTCCTCGAGCGCGAGTACCGTCGCTCGCTCGAGGGCGTCACGACTCCC
Organism: uncultured Collinsella sp.; assembly: GCA_938023085.1. GTDB lineage: Bacteria > Actinomycetota > Coriobacteriia > Coriobacteriales > Coriobacteriaceae > Collinsella. Next base: position 8,087 of record CALHDP010000157.1, read on the forward strand.
GACTGTACCCGCACGTCGTGCACCGGCTGCGGGATCTGCCCCACGCTCCACGCCAAGAATGTATTGATGGGTGATCGCGCATGAGTGAGCGCCTGACCGACAACCCCTCGCTCTTTAGGCTTCGTGTTCGCTATGGCAAGCGCGATCGCCTTAAGTACCTGGGCCATCTCGAAGTAATCCATACCATTGAGCGCATCGTGCGCCGTGCGGGACTTCCCTATGCCGTCACGCAGGGATTCTCTCCGCACATGCGCGTGGGCTTCTCTTCGGCGCTGCCGGTGGGTACGTCGTCGACCTGCGAGTGGTATGACCTGTTTATGACCGAGTTCGTGGCGCTCGACGAGGCGTTTGGGCGCCTGGCTGCGGCGTCTCCGGCCGATCTGGCGCCCATCGAGGCGGCGTACATCGACGTGCGCACGCCGGCGTTGACGGCGCAGCTCACGCGCCTGTCGTATCGCATCGACCTGCACTTGGATCCCGAGGCGCCCGTAAGCGCCGACGAGGTGCGTCGTGCGATCGACACGCTGCGCGCGGGCCACGGCATCGACTACGCGCGCGGCAAAAAGAGCAAGCGCTTGGATTTGGATCACACGCTCGTGGGCTATGAGCTCACGGCGGGGGAGCGCCCGGACCATTTGGTGCTCATGCTCGACACCCATGCCGACAACGAGGGCTCCATGCGTCCGGAAATTTTGCTTTCTGCTGCTGATGTTTTGTTGCAGGGCTTGACCCCGGGCGTGGATGCACCTATTGTTTCCACCGGTATGCAAGACCTCGTGACCATCTGCTCCTACGATGTCGAGCGTCAGAATCAAGCATGCGAGGACGACGAGGGCCGACTCGTCAGCCCCATACCTGTGCGAACTTGTGGATTTGCTCCACATACTCGTTGACGGGGGTATTTTCGCCTGCTACTATATTCGGCTGTTGCACTAACTGATGCATGAAGGGCAAGTAAACATGTACGCAATCGTTAACACGGGCGGCAAGCAGTACAAGGTCGCCACCGACGATGTCATCACCGTCGAGAAGATCGAGGGCAATGAGGGCGACAAGGTCACCCTGCCGGTTATCTTCCTCAACGATGGTAAGAAGATCGTCACCGATCCCGACAAGCTGGCCAAGGCCAAGGTTACCGCTCAGATCGTTGAGCAGTTCAAGGGCGAGAAGCAGCTGGTCTTCAAGTTCCACAAGCGCAAGCGCTATCGTCGTCTGAAGGGTCACCGTCAGCAGCTCACCAAGCTGAAGATCGTGAAGGTTCAGGCTACCTCCCGCGCCAAGAAGGCTGTCAAGGCAGAGGCTGAGGCTGTTGCCGAGGCTCCCGTCGCCGAGTAGATTACACTCGTAACGAAAGAGTAGGTATACACAATGGCACACAAAAAAGGACTCGGTTCCTCCCGTAATGGCCGTGACTCCCGCGGTCAGCGCCTTGGCACGAAGCGCTATGCCGGCCAGACGGTAACCACGGGCACGATTCTCGTCCGTCAGCACGGCACGCACATCCACCCGGGTGAGAACGTTGGCCGTGGTAAGGACGACACGCTGTTCGCGCTGGTCGACGGTACCGTTGAGTTCCACAAGGGTATCAAGCACAGGGTCAGCGTACGCCCGCTCGCGAACGCGTAATTCACCCTTCATAGAGCACATATGTGGGAGGCACTTGAGTTTTAGGATTCAAGGGTCTCCCTCTTTTTTGTAGGAGGCGATTCTGTTGTCACAGTTCACCGATATCAGCCGCATTAACGTGTGCGGCGGCGACGGCGGAGCCGGATGCATGTCGTTTAGGCGCGAGGCATTTGTCCCCAAGGGCGGCCCCGATGGCGGCGACGGCGGTCGTGGCGGCAATGTCGTCATCCAGGCCGATGCTCAGCTGTCTTCGCTGATCGATTACCGCTTTAAGCATCACTTTCGCGCCGAGCGCGGCACGCACGGGCAGGGTGCCCGTCGTAACGGCAAGAGCGGCGAGGACCTGATTCTCAAGGTCCCTATGGGTACCGTGGTGCGCGAGCTCGATCCCGAGACGCAGACCCCGATGTTTGAGATTGCCGACCTGGTGCACGACGGCGAGCGCGTCGTCGTGGCGCCCGGCGGTGCCGGCGGTCTGGGCAACACGCACTTTGTGACGTCGGTGCGTCGCGCTCCGGCCTTTGCCCAGTTGGGCGAACCGGCCGAGGAGCACTGGATCGAGCTCGAGATGAAGCTTATGGCCGATGCCGCGCTCGTGGGCTTTCCCTCCGTGGGTAAGTCATCGCTCATCGCGCGCATGAGTGCCGCCCGTCCCAAGATTGCTGACTACCCGTTTACCACGCTCGTGCCGAACCTCGGCATGGTGCGTGCCGGTGAATATTCTTACGTCGTTGCCGACGTCCCCGGTCTTATCGAAGGCGCGAGCGAGGGTAAGGGCCTGGGTCACCAGTTCCTGCGCCACATTGAGCGTACGGCCCTGATCATGCACGTCGTCGACATGACGGGTGGTTTTGAGGATCGCGATCCGGTCGAGGATTACCACATCATCAACCGCGAGCTCGAGCAGTATGGCGCCGAGCTTTCGGAGCGTCCGCAGATCGTCGTTGCCAACAAGTGCGATGCGCCGGGCACGGCCGACAAGATTGCCGACCTCAAGCGCGCAGCGCTCGACGATGGACATATGTTCTTTGCCGTGTCTGCCGTGACGGGCGCCGGCCTCAACACGTTGATGCTTGCCGTGGGCGAGCAGGTGGCTAAGCTGCGCGCCGAGTTGGCTGTCTCGGATGAGCCGGTCGTTCTGCGCGACGATGAGTGGGAGCGCCGTCGCCTGCAGCGTGAGAAGCGTTTCCGCATTGTTCAGGAAGAGCCCGGTGCCTTCCGCGTGGTCGGTCGTGCCATCGAGCGCATGGTCATCCAGACCGACTGGGAAAACGAGGAAGCCGTCATTTACCTGCAGCATAAGTTTGCGCGTATGGGTGTTGACGACGCGCTCGAGAAGGCCGGTTGCCGTGCGGGCGACGAGGTCCGCATTTGCCAGCGCGCCTTTGACTTTGAGGGCGCCGAGGACTTCTCGGAGTACGAGGAGCTCGAGGATGCTGGCGAGGACGTTGCCGTTGAAGCCATTGACGTGGCCGATGCTGCGGATGAGGGCGTCGAGGTTGTCGATGCGGCGGATGCCGCGGGCGATGCCGAGACTTCGGAGGGCGAGTAAGCCATGTCGCTGCGCGGTGGAATCGGTCTGCCCGAGCTTCCTCTAGAGGACGGGCAGGAGTTTAGGCTCGGCATTATGGGTGGCACCTTTGATCCCATCCATTACGGGCACCTGGTGACCGCCGAGCAGGCGCGCGAGTCGCTCGACTTGGACGCTGTGCTCTTTATGCCGGCGGGCTCTCCTGCCTTTAAGCTTGACAAGCCGGTGACGCCTGCCGAGGACCGTTATGCCATGACGGTCCTCGCCACCGCCGCGAACCCGGCCTTTTTGGCGAGCCGGTTCGAGATCGACCGTCCGGGTGTAACCTATACGGCCGATACGCTTCATGCCCTTCGCGACTTTTACCCGTCGCAGGTAAAGCTCTACTTTATTACGGGCGCCGACGCGATTATCGATATCGTGACCTGGCATGATGCCGAACGAATCGCTGAGCTTGCTACCTTTATTGCGGCAACGCGACCGGGCTTTGATATCGATACGGCGCGTGCCCGAATCAAAGAGTCGGGGCTGCCGTTCGACGTGCGCTATATTCAGATTCCGGCGCTGGCGATCAGCTCGACGAACATTCGTAAGCGTGTTGCCCGCGGTATGAGCGTACGCTATCTTACGAGCGAGTCCGTGCTCGGCTACATTCGCAAACGCAGGCTATATGCCGATTTGGGCCAAGAAGATTTTGAGTGATGGGGGTCTACGTTGTCGGTAGAGGATCAGTTTGAGGGCGATGAGCGCGCGCTGCTCAGGCGCATTCAAGAGCTGCTCGATGTTCGCATGAAGGATAAGCGCAAGCGCTATGTGCATTCGCTGGGTGTTGCCGAGACCGCACTTCATCTGGCCGAGGTCTACGGCGTCGACCGCTTTGATGCCGCTGCCGCCGGCTTGATCCACGACTGGGACAAGGTGCTTTCCGATGACGAGCTGGTCACGCGCGCTCTGCATTACGGCATTAAGATTGCCGGCTCTCCTTCTGCCGCGACGCCACTTTTGCATGGCCCTGTTGCCGCCTATGAGCTTCCGCAGCTTTTTCCCGAGCTGTCGCCGGCCGTTTTCCAGGCTGTCGACCGTCACACCGTGGGTGCCTGCGACATGACGCCGCTCGATATGGTGGTCTTTGTGGCCGATGCCATCGAGCCCAACCGCCACGGTGACTATGCGCATGCGCTGCGCAAGATGGTGGGGGAGTCGACGCTCGATGAGTTGTTCTTCTCCTGTTTTGCGCAGGGTCTGGTCTATGTGATCCAGTCCGGGCGCTATCTTTATCCCACGGCTATTTCGATTTACAACCATTACGCCCAGCTGCGTTAGCTCGGGCTGTCTAGAAAGAGGTATTCCATGGCCGACGAGACCATGACCGACGAGCAGATTCTTGAAGGTGTGGAGCACAAGAGCTTCGTCGCCACGTCCGACCGCACTGCCGCCTCGCTGTCTGCGAGCGGTGTCGCCGCCGAGGATGTCGCCCGCGCCGCCGCGCAGGCCGCCTACGACAAGAAGGGCGAGGACGTTCAGGTGCTCGACCTGACCGAGCTTTCCGACGTATGCGACTACTTTGTGCTTGCCACCGGTACCAACAACCGCCAGGTCGATTCTATCGTCGACGAGATCGAGGAGAAGGTCGCCGAGGCTTGCGGCGAGCACCCGTTCTCCATCGAGGGTCGCGAGCAGAAGACCTGGATGCTCATGGACTATGGTTCGGTTGTCGTCCACGTCTTCACTCCCGAAGCCCGCGACTTCTACCGCCTCGAGAAACTCTGGGGAGACGCCCCCCAGCTCCCCCTCAACCTCCTCTAGTAGCTCATTTGAGACGGGGTTAGCTACCCTCACGCATATCGCCGGGCAGTTGCGGTTTTCCGCACCTGCCCGGCTTTCTTTTTGCCCAAAGGCGGTTAATCGTTGAAACGGGATTGGCGGCCGAAGGAAAGGGCGGTGTCGCCGAATTTGTCTCGGACGGCGTCGATGGCGACGGAGAGGTCGCGGCGGTCGCTGGATTGGGCTCCGCGGTCATCGATCTCGCAGAACAGGTCAGTCTGGATGCCGCCTTGGTGGTCGAAGTCGCTCATGCCGATGCCGGCTAAGCGAACATGCATGCCTTCTTGCCAGATGTTGTCGAGCAGTTCGAGTGCAACCGCCACGAAGATGTTCTCGTCGTCGGTCGGATGAGGCAGCCGGCGCTGTGCCGTACGCCCGCTGCCATACGAATACTTAAGCTTGAGCGTCACCGTGGCGCCTGTTAGTCCCTGACGGCGCAGACGGCGTCCCACTGACTCGCCCAGCAGCGCAATCGCCGCCTCAATATCCCCACGCTCAGTCAAATCTTTCGCAAAGGTGCGTTCATTACTGACCGACTTGACCTCACGCTCCTCATCGAGACTCGTGACTTCGGAGATTTCGAGTCCCAGCGCACGCTGGCGCATGCGTTCGCCGTTGACGCCAAAAATAGAGGCCAAGGTGGATTCCGGTGCACGTGATAGCTCGCCGAGGGTGTAGATGCGCATGCGGCGCAGTCGCTCCTCGGCCGAGCGCCCGATGCCGCTCATGGCAGATACCGGCAGCGCGGCCAAAAAGCGCTGCTCGGTTCCGGGGCGCACGATGGTCAGCCCAAACGGCTTATCCCGCTCGCTTGCGATCTTTGCGACCGTCTTGTTGCAGCCCACGCCAATGGAGCACGTCACTCCCAGCGCTGCCACGCGGTCGCTTATACGCCGCGCAACCAGCAGCGGGTCTTCGGGCGCAAAGCGACCCGGTGTGATATCGATAAAGGCTTCGTCGATGGATACGCGCTCAACGCGCGGGGTCTCGTCGGCGAGAATCGCCATGACCTGCGCGCTCACCTCGCGGTAGCGATCAAAGTGCCCGTGCGTCCAAATGGCTTGCGGGCACAAGCGCCGCGCCTCGGCCGAGGCCATGGCAGAGTGCACGCCAAAGCGACGCGCCTCATACGAACACGTGGACACGACGCCACGCGAATCGGCGTCTCCGCCCACGATGAGCGGTTTTCCGCGCCATTCGGGATGGTCGAGCATTTCCACGCTCGCAAAAAACGCATCAAGGTCCATGAGGCCAACCGCCGGACCCGTCCAGGGAGGCGGCGTGACGCCCATGGCATCCTCATAACCGTATGTATGTTCGCGTCTTTCCATGTCATGAGTATACCGCGCAGCTCATGTGGGGTGCGTGTATGTGCTTGCAAATCCCGAATTCTTGTCTAAGATATGGATTTGCCCTCGACTACACCGAAGAAGTTGGTCTCACGGACTTCACCTGCCCGCGTCGATGGCGTATTATGTTCAACTGTTTGTTTGTAGTTGCAGCCTAAAGCTGCTTGGTTGGAGGAGTTTCCTTTGGCAGTCAAGATTCGCCTTGCTCGTCACGGCGCTAAGAAGCGTCCGTACTACCGTGTCGTCGTCGCCGATTCCCGCGCCCCGCGTGACGGTCGTATCATCGAGGAGGTTGGCCGCTACAACCCGATGACCGCCCCCAAGACCATCAACCTCGACCTCGAGAAGATCGCCGACTGGCAGTCCAAGGGCGCTCAGCTCACCGACGCCGTCGCCGCTCTGGTCAAGGCCGCCAACGAGGGCGAGAAGACCGAGACCGTCGTCAAGAAGTCCAAGAAGCAGCTCGCCAAAGAGGCCGAGGCCGCTAAGGCTGCCGCTGAGGCCGCTGAGGGCGCCGAGGAGTAAATCGTGCCTGAGGTTGACGCTGCACAGCTCGAGGGTGAGGCAATGCTCTCAGATCGCATCGCCGATCTCGTCGAATATCTCGTTGTTCAGATCGTCGACGACCCGGATTCCGTGAGCCTTGAGGTCATCGATGGTGACGACGCCTCTACGATTGAGGTTTCGGTCGCCGAGGATGACGTCGCTAAGGTCATCGGCCGTCGTGGCCGTACCATCAAGGCCATTCGCACGCTCGCCCGTGCACTGGCCGCTCGCCTCGACACTGCTGTCGAGGTAGAGGTTCTGGGCTAGGACCTTGAGGTCCCAGTACAAAAACATCGCCCGTGTGGTCAAGCCGCACGGAAGGAAGGGGGAGGTCCTCGCGCAGCCGCTGCGGGGGCTTCCTTCTGTATTAGAGCCGGGTATGCGCGTCGCCCTGACGCCGCCGGCGCTTAAGCGCGACCGCTTTTGCACGGTCGTGTCCGTCACCGATACGGGCGATGGCGATCTGGTCTCGTTTGAGGGCATTGACGACTTGACGGCCGCCGAGGGCATCACGGGATGCTACGTGCTGGCAAATCGTGACGATTTTGAGCTCGATTCGCTCGACGCTGCCTATACCGACCTGATGGGTCGCGAGGTGGTCGACGAGCGCTTCGGTTTACTCGGCACGATCGTCGAGATCATGTCGACGCCCGCTAACGATGTTTGGGTTGTTGAGGGTGATCGGTACGGCGAGGTACTGATTCCCGTGATCGAGCAGGTCGTGCTCGATCTTCCCGATGCAGGAACAATTTCCGTCCACGTGATGGACGGCCTGATCGATATGGACAAGTAGGGAGGACAACATGCTGATTGAGACCCTTTCGGTCTTTCCCGAGATGTTTGAGCCCGTCATGTCCACGTCGATTTTGGGCCGCGCCCGCAAGGCCGGCCTTTTTGATTTTAAGGCGTATAACCTGCGCGACTGGACGCACGACCGCCATCGTACCGTCGATGACGAGCCGTACGGTGGCGGACAGGGCATGCTCATGAAGGTCGAGCCTATCGCAGAGGCCATCGAGGCCATTAGCGCAGAGGGTCCCAAGCCCACGGTTGTGTTCTTCACCCCCTGTGGCGAGCCCTTTACGCAGCATGTGGCCGAGCGCCTGCTCAAAAGTGAGCGCCTGCTGTTTGTGTGCAGTCGCTACGAGGGCGTCGACGAGCGCGCGTATGCGTATGCCGATGAGCGTCTGTCGATCGGCGACTACGTGCTCACGGGCGGCGAGCTTCCCGCTATGGTCGTTGCCGATGCTGTCGTACGCCTGATTCCCGGCGCCCTGGGCGACGAGATGAGCAACGTCGACGAGTCGTTCTCGACCGCCGAGGACGGAGGACTGCTCGAGTACGCGCAGTACACCCGCCCCGCCGAGTTTAACGGCGAGGGCGTGCCGCCGGTGCTTGTGAGCGGCGATCACGCCAAGGTCGATGCCTGGCGTCGCAAGAACGCCATCGAGCGCACCTGCCGCTGGCGTCCCGATCTGATCGAGACAGCGCGGCTCACGCCCGAGGAGCGCGCTTACGCGCAGGAGATTTTGGACGCTTCGTATTCGCAGAGCGAGGAGTGAGAATGGTTCCATCGCAGCATTCCGCGTTGAGGGGCGCTTTTGAGTGGATCGCGGTCATCGCGATCGCACTGGTCGCCACCTTCTTGATTCGCTCGTTTGTGGTCGAGCCCTTTGTGGTGCCCACCGGCTCCATGGAGTCCACGATCGAGATTGGCGACCAGATCCTGGCACAAAAGGTGAGCCTCGAGCTCGGTCAGCCCGTCAAGCAGGGCGATATCGTGGTGTTTCACAACCCCGATGGCACCTCCGAGCATGATGTTCTTGTCAAGCGTGTTATTGCCACGGCCGGCCAGACGGTCGACCTGCAGGATGGCAAGGTGGTCGTTGACGGCCAGGCGCTCGACGAGGACTATACGACGGGCATGAGCTGGCCACTTTCGGTCCAAGCGCCCGGCGCTCAGGTAAGCTATCCCTACACCGTTCCCGACGGGTGCGTGTGGGTGATGGGCGACAACCGCGAAAACTCTGCCGACTCACGCTACTTTGGTCCCGTCGATCGCTCTGATTTGATCGCTGTGGCGCTCGTGCGTTACTGGCCGCTCAACCGTCTGGGCGCTATCGACTAAAAACCGCTATAGTACAGTACCTAACCGTGTAATCGTTTCGACGAGGGGATATTAGAGGCATGAACGCTTCATCGCTTTCCTTCCAAGACATCATCCTGCGCCTCCAGCAGTACTGGGGCGAGCAGGGCTGCGTCATTATGCAGCCCTATGACTCCGAGGTCGGTGCCGGTACCTTCCATACCGCGACCACGCTGCGCTCGCTCGGTCCCGCCGAGTGGCGCACCTGCTATGCGCAGCCCTGCCGCCGTCCCGCCGACGGCCGCTACGGCGAGAACCCCAACCGCATGCAGCACTACTATCAGTTCCAGGTGCTCATCAAGCCTTCTCCGGTCAACGCCCAGGAGCTCTACCTGGGGTCTCTTGCCGCTATCGGTCTGGACCCCAACGACCATGACGTCCGCTTTGTCGAGGACGACTGGGAGAGCCCGACGCTCGGCGCCTGGGGCCTTGGCTGGGAGGTCTGGCTCAATGGCATGGAGGTCACGCAGTTTACGTACTTCCAGCAGGTGGGCGGCATCGAGGTCGACCCCGTGCCCGTCGAGATCACCTACGGCCTGGAGCGTATCGCCATGTACGCCCAGGGCGTTAACTCGGTCTACGACCTGGTGTGGAGCTACCTGCCCGACGGCACGCCCATGACCTACGGCGACGTGTTTTTGGAGAACGAGCGCGAGTTCAGCGCTTACAACTTTGAGGTCGCCAACGTCGAGATGATGCGTCAGAAGTTTGACGACTACGAGGCCGAGTGCCACTCCTGCTTGGAGCGCAAGCTGCCGCTGCCGGCGTATGACTGCGTCATGAAGTGCAGCCATGCCTTCAACCTGCTCGATGCCCGCGGTGCGCTGTCCGCGGTCGAGCGCGCCAACTACATCCTGCGCGTCCGCGCCGTCGCCAAGGCGTGCTGCGAGGCCTATATGGCCGAGGTCGCCGGAATCAACGAGAATGCCGATCAGGAAGGCGAGGTGGCGTAAGCCATGGCAGACGCTAAGGATTTCCTGTTTGAGATCGGTACGGAGGAAATGCCCTCTGCACCGCTGAACAATGCCGTCAAGCAGCTTGGCACCATGATTGCCAAGGGTCTCGACGAGGCCGGTCTGGCCCACGGCGAGGTCCGCGTGATCTCGAGCCCGCGTCGCCTGGCTGCGCTCGTTGCCGACGTCGCCACCGCGACCGATGAGGTTCACGAGGTCAAGCGCGGTCCCGCGGCCAACATCGCCTTCGATGCCGACGGTAACGCCACCAAAGCCGCCCAGGGCTTCGCCCGCAAGTGCGGTGTGGCTGCCGAGGACCTGGTCCGTCGCGAGGACACCGACGGACGCGAGTACGTCTTTGCCGAGAAGAACATTCCTTCCGCCCCGGCCGCCCCGATCCTGACGGCCCTGTGCGAGAAGACCATCGCCGGCCTGCAGTGGCCCAACTACCGTAGTCAGCGCTGGGGCCACGAGCATGCCACGTTCGTGCGTCCAGTCCGCTGGATCTGCTGCCTTTTGGGCGAGGACGTCGTGCCCGTGTCGTTTGCCGACGTGACGAGCGGCAACACCACGCGTGGTCATCGCGTGCTTGGCCCCGGTGACCATGTGGTCGCCAGCCCCGCTGTTTACGAGCAGGTGCTCGAGGACGCCGGTGTGCTTTCTGCCGAGCGCCGTCGCGAGGCCATCCTTGCCGGTATCGCCGAGGTCGAGGCTGCGCGCCCCGGCTGCCACGTCGATACGCCTAAGAAGGTCTTTGAGGAGGTCATCAACCTCTGCGAGTGGCCGACGGTGCTCGTCGGCACCTTCGATGAGGAGTTCCTCAAGGTCCCGCACGAGATCATCTGCGAGTCTATGCTCACCAATCAGCGCTACTTCCCGATCTATGACGGCGAGGGCAAGCTGACGCGTGAGTTTGTGGTCGTCTCCAACAGCAAGCCCGAGAATGCCGAGCGCGTGATCGACGGCAATGAGCGCGTCGTGCGCGCCCGCCTGGACGACGCCAAGTTCTTCTACGAGGAGGATCTGAAGATCTCCCTCGACGAGTTCCGTGAGCGTCTGGCCAAGGTCGCCTTCCAGGAGAAGCTCGGCAGCGTGCTCGCCAAGTCCGAGCGTATTGAGCAGCTCGCGCTCGCTATTGCCCGCGAGGCTCACCTGGGTGCCCACCTGGCCGCCGACGCCGCTCGCGCCGCTCACCTGTGCAAGGCCGACTTGGTGTCCAACGCCGTCGTCGAGTTCACGAGCCAGCAGGGCGTGATGGGCGGTTACTACGCCAGCGCGATGGGGGAGAACGACGAGGTCGCACATGCTATCCGCGATCACTATCGTCCCCGCTTTGCTGGCGACGAGCTGCCCGAGGGCACCGCTGGCTGCATCGTGGCCTGCGCCGACAAGCTCGATACCATTGCCGGCATCTTTGCCATCGGCGAGCCCCCGACCGGCTCGTCCGACCCGTACGCGCTGCGTCGCGCCGCTATCGGCATCATCAACATCTTGCGCGACCGTCTGCCGATCGACCCCACGTCGCTGATCGACTTTGCGCTTGAGCTCTATAGCGAGCAGGGCATCGAGTTCGACGCCGCGGAGGTCGCCCAGCAGGTTCGTGACTTTTTCCACGGCCGTCTGGTGAGCATGGCCCGCGACGAGAAGATCCCGGCCGACACCGTTGCCGCCGTTTCCGCGGTGCACATCATTGCCCCGTCGGTCTTCTTCGCCCGCTGCGCCGCCCTCGACGAGGCCCGCAAGAACGACGCCGAGACCTTCGACAACCTGGCTACCGCTTATGCCCGCGCCGCGCACATCTCCAAGCCCGAGCTGGGCGTGGAGTACGATCGCGCTCTGATGGGCGAGGTCGAGCTTGCGCTTGCCGACGCCTCCGAGGCCGCTCAGACCGCCGTCGATGCCGCTCTCGCCACCGAGGATTATCCGGCCGCGTTTGCCGCTCTGGCCGCCCTGCGCGCGCCCATCGACCGTTTCTTCGATGAGGTTATGGTCATGGACAAGGACGAGCAGCTCCGCGATAATCGCCTTAAGCTGCTCAACCGCTTCGAGGCCGTTTTCTCCGGCATCGCCAACATTGGTGAGCTTGCCCGCAAAAAGTAAGCTAGCCTGCGCATAAGCGCAAAAGGAGCCCCGCATGGATTGCCCGGTCACCGCTCGTCCCACCGTTATCGTTATCTCCGACTCGCTCGGTGATACTGCTTGTGAGGTGGTGCTTGCGGCGTCCGGGCAATTTGATGAAGGGGCTTTTCGTCTCTTGCGCCTGCCCAAGGTGAACTCAGTGGAGCAGGTCAAGTCGTTTGTGGGTCCGCGCGTCGATGCCGACCATCGCGATATTGCCGTGTTTCACACCATTGTCGATCCGGCGCTTCGCGCCCGCGTGCTCGATTACCTGGGCATGCTGCATATCCGTTCGGTCGACCTGATCGGTCCGACGCTCGCCGTGCTATCGTCGCTCATCGGTGTGCCGCCCAAAGGCGTCGCGGGCGTGATTCACAGGACCGATGACCGCTATTTCCATCGTATCGAGGCCATGGAATATTTCGTTGAGCACGATGACGGACGTGGTTGCGACGATCTGTCGGGTGCCGATATCGTGCTGCTGGGCGTGTCGCGCACATCCAAGACGCCGCTGTCGATGTATTTGGCCTATCAGGGCTACAAGGTCGCCAACGTTCCGTTGGCGCATGGTATGGAGCCGCCCAAGTCGATTTACGAGGTAGACCCGATGCGGTTGTTTGGTCTGATTTCGACCGTCGACGTTATTTCTGAGATTCGCGATAGCCGCTTGGGCGACGACTATGCCCGTGCCGTCGCCGGCTCCTATGCCGGGCCCGAGAGTGTGCGCAGCGAGCTCGAGGAAGCCCGTGCCCTCATGAAGCGCCTAGGCTGCTTTGTGGTGCGTACCGATGGCAAGGCGATCGAGGAGAGCGCCTCCGAGATCATTAGCCACTTGGAGGAAATCCAAGAAGCCCGTGCCCGCCGCGCCGCCCGCAGCGCTCAACAAAGCTAGCTTATTGGGGTATCTAATAATGCCCCGTCTAAAATAACTAACAAAAAATAATACACGATAATGATAAAGCGATTTAGCAAGAAACTTACATCTGACCTGCAATTCCCTTGCATTGGTATCTTCATAAGGTAACCACCTTTACCTACCGTTTACCGCCATATTTACCACGTTTACCAAACCCCGCGCCCTCTACGCAAGCCCGCTCAATGCTCGCCGTATAGTTCCCTCACGGCCCGCATTCGGCGGGTCGATTCGTCAACACGGTCGTGCGCGTAAGCGCATGGAAGGGGAAGTATCGTGAGCGATTGCAAGAGGGTTTACCGTTTTGGAACCGACGCCCAGGGCACCTGTGTCACCGAGGGCGACAAGTCCATGAACTTCGTGCTTGGCGGCAAGGGCGCAAACCTTGCCGAGATGAGCCGCATCGGCCTGCCGGTTCCCGGTGGCTTTACCATTACCTGCCAGACCTGTGTCGAGTACTCCGGTGCCGGCAACGTCTGGCCAGAAGGTGCACTCGATGAGATCGTTGCCGCCGAGGCTGACCTCGAGGCCCGCTGCAGCAAGAAGCTCGGCGATGCCTCCGATCCGCTGCTCGTGTCGGTTCGCTCGGGCGCTCCGTTCTCCATGCCCGGCATGATGGACACGGTCCTCAACCTGGGCCTCAACGACGACTCCGTTCAGGGCCTCATCGCCCAGACGCAAAACCCGCGTTTTGCCTGGGATAGCTACCGCCGCTTTATCCAGATGTTCTCTAACGTCGTTATGGGTGTTGACGCCGACCTGTTCGAGAATGCACTGACCCAGGCCCGCTTGGTTGCCGGCGTTCGCGTGGACTCCGAGCTTTCGGCCGAGGACCTGCAGGAGCTCGTCGAGACCTTTAAGGGTATCTTCTCCGAGAACGTTGAGGCCGCCCTGTACCCCGAGCTCGAGGTTGTCGATGGCAAGCCCGTCTTCCCACACGATCCTGAGCTTCAGCTGCGCCTTGCCATCCAGGCCGTCTTTGGCAGCTGGATGAACGAGCGCGCTTGCATCTACCGCAAACAGCACGGCATCTCTGACGAGCTCGGTACTGCCGTCAACGTCCAGGCCATGGCCTTTGGCAATAAGGGCGAGACCTCTGCGACCGGCGTCGCCTTTACGCGCAACCCGGCAGACGGCACCAAGGAGTTCTATGGCGACTTTCTGGTCAACGCCCAGGGCGAGGACGTCGTCGCCGGCATCCGTAACACCGAGCCCATCGCCGACCTCAAGACCACCCCGGGCCTCGAGTCCGCAGGCGAGGAGCTCGAGCGCGTGTTCCTGACGCTCGAGGATCACTATCGCGATATGTGCGATATTGAGTTCACCATCGAGCAGGGCAAGTTCTGGATGCTCCAGACCCGCGTGGGCAAGCGTACCGCCACTGCCGCCCTGCGCATCGCTATCGAAATGGTCGAGGAAGGCCTGATCACCCGCGAGGAAGCTGTGAGCCGTATCGATCCCGCGCAGCTCGACCAGCTCCTGCACCCGCAGTTCGATGCCTCCAAGAAGTACGAGGCGCTGGCCAGTGGTCTGAACGCCAGCCCCGGTGCCGCCGTGGGCGAGGTCGTGTTCTCGAGCGACGACGCCGTCGCGCGCGCCAACGAGGGCCGCAAGGTCATTCTGGTTCGCTGGGAGACCAACCCCGACGACCTGAAAGGCATGGTTGCCGCCGAGGGCATCCTGACCAGCCACGGTGGCAAGACGAGCCATGCCGCCGTTATCGCCCGCGGCATGGGTACGCCCTGCGTCTGCGGCGTCGAACGCTTCCATATCGACGCCGCCGAGAAGGTCGTGCACATCGAGGGCAGTGACCGCGTGCTGCATGAGGGCGATGTCATCTCCATCGACGGTACCCAAGGTGTCGTTGTCAACGGCGCCGTCGATCTGGTTTCGGCCGAGCTCACCGGCGACCTGGACACCATCTTGTCCTGGGCCGACGAGATCCGTCTGGACGAGACCGGCGGCCATGCCAACCATGTGCGCGTCAACGCCGACAATCCCGAGGATGCTGAGCTCGCCCTCGAGTTTGGCGCCGAGGCTATCGGCCTGTGCCGCACCGAGCACATGTTCCTGGGCGACCGCAAGAACATCATCCAGAGCTTTATCCTGTCCGATGATGAGGCCGTGAAGCAGCAGGCCCTGGCCGACCTGCTCAAGGTTCAGACCGAGGACTTCCTGGCGATGTTCAAGACCATGTCCGGTCGCGATGTGGTCGTCCGCCTGCTCGATCCGCCGCTTCATGAGTTCTTGGATAATCCTCGCGAGCTCGAGGTTGCCATCACCAAGAAGGAAGCCGCTGGCGCCAGCGAGGAAGAGCTTGCAGCCCTGTGCGCTCGCCTGCGTCGTATCGACGGCATGGTCGAGTCGAACCCCATGCTCGGCCTGCGCGGTGTGCGCCTGTCCGTCGTCTTTAGCGATCTGCCGCTCATGCAGGTTCGCGCCGTCGCTACGGCTGCTGCCCGTCTTATCAAGGAAGGCGTCGATCCGCGCCCCGAGATCATGGTTCCGCTCGTTTCCATCACGGCCGAGCATGTCCAGACCCGCGAGGTTATCGAGCGCGTGATCGCCGAGGTTTCCGACGAAGAGGGCGTCGAGCTCAATATTCCCGTGGGCACGATGCTCGAGCTGCCGCGCGCCTGCATGGTCGCTGATGAGATCGCCCATCACGCAGACTTCTTCTGCTTTGGCACCAACGACCTCACCCAGACGACCTTCGGTTTCTCGCGTGATGACGCCGAGGCTAAGTTCATCCCGCTGTACATGCATAAGAAGATCTTGAAGGACAACCCCTTCGAGACCATCGACACGACGGTGCTGGAGCTCGTGCGCATGGCCGTTGAGAAGGGTCGCGCCACCAACCCCGACATGCACTTTGGCGTGTGTGGCGAGCACGGCGGAGACCCCAAATCCATTAAGGGCCTGTTCAACGTGGCCGACGTGGACTACGTGTCCTGCTCGCCCTACCGCGTGCCCCTCGCACGCCTGGCTGCCGCTCAGGCCAAGCTCGAGGCCAAGCGTTCCGCCTAACGTTTTGGGTTTAGACGCCTAGCGTAGCCCCCTTCATGCCGCCCGTCTCATTCGTGAGACGGGCGGTTATTCATGTGCTGGTTTTGTCTTTTTGTCTGCGTAAAAAATTGTTCTTGCAGCAGAAACCCGCGCGTGTATACTCGAATACGTTTGTTCAACTACGTGCCGGCCAAGGTAGTACGGCACCTCTAGAAGAGTAAGGAATTGCACATGGATTACATCCGCGCAATCGAGCGTCAGCAGATCCGCGAGGACATTCCTCAGGTTCGCGTCGCCGACAACGTCAAGGTTCACTACCGCATTAAGGAAGGCGACCGCGAGCGCATCCAGGTCTTCCAGGGCGACGTCATCCGCATGGCCGGCGCTGGTGCCCGCGAGACCTTCACCGTCCGCAAGATGTCCTTCGGTGTCGGTGTTGAGCGTACCTTCCCGCTTCACAGCCCCAAGATCGCCAAGCTCGAGGTCGTCCGTCATGGTCGCGTCCGTCGCGCCAAGCTGTACTACCTCCGCGACAAGGTGGGCAAGGCTGCTCGCATCCCCGAGAAGCGCTAAGAAGATCGCAGCGTCTGTCCACTCGTTTGGACACAAGGGTCACCTTCGGGTGGCCCTTCTTTTTATCTGATTTGCATGCAAGGAGGGCCTGGTATGGCCAATATGACGAGCTCGGTTTCGGCATCGCAGGTTGCCGGCGAGCTGGCGAGCGCTACGTTTGAGGAGATTCCCGCCCTCGTGGAGCATTATCGCGAGGATCCGCGCCAGCAGGTGATCAAGGCTTGCGAACGCGCCCTCAAACGCCATGCCAAAGAGCTTGCCGAGCGCGAGCGCGTCAATGACATGTATGAGCTTATGCATGAGCTTGGCGGCGATGGGGTAGTCGTTGGTGTCGACGAGGTGGGCCGTGGCTCGGTAGCGGGTCCCTTAACCGTGTGTGCCGTGTGCCTTCCCATGGAGCCGCGCGTCTGGGGCATCAACGATTCCAAAAAGCTCACGCCGGCGCGCCGCGAGCTGCTCTCGGTGAAGATTGCCGAGGTGGCGACTGCTATCGGCTTTTGCCATATCGCTCCTGCGGATATCGATGAGATGGGCATGGCCCGTGCTATCCGCGCTGCCGTCGCGGGTGCTGTGGCCGATACGGGGCTTGAACCCGACTGCGTCCTCATGGACGGTAATCCTTTGGGTGCCGTTCCCAATGAGCGCGACGTGGTGAAGGGCGATGCCAAGATCGCCTGTATCGCCGCGGCATCCATCATGGCAAAGGTCACGCGTGACGAGATGATGGTCGAGTACGACGCCGAGTACCCCGAGTACCATCTGGCCGAATCGAAGGGCTATGCGAGCCCCGAGCATATCGAGGCCATTCGCAAACATGGACTTTGTCCGCTGCACCGCGTGAGCTTTTGCGGAAACTTTCTGCAGACTGAGCGCCTTTTCTAGGTCAATTGTGGAGACAGGGACCTCTGGGGTTTTATAAACCTGCTGGTAGCGGGCCGTATGCAACACCATTGCTGCGTACGGTCCGTTTTTTGTCGGCATTTGGTCAGCTTTTGGTTTGCTTCCGGTACTTACCCGCATGAAAGGTGCCCTCATCATCGGGGCACTGCAGCGTGCGGGAAAGGAGACCCCATGAGTGCCGCAAGCAAAACGAGCAAGACGCAGCAGCTCAAGGAGCGTTGGGAAAACGGCGAGCTCGACTGCGGGGCGATGACGCCCGAGTTTATCAAGGGACTCAGTCCCCGCGAGCTGGGCATGCTGGGTGAGCTGATCACCATCGACTACTTTAACGAGCGCGGCTACACCTTGCTGGAGCAGGGTTATCGTTGCACCGAGGGCGAGGCCGATCTGGTGCTGCTCGATGAGCTCGACGATGTCGTGGTGATGGCCGAGGTCAAGACGAGACGCGTCGCCCTGGATTGCACCACGCGGGTCTTTCCCGAGGAGGCCGTGGACGCCCAAAAGCAACGCCGCTACCGCCGCATCGCAAGCTGCTATCTCATGGAGCATTATCCGCTCAAGGCGATTCGCTTCGATGCCGTGGGCGTCACCATTCGCGGCGGGCATATCGCCGAGATCGAGCACCAGTACAACGCGTTCGATTGGCAGGTGTCGTGATGGCGTTCGAGACGTTTGCCGTTCACGCGGCCTGCATCCGCGGAGTCGAGGCGATTCACGTCACGGTCGAGGTCTCGCTTGCCGGTGGCATCCCGGGCATCCAGATGCTCGGCATCCCGAGTATGGAGGTGATGGAGTCACGTGGTCGTATTCGCTGTGCGATGCGCTCCGCCGGGTTCGAGATCCCGCGCTCGGGCATTACGGTCAATCTGGCGCCCGGCGATATTCGCAAGACCGGTAGCGGCTTTGATCTGCCCATCGCCATCGCGGTTCTGGCGGCCGATGGGCAGATTCCCCGTGACAACCTCGATCGCTGCCTTATCGCAGGTGAGCTTGGTCTGGACGGTACGGTGCTTCCCGTCAAGGGCGAGGTGGCGTTTCAGCTGCTGGCTCGCGACATGGGGCTGTCTTTTATCGCCGGCAGGTCAGACCAGCATGTGCCACTCGCGGGCGTGGATTGCGGCTTTATCGATCATCTGTCTCAGCTTGCTCATGGTATGGGCGATGCCGCGCGCCATTATCTGGATTCCGAGGGCGTCGAGGCAACCTTTGAGCCAGATCTCGACTATGCCGACGTACTGGGGCAGGAAGTCGCTAAACGCGGCATGGCGCTTGCGGCGGCAGGAGAACTCGGCTTGCTCATGATCGGGTCCCCGGGATCGGGCAAGACCATGCTTGCGCGGCGCATGACGGGCATTTTGCCCGAGCTTTCTCTCGAGGATCAGCAAGAGGCGCTGTGCATCCATTCGGTCTTGGGCGAGAACATTGATGGCTTGTTGGCGGGGCACCGGCCCTTCCGCAGTCCCCATCACAGTATTTCGACCGCAGGCCTTATCGGCGGTGGGCGCCCGGTGCACCCGGGTGAGATCAGCCTTGCTCATGGCGGCGTGCTCTTTTTGGACGAGCTTGCCGAGTTTCCCACTGGCGTGCTGCAGACGCTGCGTCAGCCCATCGAGCGCGGCTACGTGAGGATCGTACGCGTCGACGGGGCTTTTACCTTCCCGTCGCGCTTTCAGCTGCTGGCTGCGAGCAATCCCTGCCCCTGCGGCTTTTTGGGCGATCGCGAGGTGCCGTGTCGCTGCTCGGCGGCGATGGTCGAGCGCTATCGGTCTAAACTGCGCGGTCCTTTGGCCGACCGTATCGACATGATGATCGATGTGACCCGTCCCGACCCTCAAGTGATTATCGAGGGTGCGGAGGGCATGTCGTCGGCCGAGTTACGTGACTACGTTGTGCGCGGTCGCGCCTTTCGCGCTTGGCGCGAATCCCGCATGGACGATGCGGATGCCGAGGCCGAGGATGACGAGACACGGTCCATTGACGGCGTCGTTTCGACCTTTGAGCTCGATGATGCGGCGGAGAAGTGTGTGCTCGGCCTGTCGAAGCGCACGCATCTCACAGGGCGTGGCATCGTGCGCCTTGTTCGCATTGCGCGCACGATCGCAGATGTCGCCGAGAGCGAGCAGGTGACGCAGGACCACGTGCTCGAGGCGGCGATGTACCAGGGAAGGAGGGACCAATGATGGCTGAGGGGACCTTCGAGCTGCATCCAGGTGATGCGTTGTATCCCGAGACCGTTTTGGAGCTTTCTGATGTACCTCAGACGCTCTATGTGCGCGGCAACCCCGAGGCGCTTTCGACGCCCGCGCTCTCCATCATCGGTGCGCGAAAGGCCTCGCCGTATGGTCTTGCCGTGGCAGAGCTTGCGGCGAAGGTGGCGGTTGAGGCGGGAGTGACGGTAGTTTCGGGCGGTGCGGTCGGTTGTGACCAGGCCTCGGGTTGGGCTGCGGTCAACGCCGGCGGCAAACACGTTGTGGTGCTGGGGACGGGCGCCGACGTGGTCTACCCGCGTTCGAGCGCGGGGCTTATTGCTCGCACGCTCGATACGGGTGGCGCGGTCGTGTCGATCTCTCCGTGGGGCATGGGTCCGCGCAAGTTCGCCTTTCCGCGTCGCAATCGCGTGATCGCGGCCCTGTCGCAAGCCCTCTTTGTATCCGAGGCGGGTATGCCTTCTGGGACGTTTTCTACAGCCGAGGCTGCTATGGATTTGGGGCGCGAACTTCTTGCCGTGCCGGGGTCGATCCTATCGCCCGAGTCGCGTGGCACGAATTACCTCATTGCGAACGGTGCCTGCTGCATCGTCGACGAGGAATCTATCGAGATGGCTATCTCACGCATCTACGGAACCCTGCGCTACTCGCGCCCCGATGCTCCCGGCATTGCCGACCTGGATCCAACGCAGCAGACCGTGATGCATGCGCTCATCGCCTCTCCGCTCAAGGTCGACGACATCGCGGCGCTCGTCTCGCTCGATGCTGTCGGCGTACTCAAACTCTTGGGTTCGCTTGAACTCGAGGGTCTTATCGAGCGCATGATGGATGGAAGGTATGCGCCCTCCAAGTTTGCCCTTCACGCCCAGACACCCTTCGGTCACAATGGGAAACGTGTCAATTAGAAAGGTGTTTGCAGATGCAGTTCGATCAGGTGACAGTTATCGGTGGCGGTCTGGCGGGTTCGGAGTGCGCGATCCAGCTGGCAGATCGCGGGTTTGCCGTAAAGCTGTGCGAGATGCGCCCCCAGGTGAGCTCCCCGGCCCACCATACCGATCACCTGGCAGAGCTCGTCTGCTCCAATTCGTTTAAGTCGACCCGTCCGGATTCCGCGGCTGGTTTGCTGAAAGCTGAGCTTGAGCGCATGGGTTCAGTCCTGCTCGATTGCGCCCATCGCTCGGCTGTTCCTGCCGGCGGTGCCCTGGCGGTCGACCGCGTCAAGTTTTCCGAGCTTGTCGAGGCCGAGGTTGCCGCTCGTCCCAATATTGAGGTCGTGCACGGCGAGGTCACGCAGATTCCCGAGGGTCACGTGATCATTGCCGCGGGCCCGCTGTGTTCACCGGCGCTGAGCGAAGAGGTTATGAAGCTCGTCGGTGGCGATGCCCTGGCATTCTTTGATGCGGCGGCGCCGATCGTCGATGCCTCCACGCTCGATATGGACGTGTTGTTCTCGCAGTCGCGCTACGAGGAGCAGGGGGGCGGCGACTATCTCAACGCTCCGCTCAATAAGGAGGAGTACGAGGCCTTTATCGAGGCGCTTACCACGGCCGACCGCGTGGTGCTCAAAGACTTTGAGGGCGGCGATCTGTTCCAGGCCTGCCAGCCTGCCGAGGAAGTTGCGCGCACCGGCAAGGACGCCATTCGCTTTGGCGCCATGAAGCCCGTCGGCCTCACCGACCCGCGTACCGGACGTCGCCCCTGGGCGGCGATTCAGCTGCGTGCTGAGAACAAGGAGAAGACCGCCTATAACCTGGTGGGCTTCCAGACCAACTTGACCTTTGGCGAGCAGAAGCGCGTCTTCCATATGGTGCCGGGCCTGGAGAACGCTGAGTTCTTCCGCTACGGTGTCATGCATCGCAATACCTTTGTCGACGCTCCGCACGTGCTCGATGGCACCTTTGCCGTGCCCGGTACCGGCGTGCGCCTGGCCGGTCAGATCACCGGCACCGAGGGGTACATGGAAGCCGTGGCGACAGGTCTTCTCGCGGCGCTCAACACCTATGCCGAGGCTATCGGTGCCGCGGGCGTCGAGTTGCCGCGTGTGGGCGCCCTGGGTGCGCTCGTGGGCTATGCGACCGATCCTGCCACCGTGGGCTATCAGCCTATGCATGTCAACTTTGGCCTGGTGCCGCCACTCGAGGATGGTAAGCGCCGCAGCAAGCGCGACCGATATCAGGCCTATGCGGACCGTGCGCTCGAGGCCCTCGATGCCTACTTGGCCACGCGTTCCGACTTGTTTGGAGGCGACCGGTCATAGCCTTTGACCTGTACGACACCGTCGACTCGTTTATCGCCTATATCGCACGCGTCGAGGGTCTTTCTCCCAACACGGTGACGGCCTATGGCTCGAGGCTGGAGCGCTTTGCTGCCTGGTGCGAGCGCGAGGATATTGATGCTTTCGCTGCCGACGTGCGCACCATTCGTCGCTATCTTGCCGAGCTTTCGCGTGAGCAGGTGGCTCCCCGAACGCTTGCGGCGCACCTGTCGGCTATCCGATCTCTCTATCGCTGGATGGCTGCCGAGGGGATTGTCGAGGGCGATGCGGTCTCGGCGATCGCATCGCCCAAGCTGCCGCGTGACCTGCCGGGCGTCCTTACGACCAAGCAGGTCGAGGCGCTGCTCAAGACGCCTGATACCTCGACACCCGCGGGACTGCGCGATGCTGCGATGCTCGAGCTGCTCTATGCCTCGGGTGCCCGCATCTCAGAGCTTGCGGCGCTCAATGTGGAATCCATCTCATGGTCCGAGCGCACGCTGCGCCTGTGGGGCAAGGGAAGCAAGGAGCGCATCGTTCCTCTGTATCGTCGTGCGCTCGATGTGACGCGTCTCTATATTGAAGAGGGGAGGCCGGAGTTGCTCGCTCGGGCAAAGCGCCGCGACCTCGCTACCGGGCCGCATCCGCTGCTTATATCGGCGCGTGGCAATCGCATGAGCGCCGCCATGCTCCGGCGGCGGTTCCATACGCTGGCGACGCTCGCCGGCATTCCGGCCGACATCGCCCCGCATGCGATGCGCCATACCTTTGCGACCGACTTGCTTGAGGGCGGTGCGGACCTGCGCTCGGTTCAAGAGCTGCTGGGTCATGCGAGCCTGTCCACGACGCAAATCTACACGCATCTCACGCCCGATCGGCTCAAACGTGCCGTGGCTCAAGCCCATCCCCGCGGCGAATAGTGGCTGGGACGTCCCGCGCCGCACTCAGGTGTGTGGTTTTGATTGCGGGTTGGCAGGAAGAAGCATTCCTGCTATCATTCATCGGGTTGCTTCACGGCAACATGTTTTTATCACGCACGCGCGGCTACTTCATACCGTGGTGCCCGGGCTTTGGTAGCACATGTCCGGGTTGGTTTTGGAGGATGACCCCGCGCGGAGGCAAACCACAGGAGGTTTAACATGGCTACCAAGATTAATATCCGCACCCTGCTCGAGGCCGGCTGCCACTTCGGTCACCAGACCCGTCGCTGGAACCCCAAGATGAAGCCGTTCATCTTTGGTGAGCGCAACGGCATCTACATCCTCGACCTCAAGCAGACCATCCTCGACGCCGACCAGGCCTACACCTTCGTCAAGAACGTCGCCAAGGGTGGCAACGTGCTGTTCGTCGGCACCAAGAAGCAGGCTCAGGAGGCCGTCAAGAACGCTGCTGAGCGCGCCAACATGCCTTACATCAACCAGCGTTGGCTCGGCGGTATGCTGACCAACTTCGTCACCATCCGCTCCCGCATCAACCGCATGGAGGAGCTCGAGGCCATGGTCGAGGACGGCCGCATGGCTGTTCTGCCCAAGAAGGAGCAGGCTGTTCTCGGCAAGGAGCTCACCAAGCTCCAGACCAACCTCGGTGGCGCCCGCGACATGAAGGGTCTGCCCCAGGCTCTCTTCGTCATCGACACCAAGCGCGAGGAGAACGCCATCAAGGAGGCTCAGCGCCTGAACATCCCCGTCGTCGCTCTGATCGACACCAACTCCGATCCCGACGAGGTCGAGTACGGCATCCCCTGCAACGATGACGCTATCTCCGCTGTCACCCTTATGTGCGAGCTCATGGCTGACGCCTGCCTCGCTGGCTCCGGCAAGGAGCAGGTCTCCGAGGCCGAGATGGCCGCTGAGCCCAAGGCCGAGTAAATCAGTCTTAGTTAATTCTTTTTCATCTCTTTGAAAGGAACCACAATGGCCCAGATTACCGCCGCTATGGTCAAGCAGCTCCGCGAGATGACCGACTCCCCGATGATGGAGTGCAAGAAGGCTCTCGTCGAGGCTGACGGCGACATGTATGCCGCTGTCGACGTTCTGCGTAAGAACGGCCTTGCCAAGGCTGCCAAGAAGGCTGGCCGTGAGACCAACGAGGGCGCTGTCGCCGCGTTCGTCTCCGAGGATGGCAAGACCGGCGCTCTGCTCGAGCTCTCCTGCGAGACCGACTTCGTTGGCTCCAACGCCAAGTTCACCGGCTTTGCTTCCAAGGTCGCTGAGGTTGTCGCTACCACCGAGCCTGCTGACGTCGACGCTCTGCTCGAGAAGCCGATGGGCGAGGAGACCGTTTCCTCTGAGCTCACCGAGATGATTCACATCATGGGCGAGAACATGAAGATCTCCCGCTTCGCTGCCCGCAAGGCCGAGAACGGCGCGCTCGCTTCTTACATCCACATGGGTGGTAAGATCGGCGTCCTCGTCGAGTTTGCTTTCGAGAAGGCCGAGACCGCTCAGGCTGAGTCCCTCAAGACCTT
>CALHDP010000158.1 GCA_938023085.1 uncultured Collinsella sp.
TGGCTGAGCGGTATCGATATGCGGGTTTAACGGTATTATATTGACCACATAGATTATCAAAACCGTCGTAAAACCCCTGGTTTCAACTACGAGGAGTGTCAACGGTATTCACTTTTTCAGCAATGCCGTATTTACGTAATGTCGTTATTGCATAGTTCTGTTATTTCGTTTTGCCGTGTGCCGGGATTTAGGGCAGAGCCCTAAATCGTACGCCGCCGGGCAAAACGCAGTTTTGTACGGCGGCGTACGACTCTTGCGGAACCGAACTATGATACAACGCAACTGTGTCATAACGTAACTACGTAGTAGCGTAGCTGTGCGATAACGCGATTACGGCAAATCGAAATAACAGAACAACGTGACTGTGGAATAGCAGAACAATTGAACATTGAACTAATCGCGCCTGAAAATTTTCCGCAAGTGTCGTGCGCCGCCGTACAAAGCCCGGCGGCGCACTAGGGCTCTGCCCTAAAAACCCGGCGCCCTTGGCGGCGTTAAAAAGTGACGCAATAACGTTGTTACGTTATTGCGTTATTACACAGTTCGGCAGTCACACTTTTACATTGTTGCGGCATGACACAGTTACGCAATGTCTCCGGTGCGTCTCGGTAAAAGGTTCGCTACCGGACAGCCACCGGACACCGAGGCGATCTAAGCGCGGCGATGGTTTGCCGTGAAATGTGCTGTGAGATGAAAAATCTCGCAAGAGACGCGAACTTGTACCTCCATCGTAAATGTAGCCACAAGTTCGCAGCCGTTGGCTCTTGCCAGGGCTCCGCCCTTGGACCTGGGTCGGTAAGTTGACTGCGACTGCATCGGTTGATTGATGGCAGTTGGAATCGACGCCGTAGTTTTTAAATCTGTTATGAAGCGTGAAACTCAAAAACTCATCGTATTGATTTTCATTTGATTCGAAACGCCCGCGCAAAAGTCGAAACGGCTCGCGCGGGCGTTTCGGTTTTTCGTTTCGCATCTCAACTCGCGTCAAAACAAAATTTGAAAATCGATAGCGACCGAAGGTCGCGATCATAGGCGGCTTGACCGCCGCATGAAAACCGACTCGCTAATCCGAATCGCAATGCGAGCCGCGTCACCTTTCGACAAATCCAACAGCGCTGCGAGTCACGCTAATGACTCTCCGCGCCATTGAAATTGTCGAAAGCTGCCTCAACTTTTTCGCCGGCGTTGCGAAAAACGATTCGACAAGTCGAATGTTTGCGCCGCCCGCGGCGCAAACCCGCTGCGCGGCGATGCAAATACTCGGCATCCCTCGCATTCGCATCACCGCTTCGCTCTCGCTACAGCGAATTTCTAACACTCAGCATCCTTCGCGTTAAAAATTCGCTTCCGCTCACGGTCTTCACGCAGTTACAACGCCGCGAGGCCTCTCGCTTGGAATGAGGCCTCTCATTCCACGTCTACACTGCGTTTCGCCCAATCCCCGTTCCGGAGATTGCAAGATGTACGTATATCATGATAACCGGGCCCGTAGTCCCTGTTATCATGATATACGAATCTTGCTTTTCTCCTGTCACGGAGAAAAGGGAAAGGGTGAACTGCAGCACGCTTTTTGCGGGTTGGTTTCACTCTTTCTAAAAAATTAGGCAACCATAGCAAGAGGTGACGGATGCCAATCCTCAGTTTCTTGCTTACTTTTCCGGAGGCCACTCCGGAGAAAGTAGAAAAATGGCACGAAATGAATTCGTAAAGGCTCGCGTTTCTCCTGAAGAGAAAGAGATCTATCAACAACTTTGCGAACAAGCTGGTTGTACGGAAGCTGAGTTGATTCGATCCGTACTGATTCATCGGGAAATCTCACTTGATGATCTCGATGACGAAATGCAAGTTCTTGATCGGAAGAAAAAGGCCCTCCATAAGCAACAGGAGGATTACAGGAGAGCACAGGCATCGCGTAAAACCGATGAACGTGGCGAGCCGATTTCTGAAAAAAGGAGTATTCCGTTCCAAGTAATGCTCACTGCTCCAGAAAAAAAGGCAATTGAGCAGCGTGCAGCGGCGCTCGGCATTTCTGCAAGCGAACTGGTTCGCCGCAGCGCAATTTACGGAAAGATCGAATCATTCAATTTTGACATCGCGGAAGTTGGAAAACTCCATCATGAGTTATTGAAGGAAGGAACAAACCTCAATCAGCTGATGTATTTTGTGAACGCCCAAGGGCTTCCCGCGTACAACGAGAAAGCTGTTTTCCGAACGCTTGAAAAGGTTTATCAAAATGCTCGAAAGGTCGACCGGTTCATCGAGGAGCTTGAAAAGCGTTGTCACGTTGACTATGTTCCCCACGACTATCTGGCAGATGAACCAGACAACAGAAATCTTTAACTCGGACCTATACTTCGCGAACGATGCGCACAGCGCCATTGCAAGACCGATCGCAAGGCCAACGGCCGCTATCTTTGCATAGCTCCTGCCCGCGCGTCCCAGTTTTCGGCCTAAAACTGGATGCATTTTCCGAACCGGCGCTCAAAAGGAAACCGTATCCCGCTTTGGGGCGGGGACTGCGGAAAAATTGGCCCGTTATCTGGTTCGGATTGGAGTATGCGTGAATCGTTGATGCTGGCCGGTGTGGGAGCGAAGAGGGATGAACGAACCGAGCGGTATAATGCCGCGCTATGGAGGTCATATGCTCTTTTCCCGCCGTTCTGCCACATCTGCCTGCGCCATTGTGCTTATCGTAATGGCGGTCACCCCTTATCACCGGTTTTCATCTTCAATTGGCTTGGCATCAGGTGCAATGACCTGGCTCGTTATCCTTGGCGCATGCCTCGCGGCGTTTGGTCATGGTGTTGCGCTCCGCAAGGGGAGAGAAATAAGGCGGCCGGGGTTCCTTGGCGTCTTCGGTGTTTTCCTTGCTACTATTGCGGCGGTTCCCGAGTGGGCCGACTTGGCCTTCTATGCTCGCGGAGATTCTATTCCATTCGTGTTTGCGCCTATCTGGCTGTTGCGCGGCGTTTCATGCGCCTCGTGCTTCACTGGGTCGTTGCTCCTCTCATATGTAATTTGGAATACGGCGGGCTCTCCTTTGATACGGGGGGCGGCGCGGGACGGCGAAAGGGGGACCCGCCGACCGCAGAGCGCACTTTTTGCAGAAACAGTAGTTGTCCTGTCTTGCCTGCTGTTTTGCTGTCGAGTTTCATGGAGAGTCGTTCCCGAGCCATGGGGGATGTCCCCTGTAACGGCCGCATCAATTGGCCTTATGCTTTTAATTCCTCTGGTCTATCTCATGTTGGCTGTGGCCCCGCTGCTTTGCTGTCCCCGCGCCTTTGGTCGGGGGCAGGGCGACGTGTTTGCCCGTTCTGTGCTCGTAGCAGTTCCCATTGGCCTTGTTCCGGCTGTCGAGGAGGCATACTTTGCAAGCGATGCCACGGTCATTGCATCACTGTCGACGGGGTCCGCTATTGCTGTTGCCGCCTTCGTATACACATTGCTAAGAGAGAAACGGGACAACAATTCGGATACCCCTCGCACGTCCGACCCATTCGATGCGGGGGTGTTTTCCCCTGCCCTGTCGCTTCGAGAAGAGCAGTTTGTTCGGCTGCTGCTCAAAGGGAAAACGCCGGCGGAGATTGCCAGGGAGACGGGTACGAAGCCATCGACGGTGCGAACAACGCTTCACCGAGCATACGGGAAGGCGTCGGTTGCGGGCTCACGCGAGCTCGTGGCGTTGTTTGCGGGTGAGGGTGATGCTGTAGGGCCCGAGATGCCGCAGCGGCATGCTGACGATATGTTGGCATCAGCTCGGACGCGCCGGCTGTTTCGATATCTGCTCACATTATTTTTCATCCTCCTTGCGGCAGGCCCCTTGGTAATGGCGGATAGCGATTGGGGGTCCGGTGTTACGCATGCAATCGCCTTTTCTCTTGCAAGCTATACATTGGGTCTCGGGCTGCTTCTGTCGCTGTGCAGCGCGGGTGGAAAACCGAAGCGCGGGGACGATCTGGATGGAGCGGATGGGGCGATCGGGCTCGGAAGCCCGTGCGTATGGGCGATACTGTCTGCTGTGGAGTGGTCTTTTGTCTATATCGCGGCATGGAGGTGCGTACGCGATCCGTTGATGGCTGCGCCGGTCCTGTTTTGCGGCATAGCGTCTATGGCTTCGCTCGCTGTTAAGCTGCGCCCGTTTAAGGTTCATGCCCATACTCGGGCCATCACGCTGTTGGTATCGATAGGTGTGGCCGCTTTAATCTATGCAACTACTAGGGGTCGAATCCATGGACTTGCGGTACTGACGGGGATGCTGCTCACATATATAGTGCTGCGAAGCTTTCCGCAGCGCAAAATGCTCGGGGTATGGATGCTTTGCTTTGGGGCGGCGGCTCCTTGCTGGGCTGTCTTGTTCAATATGGCGCAGGATCTGATGGTTTTCGAGCCGTTGTTCCTTGCGTCGCTGTTGGGGCATAGTTCGGCTGTCAATGTCGTCGTGGCAACGGTGGTCGTCTGCTGGTCTGTGCCCATGTTCGTCACGCACATCGCGCTCGCCCGCTCGGTTGAGGGCGAGAGGGCCGTCTTGGAGTACCGTGCGAATGGGTTCACCGAAACGGCTCGCGTGCGCCAGCTGGCTTTGCTTACATCGCGCTCCCTTTCTGATGTTCAGTCGCAAATTTTGCTGATGACGGCAGAGGGCGCAACGACAAAGGCTATTGCGGATGACGTAGGTTATGCTGCATCTACGGTGCAAGCGTTGCGATCCGCATCTTATCGCCAGTTGAAGATCAAGAACAAAGCGGAGCTTATTTCATTGTTATCGCAGGTGGATAACGTGTAAACGCCTGGATTATCAACTCAATAGCGGGTGTTTACAGACATCTTTCTCCATTCATGCAAAGGTTGCCGTGCGTCGACGCATTGTTAACCGCTTTTGATTGGAGAAGGCCATGATTAAGCCAAGGAGCGCTATTGCTCGAATCGGAGTCGGCTTGGCGATTGTTGCGGGCTTGTCGATGGGTGCACCTGCCGCATCATTTGCTCAAGAGGAGTTTGACACTTCCCAGGTTTCTAGCATTTCGCAGAGCGCGGATGCCGGAATTGCCACATGCAAGAACAACGAAGATAGAAATTTCGCTTTTCAATGTTCTGGCACGAGCGCAACCGGCTATCGCCAGAAAGAAGATTCATCCTCAGTCTACATTTGGATTCAAGGCTATTCGGGAAAGCCATTGCGCCTGTACGTGGACGGTGCCTATGACACTAAAGGAACGGGCAACATGAATTGCACGCAAGGCGTGTATCGCTCCAACCATGCGGATAAATGGGAGATATACAACCTCGTCCGTGAGAATGGGCGTAGTCATGCTCGTCTGACCGCATGGGCCGAGTCCGGATACGGCACGGTCTATGGAAAGTGGAGCCCCGATTGCTTTGGCCATTTTAACAAACTTCCCTCCTAGCCAATCCGCAGCTTCTTGTTGTGATTAGGGCCGGGCCGAGCGTTGCTGCTCGGCCCGGCCGAAGGGAGGGTGATGTCGCTTGAATAGAAATCTAATGCGGCACGAGCTGTCCAAGATATTTGGCAATCCTATATTTGCGTTGACCCTTATGGTTGCAACTGCAATTTCGATGGCGGCTGCCATCGAGGCGTGGTGGACACTCGAGGCCGAGCGCAAGCAGCTGTTATCTTTTGGCTACGGCATTGGTCTGCAGTCTCAGACATACCTCGGCCAAACGCGTGAAAGTAGCTTTGGTAACTGGATCGTTGTGAGCGCGAACGCGCCGTTGCTAGCGTCGGTGTTTTTCTATGCGCTGCCGTTGCTTTCCATGTTGGCCGGGTCGTGGTCATGCCTGTCCGAGCGTTTGAGCGGTTACGAGGCACAGATCTGCACGCGTGTTTCTAGAAATGCATATGTGAACGTGAAGATGCTGTCTGCTTTCCTCTCTGCGTTTGCGGTCACGGCTATTCCGCTACTCGTGAACTTTCTGATTGTCTCCATGCTGTTTCCCGCGTATCTCCCCCGGGTCGACGAATCGACTTACGTCGGACTCTATCTGCATAGCTATTTTTCTGGCCTGTTTTATTCCCGGCCTCTGTTATACGTGCTGGTTTATACGCTGTTCGATGCGGTGGCGCTGGGGGTTCTATCCATGGCCGTGACCGGTCTGTCGGTTGTGTTTCACAGCAGAATCAAGGCGATGGTCGTTCCATATCTGATTATGGTTGCATGGCATTTTGTTAACGACTGGATTTTTAGCGTCCTTTCATGCGTCGGCTTTAACTGCAACATTCTTAACAGCATCAGGTCGGAATCACTAAATAACTGGCCCGACATTCGAGCGGGGTTTGCGGAAGTCATTTTGCTGTTCGTCTTTTCTTTGATTTCCGCGAGATTCTTAAAAAGGCGCGAGGTGGTCTGATGCTGTTTAGGCTGGTCGCTGCGGACCTGAGGACCGTTTTGAAGAAGAACATCCTTACTTTTATTGCGATTGCGGCAGTGACCGTTGCGAACTTGGTGTACGCCTACGGCTTGTCTTCTGTGTATGGGGTTCGGACGGATGCCTTGGGGTTTGCTGATAATCTCGCGCTCGTGTTTGCCGGATCCACTCCGTTTGAGCCTAGGCCCGGGCTCATGTTTGTGCCTCCGTTAGGATGGCTATTTGTCATTCTGCTTATTCTCTATACAACACTCGATTATCCGACCGAATCGTTGTACGGGTTTGGTTTGCAAGCGCTTGTTCGATGCCGGTCAAGAACCCTTTGGTGGGTCTCGCGTTTTATCTTGGTGGCGGCGGTAACGGCATTTTCGCTGCTCGTGGTGGTTTGCTCTGTTGTGATTTGGAGCTTGGTGGTGAGCGCCTCGTTCAGCGCGGTCGTCCATGGCGAGTCGCTTCAGCTGGCTAATTTGGCGCCGTGGTTTCTCAAAGCTGGCGAGGCGGATGCGCTGCCGTTTTTCACAGGTCTCTTTTTTGCTTTCGAGGCGCTTGCGTTTGCGCAGGCAGTGATTGGCTTTGTACTTGGGCCGTCGGTCTCGTTTGTGGTTTTAATGAGCTACCTGATCTGTTCGGCATTTGCGCGGCATTGGGTGCTGTTAGGCAACGCCCTAATGCTGTTGCGCTGGGGCGGAATTGTCAGAGAGGGAATCGCGACGGGCTCGAGCGTCTTGTTTTCAATTGTGATTATGTCGTTATGCCTATCGTTGGGCGGACTGTGGTTTCGAAGGGCCGACCTTATAGAAAAGGGGGACAAGATATGAGCGTGATCGTTAGTGACGTATCGAAGCGCATGGGCAAAAACGATGTTCTGCGCAACGTGTCCATCGAGGTTGACCCTGGGACTGTGGTTGGGCTTCAGGGGATAAACGGTTCGGGCAAGACCATGCTTATGCGAGCGGTCTGCGGATTGATCAAGCCTACCGAAGGCGAAATCTCTATCGATGGCCAAAGGCTTGGGGCGGACATCTCGTTCCCGCCGAGTCTGGGGATGTTGATCGAGGCGCCTTCCTTTTTGGGATATCTGTCTGGCTACGACAATCTGGAGCTCATCGCTCAGATCAAGGGCGTTGCCACCCCCGAGGACATTCGCTCTGCCCTGCGGCTCGTGGGGCTCGATGCAGACGAAAAAAAGAAGTTCCGAGCATACTCGCTTGGGATGAAGCAACGTCTGGGGATAGCTGCGGCAATTATGGAAAAGCCGAAGCTACTTGTTCTCGATGAGCCAACAAATGCCCTCGACGAAGCGGGCGTGGGAATGCTCAAGCGCGTTGTGGCGATGGCGGCATCAACGGGTCGCGAGGTTATTCTGTCCAGCCATGACGGAGAGGTGCTCGAGGAGCTGGCCGATCGGGTTTACTGCATGCGCGACGGTGCCGTTGTGAAAGTTCGGGAAAGGTCGTGAGCGCGATGAAGAAGACCCTGTGGACAAGAAGGGCGGTGCTTGCTCTTTTCGGCTGTGCTGCTACCGGCCTTGCGGGCATGAGGGTGAGCGTCG
The DNA here is from genome assembly GCA_938023085.1 of uncultured Collinsella sp. Classification (GTDB taxonomy): domain Bacteria; phylum Actinomycetota; class Coriobacteriia; order Coriobacteriales; family Coriobacteriaceae; genus Collinsella. Next base: position 7,937 of record CALHDP010000158.1, read on the forward strand.
TTAACGGGAACCGGACGGTCATTCCTGAGAAATATTATGCGGAGGGCGAATGGCTCTCGATGGATGGGGCGTTTCTGGGGTCGAAGGATGTGGCGACTGACGGGTATTCGTTTTGCATAGACGGGGCAGAGCTGCTCACGCCGCGCGAGTATCTCAAGCGTGCGCATGATGATTATTCAAAATATGGCATCGTGGATACGAAAACGAAATTGAAGGACGCCGACATCACGTGTGTTATCGCCGTAAAGATGCGTGTCAGGAATAAGGACAATGTCGAAGGCGGAATCAAAACGTATGTTTGGCATTTGGTGCCGGAGTCTGCGCCAAACTATGACTTTGTGGTCAATACCGATCTGATAACGCAGGCCATGCCGGCTCTGGGCGGCTCTGCTGCGTTTGCTGTACAGGTTGGGGCGGAGAACGAGTTGCTCGTCCCATTCATGATGCAAAACACCAACGACTATTTCGAAGGTTACGAGACCGTCCGTTTTGAGAAGGCTTTTCCTGGGACTTATACGATGAAGATGACCGATCTGCCAGAGAGAAGGCTCTTAAGGTTTGAAGTGAAGTAGCTCGAAGATCCCGCGGTTCGCGACGAGCTCCTTGCGCGCCGCGGTTACGCAAGGGAGATTCGCAACCGCTATGCCGGCTCCGTTCCCGATGCCGGTGACGACCGCGTCCGCGCCACCGGCATCGGGAACGGCGGTAGCGCCGTGTCGCGACGGATGGACGATCGCGTCGTCGATCGCGGTGACTACTCGCGCGGCGACATGCCTCGCTAGTTTTGAACTGTCCTGCCCCAGCGCGTTGCAATTCAATCAGCTGTTACAGAATCCTGGAAGAAAGGGTCGAACCGAAGTGTCTGGCCGGACGCCGATTGTCCGGGAACTGCTTCGGATTCGACCCTCTTCTACTTTACTTCCATGGCCATGCGGAAGGCTAGTACTCCTTAACCGGATGCTTCTTACCGAAACCACCGTCGATGCCGAAACGGCAGAGCCTGTCGATGGCGCGAAGATGCTCGTCGATGGCGTTGGCGATCTGAGTGTCAACGATGCTGTCATGGTCGTTAAGGCTGCGGACCGCCTCGTCGGCGGCCATGAAGGCCTTGATGGCTTGATTGAACTGAGCCTTAAAGATGTCGACCTTCTCAACTGCGGAGGCTCGGTCTGCCATCTCGCGCTCGAGCCGATGCACGACTTCCATTGAATCGCTCATGCTATTCCTTTCCCTCGGGTGTTCTGCCTAATATATCGCCCCGTGCGGACACGATTCTCACCTAAGGAATGGCAATAGCGTGTTTATGAACACGCAGATAGACGACTTAACAGGATTCGATTTACGGGGCGATTGAACCTGTGGTGGTGCGGATGCCCCGCCCGCGGCACGACTTAACCGCCGTTATGTTAGCGACATGTCTAACATAACGGCGGCGCAGGCCGCTCACTCCCTGCGGCAACGCCGATTCCGGGAAAGCACGCCGGGGCTATGCCGACCTGAGTATCCTCTCGGCCTTCTCGATCGCGGCCGAGCGCAGAAACTCCGACTTCCGCATCCCGCACGCGGCGGCCGCCCTCTCGATGAGGTCGGCGCCCGTCTTCGGGCACTTGAAAGACAGGTTTGCGTTGGCCTCCACCTCGGAAAGCCTGGGGCGGCCGACTCGGAGGTTCACCAGGCTCCCCTCCCAGGAGCCGGATTCGTATTCCGCGCACTCGCGCTCGATGTCCCCATCCGTGATAACGGATCCGTTTGCAAGCCTATATTCCATCAGTAACCTCTCCTTCTCGCGTTCTCGATCTCCCTCAGCGTCTTCTTGCTCGGCGGCGTCATGGCGTGGTAGACGAGCCACGCGCCGTCGGCCAGGAGGACACCGACCATCTCGATGTACCGGCCTTGCGGGTCGTAACCCGTCCGCATCTCGCGCTCCCCGGGTATGCGGACGGCTGCGAAGCGGTAGCTCTCCCACGCCGCCTCGACATCACCGTCATCTAGCTCGGGGTGCCGCTCGTGAACTCTCTGGTGTATCCGGACCATGAGCCTCCAATCTTTACGATAGTATTCTACTACTATTTGGTAGTAGAATACTATCCGTCCCAACATATTCCATTAGCCGTTCGTCCCAAAACGTATGCTGCGCGGCACCCGAAAACCGAACCCTCGATGCCGTGAACAGCGAGTGCCAAAACCCAGTGCCAAAACCTCCCCTTGCATTCCCATGAGAAAATCAAAAGACAAGGCAGGAGGCTGAAAATGACCAGATACGGATACGCTCGCGTGAGCACGAAGGATCAGAAGCTAGACAGGCAAATCGAGGCGTTGGTCAATGCTGGCGTGGCCTATGAGCGCATCTTCAAAGACAAGGAGACTGGCGCACGCGAGGGCGACCGCACGCAACAGAAAAAGTTGTTCAAAAAGATGAAGCGCGGCGATGAAGTGGTGGTCGAGTCCTGGGAGCGCCTGACCAGATCGACGAGGCAGCTGCTGAACTATGACCTGATGTTCAGGAACTTAGGAGTGAAGCTCATATCACTGAAGCAGCCCGTTGACCTCGATACTGCATTCGGCCGTTTCGTGCTGGGCACCCATGCCTGTACCGCCGAGCTCGAGCGCGACCTGATCAGACAGCGCCAGGCCGAGGGTATCGCCGTCAAACGGAGCCGCGGTGGCAATGTCGGGGGCCGCCCGCGCATCGCGGACGTCAAGGCCGACGCTGCCGTGAAGCTCTACCTCGCCCGTGAGACGCCAATTCCCGACATCTGCGCCGCAACAGGTATCTCGAAATCGACCCTGTACCGCGTGCTCCGCGAGCGCGGGTTAGTGGGCGTCAGAAGATAAATCCGAGTGCGCTACTATATAAGAGTGCGGTATTTCTCCAACTGAAAACCTGCGTGAACGCATGACTTGAGACGCCTTTTAGAACTCACCGATCGCAGGAGAAAGACAACTCAACAGCGGCCGCGCATTGTTCCCAGCCATATGGCATGGCGGAGCCATGCCCGTTGTTGATTGGAGTGCCGCATCATGGCCGAAAACCAAGTCCAGTCCGAAAAGAAAATGACCAGCCTGAATGTCTCATCGGAGACCCGTGACGCCATAAAGGACATCAGCACGAGCCTTGGTCTCTCGCAGGCCGATACCGTCGCCCGCTTGGTCGACGGCTACCACCCTAACGCCACTCCCGGCGTGAAGGCTGCGCTCGACGCATCGGCCGTCCTCGATGAGGCGGTCGAGCGGGTCAAGCGCATCATCGTGGGCGCTGCCGAAGCTGCCGCGATGGAGGCTCGTGCTGCCCGCGAGGACGCCGACGCTGCCAAGAAAAGTGCAATGGAACAGATTCAGAGCATCAAATCTAATTGCGTCGAGCAGGTCGCCGCCATCAAAGAGAAATTCGAGCTGGATACTGCGAGCTTGGAGATTGAGAACGATGAGCTCCACGCCACCGTCGCCGATTACCTCTCGCAGCTCAAGAAGCTCGATTCCGAGAACAATCAGCTCTTGGCAGAATCAGCCGCAAAAGACGATCGAATTGAAAGCATGAGGGGCGCGGTCGACGCCGCGGCCAAGGCTCAGGCCGATCTCAACGTCTCCCTCCTCGCCCAGCGTGACCTGATGGCCGAGGTCGCCGCCCTCAAGGATCGCCTCGCCGCCTCCGAGCAGCGGGCGGCCGTGGCCGAGGCCAAGGTCGAGGTCATGGCCCAGGCGAGGGGCGAGTAGATATGTCCGACAAGCTAAGGCCGTCTCGCCGTGAGTTGATAACGGCAGGGCTAGTCGTCTTTTTGGTCACGGCACTTGTCTGGACTGTCATTGATGGTGCCGGCGCAAATGCGCTCACCATCAGCGGTGTCATCACCCGTCAAAATGCCGTCTGAGCTTCGCTTGCAGCAGTTTCAGTGGTCATGCTCATTGGGGCTTGGCTGTTTGGCTGATGGCATTCAAAAACAATTAAGTTTGGAGTAGTCGATGGAACATCTCTCTGTTAAAAAGGCAATCAACCTAGCTCGGAACTTTGGGGCTGCTGGTGTTCTGGCAGCCGCCCTAGTTATGACCTCTGGGTGCAGCCAGGCAGACGATCGTCAGACGGCAGTTCAGGTCGCTGATTCTGATAACGCGCAGGAAGACGGGGTTTACGGCAAGATGGAGTATTCAGTCACCGGCGTCGAGGTGCATGATTCCTCGGCTGGCGATGGCGGGAAGGTTGCCGTTGTTCGCTGGCACGCCATTAACAACCGATCGGCAGATTCATGCGCTGTTGGTAGCTACATCACGGCTTATCAAAATAAGCAGATGCTATCTCGCGGGTTTGCCGCCGATTTGCAGGAAGACCGCTTCTCTTCGCAAGGGCTTGCGCCGGGAGGCGAATGCGACGGTGTGTCGATTTTTGACCTCAACGACATGTCTCCCATCGAAGTGAAAGTCGACGGGATGGGCGCCGGGTCAAACTCCCTCGACCAGACCTTTGAATTGGAGTAGGCCGCAAAGCGTCTAATTTCTAGAAACCCTCTAGAGCATTTCTAGAGGGTTTCTAGAGCCGGGCGCAGCATTTTCGATCGGCACGATGTCTCGGTAGATAAGGCGGTGCCTGTCGTCGCGCCATTCGTCGCCGTGGTAGTGGCCGAAGAACCAGGCGCGGTAGCCGAGCTGCCCGTCGAGCTCGGCAAGGAATCGTTGCAGCTGGTCGTCCAGATACTCGCGTTCGCGCTCCCGGCACAGCTTCTCTGCCAGGTCGGCAGGAGCCTCGTGAGTCACCACGTAGTCGACCTTCCAGCCCACGCGGTCGAGCGAGGTGCGGCATTGCCACATCTCTTCCTCGCTCGGCATCTCCTCGGGCCACCAGCTCCTCCCCTCCTTGCGATACTGCCTGTCGTTGCTCGTGGCGCCGCCCATGGCAAGGACTGTGAGCCCGTCGACATCGAACACCTCTCCGCGCATCAGGTGCAGCACGTGCGGTCGCGCCTCATGGACGAGCCCGCCGTTCCACTCCCGCACCGGCAGCTCAGCCAGGGCGTGGTAGTTCTCATGATTGCCGTCCACGAAGCACGTGGTCCACGGCTTCGACTCGAACCAGTCAAGCCAGTATTTCTCGGCGTTGGATCCATCCCAGACAAAGCCGAAGTCGCCGGCCACGATCACCACGTCATCGCGCGTCAGAGTCCGGCCCAGCGGCCAAGACCTGAAGGCGAACCTGCTGGCCCCGTACTCGGCCCTGCCGTGCACGTCTCCTGTCACATAGATAGCCATCAGTACGCACCCCACGGCAGGAGTTTGTCCCCGAGCCTCACGATCCGGTCGTACAGCACGGTATGACGTTCGTCCGGGTTGCCGTCTCGGTGAAAATGGCCGTAATACCAGCGCTTGTAGTCCAGGCGATCCTCGAGCTCGTCGAGGAATCCGGTCAGCCGGTCCACATCAGGACGCTCCCAGCCTGGGCCCGGGTAGAGCGTCGGCGAGAGCATGCGCGTCGAGCAGGTATGGGTGATGACGCAGTCGACCTTCCAGCCGACTTCGTCGAGCCTCGCCCGTGCGGCATCGAAATCGCGCTCGTCCGGGAGCTCCTGCGGCCACCACGAGCTGTACGGGATGCGGTACGCCCTGTCGACGCTCGTCGCCCCGCCCATGGTGAAGACCGTCTTCCCGTCGAGCTCGAAGACCTCCCCGCGCATGAGGCGGCGGATGGACGAAGTATCCGACAGGCGCTGCGTCAGCCCGCCGTGCCACGGCTCCATGGGGCGCTCCGCCCAGTGGTCGAAGCGCTCGTGGTTGCCGTCGACGAAGAGAACCGTGTAGGGGCGCGACTCCATCCAGGCGATATCGGCGCATTCCTCGGCAGAGAAGTCCCACGGAAAGCCAAAGTCGCCGGCGATGATCAGATAGTCGTCGCTGCCAAGGCTATCCCCAAGCTCCCAGTCGCGGAGCTTTTGCATGTCGAGCCCACCGTGGATGTCGCCTGTCACATAGACCGTCATCGGATCGCCTCTTTCCGCTTGTAAGCCGCCAGCTCGCGTTCGACCTGCCTGTCACCGGTCTCGTTGACCCACCAGGGCCATTTCACCCGGCCGCACGGCTCGTCGACCCCGGCGAACCATTCCCTCAGCCCGTCGAGGCTCACCGGGGAGTGCCCGTTGGCGTCGCAGCCCACGTCGTAGCGCAGGAGCCCCTGCTTGCGGTTGAACTCGTTGTACGCGCCGCCGCTGCTGTGGATGTGCCCGTGGAGGTGCCACGATCCATGGCTCATGCCCTGCCAGTCGGCCATGGGGTAATGGCACAGGACGATCTTCTGCCCGTCGATCTTGAGCACGCAGATCGGCGGTTCCACGGTGAACGCGCCCGCGACCGCCGGCTGGGTCCAGTCCTTGTCATGGTTTCCCGGGACGAGGTGGATGCGCCTGCAGGCGATCCGCTTACGCAGCCCGTATGCGTCCTGGGCGGTCATCTTGAATGAGAAATCCCCCAGGATGTAGAGCTCGTCATCCACGGCGACCCTGCCGTTGATGTTGTCGACGATGGCATCGTTCATCTGCCAAATCGTCTCCCACGGCCGGTCCGTGAACTTCAGGACGTTCTCGTGCCCGAAGTGCGTGTCACTGGTGAACCAGATCATTCCATTGTCTCCTTGTCGCTAAATACCGTTCTCCTTTGCGCAATTGAGGAGACGTATTTTGAGCGACATGAGGCGTTCGAACCTCATGTTCTGTGCTCCAATCTGCCGGATTGTTCCAGCTAAAACTTTAAAACCTCGTGCGGGCAGAAAACCGTGTCCCGTTTGTGGGGTCATAGTATAGGCACTGTTAGAACTAATAGTCCAAATCCGTTGCCAACTAGCCACTATTGGCAACTATTAGGCCTTTTAGACAGCCGAACTGACTAATAGCCGCTATTTGTTAGGCCGTTTTGCAACCACGAGCGCTGCCGTGGATTCTTGATACGGCGCATCGACAACAGCAATGTCAAGCGGGTAGAATGGTGCCGACGGCAGCCCAAGTCGTAGGAAGCTGGGCAGAGCCGTTGCTTTGAAGAGTTAGGTCACCGCCTTAGCGACGGTGACCTTTCTTTTTGGGCTTCGAACCCTGCTTGAGTGCCTTGGAAAGGCCGACGAGGGCCGTGAGGAGCGAGACCAGGGCGGTCAGGAGCTTCACGAACTCGGTGAAATCGGTCATGGGCATCACCTCCCATCGGATGGAGGGCTCTGCCCGGCACGAGGACTGCCGACAGCGCTGCTGATTCTAGCAGAGCGTCATTCTTCTTCGATCAATCCGTGCTCCACTCCCTCGCCGGAATCCAGTCTTTCCGCAGCTCGACGAAGGTGTTCTTGATTCCCGCGACCCCAAAACGGATCGTCTTCGTGCTCGTCACGGGCCTTGAGCTTGCCCCTGGCTCTCTCGACGGCCTCGCCAGTCGCTTGCCGCCGAACCTCATCCTTAACTTCCTCGCCGATCTCCCCAAATTCCAACGCCGGCCCGTTCTTGCTCACCGGTCCGTACATGCTCGGCCCTCCCCTGCTCGCGACCTGTTTTCCAGCCAAGACCGTACTCGCTATTGCTTCTAATAGCTTGAACAGCTCTTCATCCGGCCACTATTAGCAACTATTAGTCCAAATCCTCCAGCCCAGCAGCCAATAGCCACCATTAGCCCAGCTAAACGACCAAAACAAATCGCCCGGTGCACAGAATCTGAACAGTCACGAGACGCGTTGAACTCAACATGCGCGGCCTGTCCCGCGTGGACAGCTACAGGGTCGTCTGCGTCGCCGGCCCTGTTGCCATTCAATCAGCTGCATAATATACAGGCAGGTCTCCCGAGTACTCCCGTCGCCCTAGTGCGTTGCCATTTAAAGCAACGAGTAACGCTTGGGTAAGAGAGCCCACCTTCACTCTTGGTGAATCACTCGCCGCCCCTGTGCCCTTTTCGGCAATTTCCTGTATCCCTTTTGGAAACTCGAGTGCCTATCTGGCCGACGAAAAGATTTAGCGAATTTAGGTGTACCACTCTGTGTTAGTTTGTATTTTAGACAGTATTTGTGATACGCTTTGTTTCAATCAGTAGTGGTACGATTTCGTTTGTTCAACGAAGGAGGTAATTGTCTATGGCAGTGGCCGAGGAGAAGAAAAGAATCCAGGTTACTCTGCCTCTCGAAATTTGGCGTGATCTCGATGACTACGCGAAGAGCCGCGGTGTAGCTAAGTCGTCTATGGCGGCGATCGCTATCGCCGAGTTTTTGGAGCGTGTTAAAGAGCAAAAATAGATATGAAAAAAGCCCCCTACCGCCAAGTAAGAAGGGCTTTTTCCATGTTCAAATGTGGCTTTCTGGCCTGTTACCTGCAATCCTAGCACACGTATGCTTCGATTTGGGTCCCTATGTTGAAGTACTACCAAAATACTATGGCATCACTTCGACTGATGGCTAGATAGCCTCAATGAGAGGCTAGTTTATGGATACCAGAAATTTAAAACCGGACGCGGGCGGTGGCTATCCGTGGGACACGGATAGCCACCCGTCCGGCCCCGCAAGCCCGTCTGGAATGGGGGCGGCGTCCGATTTCGCGAATCAGGCCGTCACAGATGCCGCCATGCCCAATAGTGAGAGTCACCGCGAAGCACTTCGCCGGGCATCGGATGAATCGTCCCGTGTCGCCCACATGGTGCAGGATATGGTCAGCGAGAAGGTCGCGATCATCAAGCCGCCGTGGATGCTCGAGCTCGGTTTGCCTAGACTTGACACCGATATCATGGGGCGGATTTGGTCGTTCCAGCGCAAGGATGTTTACAAATCCACCTGCTACATCAGCCTTGCCACCATGGCGGCGGACGTCAACTCGGATCGGTCGAACGTCAAGAAGAGAATCGATAAGCTCGTCGAACTCGGTCTTTTGATTAAGTCGCCGCGTGGTAATAACAAATCTGTTGAGTACCGGCTCGATATGACGGCGATCGCTAAGCGCAGGCTCGAAGTCGAGGAGGGTAGGAAAAAGCAACGCGCCGAGAATTCGGCGAAACGCAAAGCTCAGTGGGACGCAAAGCATTCTGCCTAGTTTGAAGGGCTATGGGTTGTATGAACCCATAGCCCTATTTCTTTTTCTTACAAACTATGGGTTGAAAGAACCTACAGTATAGCTATGGGTTGTTTTAACCCATAGTTTGGCGAAAAATCATTTTATTGATAGGGGGTTAAATAACGGTTCTTCAGCAAGACTATTGGTTAGGACAACCCATAGTCTTGCTGACAGAGATCGCGGACGCTTTTCCGTGACGGTATAGCTATGGGTTGAAAGAACCCATAGACAATTTAAGCCACTTTTCTAGCTATGGGTTAATCCAACCCATAGAAAGCGATCGAAAAATGCCAAAAAGTACCGGAATAGTTATTTCAACCCATAGTTTGAGCCTGTGTTAACCGGGGCCAACTTATCAACTATGGGTTGTCTCACGAGACTATGGGTTGAAATAACCCATGCCAACTATGGGTTCAGTTAACCCATGCACTATGGGTTGAAATAACCACAACTATGGGTTGAAATAACCACAACTATGGGTTCATACAACCCACCAAGTCTGACTAGAGTGAATAAGATTCACTTAGTCTGAACTCAAGGGAGAAACGGAGAAATCTACCAGAAAGCATTTAATGATCGAAAGATATACAAACAAGGAGATCCTTCGTCCTTGCCCTCCGTTCGGCTACGCCTCACTCCGCGTCGCCTGTGGCTCCTTGGCGCTCGCTACGCTCGCACTCCGGTCGCCTTCGGCTCCCTACGCGTCGGCTGCGCCTCCTTGCCCTCCGCGCGCTTGCGCACGCTCCGCGTCGCCTGCGGCTCCTTGACATGGCCTTCGGCCAAAAGTGTGGGGGCTCCGCCCCAACTCCCCACCCACGTTCTCGCCGATCCCCGACGCCGGCGTCGCCTTCGGCTCCCCGGGCGACCTATCGCACTCAGTCGCAACCCGTCCAATTCGGCAATGAGTGCCGAATCCGATTCCCGGTCGATCGGGATACCGGTATTCAGTCAACCTTGCACAGAATACCGCTAGAAGGTCACAGAATTGAAAATAGGACGCCTTATTGGTGGGGTTTGACCGTTTTCTCATTGCTATATAAAACGAGGTCTTAAATCGGCTCTCAGTGGCCTAAAAAGAGACAGGAGCACCTTTCGATACCCCTGTCCTGATCCTCTTGGGCTTCCATTTTGTCACAACGTTAAGAACGTCACGCCGCCCTCTTCGTTAAAACCCGTTTTCGGCAAGGTACTCGTCGAACAGCTCACGTGCGATGTCGGAAACGGACTTGTCCTCCTCGAGTGCGGCCTGCTTCAAGCGCTTGCGATGGCTCTCGGGAACGTAGACAGACAGCTGTACAAGCCTCTCAGATGCCCCTTCAGCGCCTTTTTTGGGGCGCCCGGCTTTCCGTACCTGCGGAGCCGGTTTCTGGGACTCAGATGCGCTCTCAACGATTTTCTGCTGTCTCTCCTCGGCCTTCTCCGCGGCGACGTCGAAGTAGGAGGTCGATTTCTTGAACTTTCCGGCCATTACAGGACCTCCTCGATCTCGTCCAGGATGTTTTCGATTGCCTGGGCGGCCTTGCCGCTCTTCGCAATTTCGTACACGGGCTTGCCCAGGGCCGCGCCCTGCTTGAAGGCCGCTGCGGTCGGAACGGTGCCCAGCACGGGCAAGTCATCGGCTTCGAGCAGTTCGAGGAACTGACGGTCGACCGTCTGGTTTGCCGCGAAGTTGTTGACGATGATTGCGAACGACAGGTCGGGATTGGCCTCGGTGATGACCTTGATGGTCCTCTTCATCGGCTTCAGGCCCAGTGTGCCCGGCTGGACTGGGATGATCGCGATGTCAGCGTTTTTGGCGTACTCGGCGGTGTCGTCGCTCAAGAATCCGGGTGTGTCGATTACGTTCACGGCGTCCGTGTCGTCGAGCAGCCCCTTTTCGTGGTTTGCGCCGCCCTGTGGGTCTAGGTTGCCGAAACCGACCTTGTGGCCGCGGCGCTCGAGGCCCCAGGCGATCTCGTCGGCGAACGTCGTCTTGCCGACGCCGCCCTTCTGGTTGACTAGCAGGATGTTCGTCGCCATGTTCTCCCCTTTCCGAATAGCGTAGTCATATATTAGCACACTAACATATGACTACATTAAGTAATTCCAAATCGCAGGTAGAAATATATGAGCATGTTAAGTAATTAGTATAGTACTACGTTACCGTGCTCATGACTGTGGGTTGGTTTAACCTATAGTCATGCTAAAGTTGCCAAAAGGGGCACAAAGGCCAATGCGTTTGCGCAGTGCCGGCACAGCGACCTAGCATCGTGTGCACCGGCGGAATCATCGCAGGCCTGCAAGGAGAGCATATCCACGGGCTCGTGGTCGCCGGAGGCCTCGTGATGCAGCACGCGCCGGGCGGCGACTGGAAGCGCGTCGATTGGGATGCACTTGCTGCCTGGCTCGACAGATACGGTTACAAGGTCGCTGATTGCGAGACGGAGACCCTTCCGACCGCCGACGCGGCAAGGCGGTTACGCGAGTGGGAACGCAAGGGTAAAAACGCATCGTCGCTGAACCAGTGAGTCAGTATTCTTTAGTTGGATGATGGATATCGAAATTAATTAGCGAGATAATGTATGCGTTTCACCATGAGAGAGAGGGGTCTGTCATGAGCTGGAAACCGAGAAAATGCGTTATCGCCGGTCTCGTGACAACCGGTCCTGGCGGCGGCTTGTTTGCAACTGCAATGACATCGTACCGACTTTTCACTTGCATGTTCTGAAAGGCAGTTGCCATGCTGTCGCAAAATCAATCGAGATACTTGACCACAATCGGCTTTGCCCTGCTTGCATTACTCTTTGCTAGCGACCTTTTGCTGAAACCGCCCAAGGAACTCGTTTCGCTTGCCATAGACTGCATTTCCGCCCTTTACTTTACGGCAACCCTATTCGTCGGACTAAAGGAGAGGAAAAAAGGCGCAGTCGTTGCATCTGCCGTAGGCGTGATCATAACCATTGCATCATTCTTTATCTGACACATTGGTGATTTAGGGGCGATATCGTAGGAATACGACCGGGAGAGTCTGGACCATAGGCTCCGGTAAGAACCTTCGCCATGCCCCACGCATCGAGCCCGATGATTTCCCCGCCGGACGCCCTGACGGTCACGGCCTCCGGCGTCCACGGGATCCCGTCGTCCGTGAGGCGGATGGGTGTGACGCTGCCGGCGTCCATCCGCCTCACGACCTCATTCCGCTTATCGCGCCAGCCCGGCTTGAGCCATTTGATGACGGTCGGACGCGAGACGCCAAAGACGCACGGGCGCAGCTCGAGCTCTAATACATGAGGTCCCAGCTTATAATACGTGAACATATGACTACATTAACATGGTCATGTATTACCGAGCGTTATATGCTGCGCCGGATCCGCCCGTCTGTTATCTTGGGGGCGACAGTTTCTTGCAAGGAGGCAGCCATGCTCCAGAGTGTCTTTGGATCCGATGGTCAGATCCATCTTGAGAACCAGGTCAGCAGCCAACGTTTCGACTTCACTACGGGCGAAGTGAAAACGGTCATCCCGACCGCTGGGAACATGAGCGCCGTCTTCGGCAAGGATGGCGTGGAGACGGAGATCAAGGTGGGGCAGATGCGCCAAACACTGGGCAAGCCTGGCTTCGATTGGCTGTTTAATAAGCACTAACGGTTGAGTTATTGCAGCATAATCGCAGCTGTAAATAGGTGACCATATGACCATGCTAATATGTGCGCACAGTCATATGGTCACAGTTGTAGATCGGTTGAATTTGCGGAAGGTTTTGCCCGAAGCATCCGGCACCGCCGGATGCTTTTGGAACGGCCTCTCGTTTGATTGCTTTCCTATCGTTTGCTCCCAGACTGGGCGTCTAAAAAGGCGGCCGAACCGGCCGCCCACAAATAAATAAACATTTACCGAACGTAAGAGAAGGGGAACAAATGTACATTACTCCCAGTGACCGGCGACGTCGACAACCCAATGCTGTCCCGTAGCCTGCTGTTCATAATGTCCCTGGTCCTCAGATGTGGTATACGAATCGTTTACGACAGATCCTCCGATGCCGCCGTTGTCCATATCATTATGAACCCACGAATAGGCGGCATCTTCGGAATCGAAGGACCCTACCATAGTACCACCATGGTTGACCCAGAAACGAGGATGGCGCGTATACACTACATTCGGCACCCAGACCTGGCTGTAATCTGTCTCCCAGTGTCCCTGCTCGGCAACCCACTTCTTCTGGCTACCGCCGTTGGAAGAGGAATTGTTGCTGCCGGAACCCTGTGAATTGCCGGAATTCTGCTTCGAGTCGGAGGAGTTTCCCTTGCTGTCAGACTTCGACGAGTCGGAAGACTTGTTATCCTCCTTCTTGGAGTCATCGGACTTCTGGTCCTTGCCGTCGGACTCTTTCTTCTCCTCGGTCTTGGCTCCAGAGGTTTGCGCCGCCTTTTCTTCGCTTGGCTTCTTTTTGTCTTTATTCTTTACCGCTGTGGCTGCCCTTTCCGTAGAGCCGCTTCCTTGCTTTGCAAGGCTGGCACATCCAAGTTGAGGTGCCGAAAGGCACACCAGAAGCGCAACGATAATAGCCTTTGTTCTCACACCGGTCTCCCTGCCCATGAAACCGGGCGTTGGACACCAGCCGATATCCAACGCCCGGCTCGCTTTTACATCTGCTCGCGGCGCTTCTTTTGATCGAGGAAGACGCCGGCTGCCACGAGGACGGTACCGCCGATGACGAACGTCTCGCCGATGAGTTCCGCGCGGTCACCGGTCTGGGCGAGGCTGCCGGGCTGAGCGGTATCGGTGCCGGCGAGGTGCTTCGGGGTGTATGCCGCCTGCTGCTTTGCGACCTCCTCTGCCTCCTGTCGTGCGATCTCATCGGAAAGCTTCTGCTCCACTGCGATGCGGTCGGACTTCGCCGACTCGTAGGCGGCGAGTGCCGCATCATAGTCGGGTTGGAGCCCGTCCACCGCGGCCTGCTTCTCGTCCAGAATGGCCTTGGCGGGCGCGACCTTGGCACGTGCCTCGACGGCGGCGGCGAAAAGCGCGTTGAGGGCGTCATCCGCGTTCGCGTCATGGCCGGAAGCGATCGCCGCGCCGGCGTCGATGGAGTTCAGCTTCGACAGCTTGGCGTCTGCCTGCGCCTTCGCCTGCTCGGCGGCGGAGACCAGGGACTCGGCGGCGATGGCATCCGCCTTCGCGGCATCGAGCGCGGCCTTGGTGTCATTGACAGCCTTTACTGCATCCTGCTCGCGCTGCTGTGCCTCTGCGAGCTTCGCGGCAAGACCGGTGAGGATGTCGAGGTTCGACTGTGCGCCCACAAGATCGGTCTGGGAGCCGGTGAGCCTGTCGGCGGCAACGCCGGTGTCGGCCTTTGCGGCATCGACGGCACGCTGGGCATCCGCGAGGGCGCGTGCGGTGCCGTCCGCCTTTTGCTTGGCGGCTGCGAGGACTGCCGCCTTCTCGGCCTGGTCGGCTGCCGCCGCGTCATGGACGCTCTTTGCTGTATCGAGCGCCTTCTTGGCGTCGGCGACGTCCTGGAAGAACTTCGCGAGATCGGCGTTCGCATCCGTGACGTCCTGCTGCTTGGCCTCGGTGTCCGCCTTGGCGGAATCCAGCTTAGACTGTACGGTCGTTACGGCTGCGTTGGCGGCATCAAAGGCGACCTGCTTCTGCTGGACGGTCGACTTTGCCGTATCGACTGCCGCGTTGGCGGCATCGAGGTCCGATTTCGCCGCATCAAGCTCGGTCTGGGCATCCGTGACGCCCTGCTGCTTGGCGGCGACATCAGCCTTTGCGGCATCGACGGCACGCTGGGCATCGGCAACACCCTGCTTCGCGGCATCGACACCTGCCTGTGCGGAATCCACCGCGACCTGCTTCTGCTGGACGGTTGTGGCGGCACCGACGGCTGCCTGCTTCTTGGATGCGAGATCGGCCTTGGCTGCGTCGAGTGCGTTCTTGGCGTTCTTGAGGCCGTTGATATAGGAGGCCAGCTTCTGCTCGTACTCGTCGACGGACATGGGATTCATGTTCCAACCGGAGCCTGCCCAACCCAGGTTTGCGGTATCGAAGCTGTCGGTCTTCCAGCCGTTCATGGTTCCCTTGCTGCAGACCGCCATGCCCATATAGCCGATTTCAGGGCTGATGACATGCAGGTAGTGACCGACGGTTGCGGGATATCCGGCAACCTTAAAATGCTGGTTGACATAGGATTCAATCCCACTATGCGACTTGTAGAAGTCTACGGCATCCTTACCGATTAGACCGGTGACGCCATAGAGCTCCTGAACCGCCTGATCGAAGAAAGCCTTTTCTTGGTCCACCCACTGCGGTTTCGGATCGGTTCCATAGTTCCATGCGAGGTTTTCGCTCGTATCAAACTGCATGGAATGCCCAAACTTGACATCGGAATAGTTCGCGTTGGCAATCGCCGCCGCAATGAGCTTGTACGTGACCTGGAGCTCAGAGAGACCGACGGACTTGCGATACTCGTTGATGGACTTCATGTACGGGATTGCCGCGAGCATGTTGTCGAGACTAGTCGCGTCGAGGCTGTTCCCCACCTCGGTGTAGTCCTTGTATGTGCAGTTCTGGATGATCTCGATGGCTGAATCGGCACCCATGGCACGGAAAAAGCCGATGGCTCCCTGCTTGAGCTGCGCGTCGGCGGAATCGAGTTTCGCCTGTGCCTCGTCGACCTTCTGCTGCGCGGCGGTCACGGCGGCGTCTGCGGTATCCTTTGCGGTCTTGGCGTTCGCGAGCTCTACATCGGCGGCTGCCTTGGCGGACTCGGCGTCCTTGACAGCCTGCTTCGCGGCATCCAGCTTGGCGACGGTGTCTGCATTCGCCTGCTTGGCCGCATCGAGGTCGGCGTTCGCGGCATCGAGAGCGGACTGGGCGGCGTTCACACCGGATTCGGCATCGGCCGCGGCCTGCTGCTTTACGGAGAGAGCCGTCTGGGCATCATTCAGGTCGGCTTGTGCCGTTGCCGCAGCGGACTGTGCCTGCTCGAGCTCGGACTCGCACTGGGACTGTGCCGCTCGTGCGACAGCGAGGGCTGCCTCTGCGTCCGCGACCTTCTGTTTTGCCGCATCATACTCTGGACCGCTCGCACCGGCCTCCGCTGCGGCGAGGTCTGCTTTCGCCTTCTCGTAGGCGGCGCTGGCGGCTGCGGCCTTCGCATCCGCCGTGTCCTTGTTCTGCTGGGCTGCGGCGAGGACGGAATCGGCGGAATCCTTTGCAGACTGGGCCGCAACCAGCTTGGACTGGGCATCGGCAAGCGTCGCGTTGGCGTTGTCGAGTTCAGCCTGTGCCCTGCTCGCGGCATCCGTGGCGTCGCGCACGGCCTGCTCGGCGGCACGGATAGCCTCCGGGGTGGCGCCTGCGGCATCGGCCTTGGCTTTATCGAGGGCGTCCTGAGCGTCCTGGGCCGCCTTGATGGCGGACTGGTACGCTTCGTCCTTCTCGGACGCATCCGCCTTGGCGTCTGCGAGACCCGCCTTCGCCTGCTCGAGGTCCTTGCCGGCGGCATCGGCGGCGTCCTTGCCCTCTGCGACCTGACGGGCGTACTCGTCCATTGCCGCTCGGTCGGCTGCCGTGCCGGCGCTGACTGCCGAATCGTAGGATGCCTTGGCCTGGTCGCGGGCGGAAGCCGCCTCGTTGTAGGGACCGGCGGCCTCATCGTAGGATGCCTTGGCGGCGTCCTCCTTCGCCTTCGCCTCGTCGACTGCCTTCTGCAGGTCCGCGATGGTCTGTGCGGCGGATTTCGCGCCGGTACCGGATGCCGCGCCGGCGTGAGCGGCAATCGGCGACATCACGGCTGGGTGCTGCGTGCCCCCGTCACCGGTCTGGGCGAATGCCGTGAACGGTGAGATGAGGCTCGATCCGGTCATGGCGGCCATGGTCGCCGCGGTGACGGTCAGACGCGCGATCCCCTTCGGAGTGTGAATCTTTTTGTTTGGCAGTGCGGCGAAGTGATCGCCACCGGCGGCGAAATGCTTTCCCTGAGTCATTGCGCTGTTCCATTCCTTTTCCGTGCCCTATCCGACTGGGCATCAGAGTGCTTTCCAATAGAGATAATTATGCGCCTTAACTGGGATTGTTGTATATAGTCCGTTGGCTTTTATACAACAATCCATGACTCTTTTTGTCACGGATACGAAGACGCTTCAGAAATCATTCGGCATGAGATGCAAAGAGCTCCGCGCTGGACTCGGGTGCAGCCAAGAGCAGTTCGCCAATTTGATTGAAATGGATCGTTCCTACTACGCGAGCATTGAAGTCGGGCGGCGTAATGTCAGCCTTTCAAATCTCAAGAAGATTGCCGACGGATTTCAAATCAGCATTGCTGAACTCATGAGAGGCGTCAGCTAAATTTATCCGTCTCATAGTTCACAGTGGGTCTCGTTGATTAGTGCCTTAAGAAAATGGAAATCGTCCCAACGAGCTATCGTCAATCGTCCCAATAAATTACCGTCAATCGTCCCAATAAGTAATCGTTATTTGTCCCAACGACGCAGATAGACGCTATAATTTCAAATGAATGATTGGAGGGAAAGCCGATGGATCGGTATATAGGACGTTGTGTTGACTGCTTGGTCGAGCGCGACCTTGGCATTTTTGGTGCAGTGCTCATTCAGGGGCCGAAATGGTGTGGAAAGACAACGACAGCTCAGAGATTTGCCGAGTCATCGTTATCTCTCTCCGACCCATCTGGCGGTTTTGCGGCCCTCCAGCTCGCTCGTCTCGATCCGGCCCAAGCAATTGTCGGACCGACCCCGAGGCTTGTCGACGAATGGCAGGAAGAACCGAAGCTATGGGATGCCGTGCGATTCGAATGCGATGTCAGGGGAGGGGAGCCAGGACAGTTCATTCTCACCGGATCTGCGACGCCGCGAGCCGAGAACCAGCCGATGCACAGCGGTGTGGGTCGAATCGCCCGTTTGCGGATGGATACCATGACGCTTTTCGAGCTCGGTATTTCGTCGGGAGCGGTCTCGCTTGGTGCGCTGCTCGATGGCGATTCCGTTGCGGCGTCACTCGGATCCATCGCCGGTATCGCCGGTATCGCGGATTTGCTCTGCCGCGGCGGTTGGCCCCAAGCGGTCGGTAAGACAACTGCCGACGCAATGCGGATAGCCGCCGCCTATATTGACGGTGTTTGCGAGTCTGACGTTTCGAGGGCGGATGGAGTGAAACGCGACCCGGTTAAGGTAAGGGCCTTGCTCTCGTCGCTTGCACGCAATGAATCGACTCTTGCCGGCATGAGGTCCATCGAAAGGGATTTGGGTGTTGACGTCTCAAAGAATACGATTACCGGCTACATGGACGCGCTGCGCCGTATCAATATCGTCGACGATGTCCCCGCGTGGCATCCGGCTCTCAGGTCGCCGGTGAAGTTGCGGCAGGGCGCGAAGCGGCACCTTGCGGACTCATCGCTCGCCGTCGCCCTCATCGGTGCGGATCCGGAGTCGTTGTCATCCGATCCGAAGACCCTTGGCTTGCTCTTCGAATCCCTTGTGCTGCACGATCTCAAGGTTTACGCGGCGGTCAGCGATGCGACCGTATCTCACTACCACGACGCTGATGACCTAGAGGTCGACGCGATTGTCCATCGCCGTGACGGCTCGTGGGTTGCCGTTGAGGTTAAGCTCGGGAGCCCCCAAGTCCCAGAGGCAGTGGAAAATCTGCTTCGACTTGAGCGAAAGCTGGTCGATCGCGGGGAGAGGCCGCCTGCGGCGAAACTCATCGTCATCGGGTTTGGTATGCCGGCTCACGTAACTAGCGAAGGCATCGTTGTTGCTCCGGTCGATACGCTCGGAATCTAAAGCTATTTGCATTTCCAGAAATCCTCTATCTAGACGCCTCCTAGAGGATTTCTGGAAACAACCGGTATTTTGATCTGGGCTACGAAAGGTTACGGGTCCAGATTCCGTGCTGCGTGGAGCCGGTGATCTTGTATCCGTGGCGGTCGATTCACGCCGCAAGCCTGTCCCAGTCGATGCGTTTCCAGTTGCCGCACGGCGCGTGGTTCACGATGAGCCCGCCGGCGACCATGAGCGCGTGGTTGCGTGCCTTGCGCGCCTCGCGCGCGAGCGCCCTCTTCTTGTCCGAAATCTGGACCTCGGCCTGCTTCTTCTTGCATTGAAGCCTGAACCAGGTTCAGCTGGCATGGTTAAAAACGGGGGCGACGCTTTTGCGTCGCCCCTCGTCCCAGCCGGTTGCTTTAGTTGTACACGCGGTAGTTACACTTGAACTGGGTTATGTGTCCATAGCTGGAGCGGTACCAACCCGACGTATAGCTGATTACTTCTGGGCCTAGATATTCGTATCTCTTGTTGTAGCGAAGCTGACGGTAGGTCGTGTCGTACTCTGCTACGTAAAACGTGTCTCCAGAGAAGGCTTTGTACCGGTCTTTAACCGTCGAAGCCATGTACGCGGGTTCGACATCGCCTTTCTCTCCGTTGAGCGCATAGACGGGTGCCGCGATTCCGCATAAAGCCGTTGCCACGAGGATGGCGTAGACAGCCATGCGCGACGCATTGGACTTCAGCTGTTCAAACAGTTTCATGTCATTCACCTCCCTCGTATGTATCGAGGTATTCCTGCTTGAGCGTCTGCGAGGACGACTCGATCTTTTCCACGAGCGTGCCGGCCTCGATGAAGTAGAACGAGTTGGTGAGGTCTGCCAGGTCGTCGAGCAGATGGCTTGAAATGAGCACGCTTCGTCCCCGCGCCACCTCGCTGCGCATCGCGTCGCAGGAGGTTTTCCGCTTTCCCGGATCGAGGCCGTTCAGCGGTTCATCGAGGATAAGGTACGGGCAACCGGTCGCTATCGCCATGGCAAGCTTTACCTGCTGCTTCATTCCTGTCGAGAGTTTACGGGTCGGCTTGTCGAGATATGGGGAGATTCCGAGGGAGTTGCAGAGCGAGTCGATGTCGGCGGCCGATTTCCACGCCTCCCTAACGAAAGCAAGGTGCTCGATGGCCGATAGCGTGGGGTAGAGATCCGCGCTGCCCGAAGAGCTCAGGTAGACGAGTTCTGCGAATTCGGCTGATCGACGTTGGCGGATTCCGTCTGCCGCCAGGCTTCCCGAGCGGATGCGGGTGGGAAATTGGCCCGACAGTGCTTCAAGAAGGGTGGTTTTCCCCGAGCCGTTGGGAGCAACGAGGCCCGCCGCCGTTCCCGGGCTCAGGAAAAGCGACCCGATTGAAAGTATCGTCGTGCTTCCGTATCCCACGCTCGCGTCCAGAAGCTCGAGCCCATGGTGCTTTTTAGCGGGTCCAGCCTGTTTGGGCGAACGTGTAACAACGGCGCCGACCGCAAAAAGGACCGCGACGTATATCAGGGCCACGGCAAGCATCGATGCGCTGCCTGAACCGGAGCCAATGAATTCCGTCGGGAAGCATCCTACGTAGCCCGTGGCCTCGATAGGCGAGAACACGGCCAGCGGCAGGAGCCCGAGCACGGCATTATGCTCCAGCGCCGAATCGGACAGCAACGGGAATGCCGGGGCCGCGACAAGCAGCGCTGAGGTAAGGGGGCCCGCGAGGACGTGCCTCGTTGCGGCCGATAGGACGGCGGAGCAAACGGATATCAAGGTTCCGCCCGCAAGCAGCGCGAGAAGCAGGGCTGTGAAGACGTTTCCCGCGGTCGTGGTGGTAAGCGCGCCGTCATGGAAGAAGGCGATCGGGTACCCAATTTGCCCGAAGCCGTTTAGGGCCAAGGCGTAAATGCCCCCGGGTGCGAGGCCGGCGAGGAGCATCGCGGTCCCCGCGACGATTATCGAAAACACGATCTGGATAAGGCGCCGGAATTTGGGCACGGGCGCCTTTGCCGCCAGGGTCGCAGGCCTTGTGGCGCCGAGCGCGAGTATCGACGAGAGAAGGAAGGGGATGAAGGGAAGGAAAGACGGCGCCGCGGCAATGGCGTAAGGCAGGAAGGAAAGGAATGGCAGGTCGCTTGCGGAGGCCGGGATATCCGTGATGCCGGAGCCGCTCAGGGCGCGGCAATATGCGAGCTCCGCGTCATTGGTCTCTCGGTCTCCCACGATGGACCCGGATTGGAAGCCTTCGTCCATGAGCGCGTAGTAGCTCTCGGCAGAATCGAGAAAGGCGGCGTCGGTTTGAGCGGCAAGGGCGGCGTTCGCGTATCTTGCAAGCTCCGCGTCAGCTTGCTGCTCTGGCGATAGGTCTGTGCCGTTGGCCTGGGGTGCGCGCGTATTGAATGCGTCGACAAAGCCCTGCATGCCCTGCTTCATAAAGAAGGGCCCGTAGATGGGTGAATTGAACGCAATGGGGACGGAAAAGGCTGCAGCGAGAACGAGCGTACAAATCCATGCGGCCCTGTCTCTTAGGATCAGTTTGAGAAGAAGTCGACAGTACATTTGGAAGCACCTACGTTCCTCAAAGAATCGTTAGATTAAAAGTAACAGACCGGATGAAGATACGTGCGACGGGGGCGAGGCGAATGGCTGAGCGGTATCGATATGCGGGTTTAACGGTATTATATTGACCACATAGATTTTTAACTTGCATTTCTACCCGCCCTTTTCGTAGAGTCGCCGATACGTGCTTAGCGCACCCTCGGCGCGTCCGGCAGGCTTTGCGAAATGGGATCCAGGAGACTTCGGCGCAGCATCATCTTGCGGAATGCTTCTAATGAGCCTCCCATCCTTCAAAAACAGAATCTCATCGCACAGCCTATCGACCGAATCCAAGATGTGGGATGACATGATGATGCACGTACCAGAATCGGCCAGCTTCCTGAGAATCTCGGAATGCAAGTCCACCCTGCTGGGGTCGAGCGCGTTCATGGGCTCATCTAATAGAAGGTACCGCACGCCCGTCGCATACGCAATCGCCAGGGTAAGCTGCTGCTTCATGCCCTGGCTCAGAGTGCGGATCCTCATCTTCGCGAACTCGCCTATCTGCGTTTGTTCCACTATCTCTTCGATATCGCGAGCATGCGGCCACATATCGCAAACCATCTTGAGGTGATCTTCCGCACGCAATCCGGGATACAGCAGCATCCCCTCACCAGGTGCATAGAAGATCATAGAACGGACCTCTCTCGCACCCGTACCCTGCACCTCATCCAGAACGATGCTCCCGTCCACGCGAGGACCCGGCAAACCTGCCATCGCACGCAGCAACGTCGTCTTTCCATGCCCGTTCGGAGCGACGAGACCGTAGACCGTACCCGGGGCAAACTCAGCGTTCACCGAATCTACGAGCACCTTCTTTCCATAAGAGATCGTCAGCGTTTGAAGGTCAATCATCGAGATCATCCCCTTTCGATCTTTGGAACACTCAGGCGCACCATCAACGGAGATACGGCGCCCAAGACCACCAGCAGAGCGCCCGATGCGCCGACGACCTCTCCAAAAGGCATCGCGTTCGTCCCTCGCCCAAGGAACCCAATCGTCCCCACCTGGGAAGCGGGATCAAACGAGGCGAATGGAGCCAGCAGCGCGACGCCCATGCCCACGCTATCAACATGAGCGCTCAACGAACCCAACACCAAGAGAACCGCGCAAACCATTCCGGTGACAACGGGGTTGCGGCTAATCGCTGCTGTCAACGCAGCGACGACGGAAATCACGCCGTATGCCATGACCAGCAACGGAATACTGCACAACACCGCCTCCCCCACCGTGGACGTTGTCGAAGCTCCCGCCCGAATGAGAGCGACGGGATACTCCGATCCACCCGCACCGTTCTTAATCACGGACACAACGACAGCGGGAACCATCGACACCAAAAGCAGCGCCAAGCCAAGCAGGAGAGCCAGCGCAACAGCCGTCAGAAAACGCACATGCGCTGTTGCGGGGATCTGGAGAACCAGAAGGGAACGACACTGCAGGTGGGTGCACGCGAGCGATGTGACAACCACGGGCAACAGCAAAAATAAGGAGGGAAGCGCTGCCTGGAGATACGAAAGGAGGATTAATGGGGGCATCTTCGTACTTAACTCGTAAACCTTGGGGTCCGGCAAGCTCGCGATCGACTCAAGCAGAAGGGCGCGCGCCTCCGCACGAGAAGGAGTCTCCGGCTCGATTCCGATCGATTGCAGGAGAGTCGCATCTGCCGCGCCCAGCTCACCTCGAGCGCGCTCGTACGTCGCAAGGCTTCGAAACCCCTCCGCAGGCATAGGCGCGTACACGAAACCCGAAAGAGCATCCCGCATGTCTTCCAGGGCCGCTTTGCCCTCGACGTCCATATTCGCAGCGTTCTGCTCTAGATACCGATCTATTGAACGGAGCTCCCCATCCCTATACCGAACAGCGGAAACGTCACCAGCGTCAGGAAACACCTCGACCAGAGCCGGGGCCAGCATCGCCGTCGACATTGCAATCGCGCATACGGCGAGGGTAGGAGAACGCAGGAGCAGTTTCCCCATCGTTCTTACGTATGCAACGGCGGAGGCACAAGCGCTCGAACGAGTTGCCGTTCTCGATGCGGTGAAGGAACCTCTCTCAAGACAAATCGGGGATATCGGGCACGCGCAGCCGCTCTTTCCAGCAACGCAAAGCAGGCTAATTGCCAGCACCTCGATCCCGATTGCGCATACGAGGGCAATCGCGCCACGCTCGAAGCAAAGTCCAGGCAGATTCACTATCTGCGTTGTCGGGTACGGGCTATAGGCGCCGACGGTCAACTCAGTGTTCGCATACGTAAGGGGATTCAACAGGGCGAACTCACGTAAAGCGATGGATCTTCCGTAATACCCGGGAACCATCGTCACCCCCATCAGGGCACATACGAACACGATTCCAAGCGTAGGGTTATTGGCAATCTTCACGGCAAGGTGAACGACGAGCGAGATGAACGCTGCCACCAAGAATTGCAAGATGGCCGTCTGCGCGAACACCAGCCAAGCCGGTTTGATAACCGGAGTCGCATATTGAATGTAGCCTATCGGATAGAACGGCGAGCCCGGGCCATTCTTCACAAGCGCGGCGATTATCCCTGGAAGATTGATGGCGAGGACGGCAAGCATTGCAAAAACACTCGCCCATACGCTCGATGCAACAAGTCTACCCAGCTCGCCCATCGGTGCCTGGATGATGAGCTTTTCACGTTTGTTAAGACGCGCGGCAAGGAACGAGACGGCAACGGCCGTTGCGACCCATAGCAAGTACTCCTTCGATCCGTCATAATAGGTGTACTCTCCATCCGATATCTGCAGAAACGGAAGTAGGGGAGAGAGCGGTGCCAAGATAAGACGTCCCGCGGCAAGAGAGTACAGAAGCGCGGGCATGCTTGATGAAGAGGTATAGACACCGTCCTCCCCCGCATTCACAAGCGCATCCGCATAGGATGCTGACAATTCCTGCTCAACACGGGTTATTCCCGACTCGAGGTATTCGACCCGTCCGTCGATGCCAGCCGCGCTCCTGAAGACGGGCAGAGCACAAAGAACCATCAA
>CALHDP010000159.1 GCA_938023085.1 uncultured Collinsella sp.
CTTGCCACCGCGCTTGGGACGGCTCGGACGCTCGCCATCGCCACGGCGCTCGTCGCGACCGCGGTTGGAACGACCGGCCACATCGCCGTAATCGTCGCCGTTGCGCTTGCCGTCGCGACGCGCCTGCTCAAGCTTCTTCTTACTCTTTGACTTGCCGCGCTTGGTCTTCTTCTTCACCTTAAAGGCCGCAGGGTCGCGCTCGGGATCAACCGCGGGCGGATTGGGACCCACATGCAGGTCGCCGGCCTCGTAGATGTCGGCGGTCTTGTCCATGAGCTTTTCGATCTCGTAGAACTCGTCCACATCCTGCTCGGTCACAAACGTGATGGCCCAGCCTAGCTCGCCTGCGCGGCCCGTACGGCCAATACGGTGGATGTAGTCGGTCGGCTCGGCCGGCACGTCAAAGTTCACGACGTAGCGCACGTCGCTGATGTCGATGCCGCGGGCGAGCACGTCGGTTGCCACCAGCACGTCGACGGTGCCGTCGCGGAAGGCAGAAAGCGCGCGCTCGCGCTGGGCCTGGCTGCGGTTGCCGTGAATCGCGGCGGCCTTGATGCCCTTACGCTCCAGACGACGGCAGCAGCTGTCGGCGCGGTGCTTGGTGCGCATAAAGACGATGGTACGCTCCGGGCCCTCCTTCTTGAGGAACTCGGGCAGCAGGTTGTTCTTGGCCTCGATGGACACCGGGAACACAAACTGGTCGACGGTGTCGGCGGTCGACGTGGCAGGCGCGATCTCCACGCGGGCCGGGTCGCTCACCAGGTCGGTAATCTCGCCCACGGCCTCCTCGTCGAGCGTGGCCGAGAACAGCAGCGTCTGACGCTCGGCCGGCGTCTCGCGCACAATGCGGCGAACGGCGGGCAAAAAGCCCATGTCGAGCATGCGGTCGGCCTCGTCGAGCACCAGCACCTTGACCTCGTCCAGGTGGCAGGCGCCCTGCTCGATCAGATCGACCAGACGGCCCGGCGTGGCGACCAGGATGTCGCAGCCGTACTTGAGCGCC
>CALHDP010000160.1 GCA_938023085.1 uncultured Collinsella sp.
ACGGTATCGTCTCGTCGGTCTCCGTTGCTCCGTACGAGGTCGCGGTGATTCCGCTCGACCCCAAGAAGGAGGAGTGCGCTTCCGTCTGTGAGCAGATCGTTGATGGCCTGTGCGCCGAGGGTATCGAGGTCGTCGTCGACGATCGCGATGAGCGTCCCGGCTTTAAGTTTGCCGACAACGACCTTATGGGCTTCCCGTATCAGGTTGTTCTGGGTAAGCGTGGCCTTAAGAACGGCACCGTCGAACTCAAGGACCGTGCCACGGGCGAGCGCGAGGATGTGGCTATCGACGAGGTCGTCGCCAAGGTTGCCGAGCTTGTTAAGGCGGCTCGCCGTTAATCGACGTTTCTGCTATTAGATGTAATTGCGGGACTGCTCCGTATCTCTCTTAGAATGAGATGCGGAGCAGTCTTTTTTTGTTGCGTGAATAAACTCGACGGGTAAAGGAAAACCCCACAGCCCAAATGAGCTGCGGGGTTTTCCATTGTGCCTCCGATGCGAAATAAATCGCTCAGATATTACTGATAATCGACGACGTCGATCCAGTTCTTCAGGAACTCATCGTTCACGTTGCGCTTACGAGCGAGCTCGGAAGCGGCGACGATGCTCGTCCACTGACGCACGACCTGCATGGGCATGTCGGCGCGGTCGCAGTAGAGCTCCAGGTAGGCCTCGGCCTGGTCCTTGCTGTTGAGGGCGAAGAGCAGGTAGGTGGTGGCAACGTCGGCAGCAGGGGAGCCCTGGGTGGCGTGTGCCCAGTCGCACACATAGAGCTGGCCGTCGTCGCCGACGATGACGTTGGAGGGGTTGAAGTCGCCGTGGCAGACCTTGAACTCCTTAGTCATGCCGTCCAGACGCTCCTGAAGGTTGTAGCGCGTGGTGGCATTGAGCTGATCAAGGCTGTCGATCATGCGGGCGAACTTGTCGCGCTGACGGTTGAGCAGCGGGGAGGTGTAGCCGTGGATCTCG
Source organism: uncultured Collinsella sp. (assembly GCA_938023085.1). Taxonomy (GTDB): domain Bacteria; phylum Actinomycetota; class Coriobacteriia; order Coriobacteriales; family Coriobacteriaceae; genus Collinsella. Next base: position 969 of record CALHDP010000160.1, read on the forward strand.
ATCTGGAGGTCGACGAACATCTCGAGGTACTCACCAAAGCGCTGGGGCTCGGCAGTCATCTTCTCGGCAAGGGTGGTGCCCGGAACCTTCTCGGTCACGAGCGCCCAGCCGTTGGCGTTCTCGAGCTGGGAAACCTCGAGCGCCTTGGGGCTGCGGATGCCGCACTCATTGATGCGGGCAAGATTCAAAGCCTCGTTGAACACGTCGGAGACAGGCTTGGTCTCGTTAAAGACCTTGACGATCTTGTCGCCCAGGTCGTAAACGACCTTGTTGCCACGGCGGACGAGCTCGGTCTTGGAATCGGGTAGCAGCATGGTTGCATCCTTTCAACGATGCGATAGAAGCGACGGCGGGGGTGTGTGAAACACCCGTGCACCCCCGCCGTTAAAAACCGTGCTAAAACTAGCAGACGGCGTAGTCCTGGGGCTCGCGGCCGTAGTAGGCGTCCAGGTAGAGCTCCTTGATCTCGCTCATGAGCGGGTAGCGCGGGTTAGCGCCGGTGCACTGGTCGTTGAATGCCTGCTCGGTCATCTCGTCGAGGGTGTCGAGGAAGTACTGCTCGTCAACACCGTAGTCGGCGATGGTCTTCTTGACGCCGATGAAGTCCTTGAGCTCCTCGAGCTTCGTGATGAAGTTCTCGAAGACCTCCTTGTCGTCCTTGCCCTCGATGCCGCAGTACTTGGCCATCTCGGCGTAGTTGTGCAGCGCGTTGGGGTAAGGATACTGGGAGAAGGTACCCATCTTGACGGGAGCCTCGGCGGCGTTGTAGCGCATGACGCGGGTCAGGATGACGGCGTTTGCGAGGCCGTGAGGCAGGTGATGGAAAGCGCCGAGCTTGTGGGCCATGGAGTGGTTGAGGCCCAGGAAGGCGTTGGCGAAGGCCATACCGGCCATGCAGGAGGCGTTGTGCATCTCCTCGCGGGCATGCGGGTCCTTGGCGCCGTTCGTGAAGCTGGAGGGCAGGTTCTCGAAGACGAGCTTAGCAGCGCGCTCGGAGAGGCCCTTGGTGTAGTCGGAAGCCATGATGGAGACGTAGGACTCGATGGCGTGGGTCATGACGTCGATGCCGGAGGCAGCGGTCAGGCCGCGCGGGGCGGTCATGCAGTTGTCGGCGTCGACGATAGCCATGTTGGGGAGCAGCGCGTAGTCGGCGAGCGGCCACTTGATGCCGGTCTCCTTGTCGGTGATGATGGCGAACGGCGTGCACTCGGAACCGGTGCCCGAAGAGGTCGGGACGGCGACGAAGTAGGCCTTCTTGCCCATCTCGGGGAAGGTGAAGATACGCTTGCGGATGTCCATGAAGTCCATGGCCATGTCCTCAAACTTGCACTCGGGGTGCTCGTACATCATCCACATGATCTTGCCGGCGTCCATAGCGGAGCCACCGCCGACGGCGATGATGACGTCCGGCTCAAAGAGAGCCATCTGCTTGGCGCCGCGACGTGCGCACTGCAGCGACGGATCGGGCTCGACGTCGTAGAAGCAGTCGTGGGCGATGCCCATCTCGTCGAGCTTGGCCTCGATGGCGCGGGTGTTGCCATTCTTGAAGAGGAACTGGTCGGTGACGATGAAGGCGCGCTTCTTGCCCATGACGTTGCCAAGCTCGTCGAGGGCGACGGGCGTGGAACCCTTCTTGAAGTAGACCTTCTCGGGAGCGCGGAACCACAGCATGTTCTCACGGCGCTCGGCCACAGTCTTAACGTTGATCAAGTGCTTCACCCCAACGTTCTCGGAGACGGAGTTGCCGCCCCAGGAGCCGCAGCCCAGGGTCAGAGACGGCTTCATGCCAAAGTTGTACAGGTCACCGATGCCGCCGTGCGAGGACGGGGTGTTGATGACGATACGGCAGGCCTTCATGACGTGCTCGAACAGGCTGATCTTCTCGGCCTGGGCAGGGTGCACGTACAGAGAGGCGGTGTGGCCCGGGCCACCGGCGAGCACCAGGTGCTCGGCCTTGTCGACGGCCTCCTGGAAGTCCTTGGCGTGATACATGGCCAGGACCGGGGAGAGCTTCTCGTGGGAGAACTCCTCCTTGGCGGGGTCGGTGGAGGTGACCTCGGCGATCAGGATCTTGGTCTTGGCAGGAACCTCGATGCCGGCGAGCTCGGCGATCTTGGCGGCAGCCATGCCGGGGATGCGGTGATCGAGGGCACCGTTCTTGAACATGGCGGCACGCAGGGCCTCCATCTCGGCACCCTGCTTGACGAAGTAGCAGCCGCGCTTCTGGAACTCGGCCTTAACCTGGTCATAGATGGTGTCGATGACGGTCACGGACTGCTCGGAAGCGCAGATCATGCCGTTGTCGAAGGTCTTGGAGTGGATGATGGAGTTGACGGCGAGCAGCACGTCAGCGGTGTCGTCGATGACGACCGGGGTGTTACCGGCGCCAACGCCCAGGGCGGGCTTGCCCGAGGAGTAGGCGGCCTTGACCATGCCCGGGCCACCGGTGGCGAGGATGATGTCGACGTCGCGCATGACCATGTTGGTCAGCTCGATGGAGGGGACATCGACCCAGCCGATGATGCCCTCGGGGGCGCCGGCCTTGACGGCGGCGTCAAGCACGAGCTTGGCGGCGGCGATGGTGCACTTGGCGGCAGCCGGGTGCGGGGAGATGATGATGGCGTTGCGGGTCTTCAGGCTGATCAGCGTCTTGAAGATCGCGGTGGAGGTGGGGTTGGTCGTCGGGATGACGGCGCCCACGATGCCGATGGGCTCGGCGATCTTGGTGATGCCGTAAGCCTCGTCGCGCTCCAGGACACCACAGGTCTTGGTGTTCTTGTAAGCGTTGTAGATGTACTCTGCGGCGTAGTGGTTCTTGATGACCTTGTCCTCAAGAACGCCGCGGCCGGTCTCCTCGATGGCCATCTTCGCCAACGGGATACGAGCCTTGTTGGCGGCCATGGCGGCCTCATAGAAGATCTTGTCGACCTGCTCCTGCGTGTACGTAGCAAAAAGCGCCTGGGCCTCTCGCATCTGAGCGAGCTTAGCCTCAAGCGCCTCTACGTTGTCCACAATTGCGGGAGTAGTGTTTTCCGGTGACTTTTTCACCATTTGTGTCTCCTTGCGATCGGAGATTTACCCTACAAGATGCATGATAGCAAGAAATAAATCGGTGAACGGTCAGATTCCCGTAAAAGACAAACTAAAACGCTTCAATCAAATGAACCGTTTCAACCAAATAATGCAACTTAGCGTAGGAAAGATCGGATGCTTTGCGCCTTGTAGGTGCCCTGAAGCCGTATTGGCCAGCATTTGGTTCCAGAGGGGTTTTGGCTTAAAGGCGTCGGGTTATCGAGAACGACTTTTGCATATTCATATGTTAATAGTTGTCGTCTTACGATCAGCTGGTAGTCAATAAACCAAAAAGGCGCCCCCCGTAGGGGAGGGCGCCTTTGGTAAGTTCTATGTGAACGCGAGGTCTTTGACCCGGAGAGTCCGAGGTACTTGTTGGTAAGACCTTATTTAGGAGCGCGCAACCTTGCCGGACTTGAGGCAGGTGGAGCAAACGTTCATCTTACGACGGTGACCATCGACGACGACGTAGACGCGCTGGATGTTGGGGCGGAACTTACGGTTGGTGACGCGGTGAGAGTGGCTGATGGAGCGACCGGCAACGGGGTGCTTACCGCAAACTTCGCAAACTTTGGACATAACTGACCCTCCTTGGGCGACAAACGAACATGTCGCGTTAACAAACAAGCCTGAACTATAGCACAGAAGCAGCTCCCTGTGCGTAATCTACACAGAGATATTTCTCTTTTGGCGATAGTGCCCACGCCACGGCCCTGGACGTAGATCCGATTTGCGTGCGGCAGAGGGGATTATGCCAGCTCGCAACAAGGTTTTCAAGCTCGTCCCACAAATATATATAGGTTTATTGAGCATTGGGCTCCGTTTACGGATTGCTCTGTATTAATGCTCGCAATTAAGCTCGAGGTTGGCTACACTATCCCTTGACCATTAAAGGGGTACGAGATACCCACATGGAATTACATAGCTGCCATAGAGCAGCCCTTCCTGTGGGTGTCTGGTCCGCTTTGAGCGGTCGGGCATCTATTTTTTTGACTGTGTCAGCAGTCAAGACATGTGAGGAAGGAGATCGATGGGCACGACTTCCCCCAAGGCGGTCATCATGGACGAGACCGCCGTCAATCGAGCGATGACCCGCATCGCGCACGAGATTCTCGAGCGCAACGAGGGCTGTGAAGACCTCGCTCTGGTCGGCATCGTCACGCGCGGCGACCTTCTGGCAAAGAAGCTCGCCGAGGAGATCAAGGAGATCGAGGGCGTCGACGTTCCGCTCGGCAGCCTCGACATCAGCTTCTACCGCGATGACTATGCGACCAATTTCGCTCCCGCGATCCACGCTACCAACATTCCCTTCAGCGTCGACGGCAAGCGCGTCGTGCTGGTGGACGACATCCTGTACACGGGTCGTACCATCCGCGCCGCTTTGGACGCCGTCATGGACCTGGGCCGCCCGAGCCGCATTGAGCTGGCAGTTCTCGTTGACCGCGGTCACCGCGAGCTCCCCATCTCGCCGGACTTTGTCGGCAAGAACGTTCCCTCGTCGCATGAGGAGAACGTGCACCTATATATGAAGGAAGTCGACGGCCACACCGCTGTCGAGATTAACGACGTCGCGCCGGGTTCCCACGTGGGCTCCGCGCCGCTGGGAGGTGAGTAGTACCGTGGCGTTCAACCATAAGCACCTGATCGACATTACCGAGTACTCCGAAGAGGATATCAAGCTCATCCTCGAGACCGCCAAGGCGTTCTCCGAGGTCAACGAGCGTGCGATCAAGAAGGTCCCCACGCTCAAGGGCAAGACCATCGTCAACATGTTCAACGAGCCCTCGACGCGTACCCGCAGCTCCTTCGAGCTCGCCGAGAAGCGTCTTTCGGCCGACAGCCTCAACTTTGGCGGCTCCTCGACCTCCACGGTCAAGGGCGAGAGCCTCGTCGATACCGTCGAGACCCTCAACGCCTACAAGATCGACTGCATCGTCGTGCGCGACAAGCACGCCGGCGCGCCCTACATCGTCACGCAGAACTCGCCCGCGAGCGTTATCTGCGCCGGCGATGGCAAGCATAACCACCCCACGCAGGCCCTGCTCGACCTGTACACCATCTGGGAGCACAAGGGTGACTTCCACGGTCTGAAGGTCGCCGTCGTCGGCGACATCTCCCACTCCCGTGTCTGCGGCTCGCTGATCCCCGCCCTTAAGATCATGGGCTGCGAGACCTACGCCGTCGCCCCCGGCACGCTGCTGCCGCCGGCACCCGAGGTCCTTGGCTGCGACCACGTGACGAGCGACCTCGATTCCGTCCTGCCCGAGCTGGACGTCGTCTACATGCTGCGCGTGCAGCAGGAGCGCCTCGAGGGTGCCCCGTTCCCGACCATTCGCGAGTACCACAGGCTCTTCGGCCTGACCAAGGACCGCGAGAAGCTCATGAAGCCCGATGCGATCATCTGCCACCCGGGCCCCATCAACCGCGGCGTCGAGTTCGACTCCTATATGGCCGACCACCCGCAACGCTCCGTCATCCTGGAGCAGGTCTACGCCGGTATCTGCGTGCGTATGGCTATCCTGTATCTGCTGCTTGGAGGTGCCGATAATGGCCTTGCTTCTTAAGAATGCCCACGTCGTCGACCCGTCCGTCGAGCTTGACGGTGTCGTTGACGTCCTGATTGACGGCGACAAGATCGCCGAGGTCGGCGAGAATCTCGCCGTCGAGGGAGCCGAGGTCCGCGACCTTTCCGGCAAGTACCTCGTCCCCGGTCTGGTGGATATGCACGTGCATCTGCGCGAGCCCGGCTACGAGGTCAAAGAGGACATCGAGAGCGGTACCCGCGCAGCTGCCAAGGGCGGCTTTACCGGCGTGTGCTCCATGCCCAACACCGATCCCGTCACCGATAACGGCACCGTCGTGGAGTTCGTCAAGTCCCGTGCTGCCGAGGTCGGCCACTGCCGCGTCTATCCGTCGGGCGCCATGACCCGCGGTCTTAAGGGCGAGGCCATGTCCGAGATGGGCGATATGGTCGCCCACGGCGCCGTCGCCTTCACCGATGACGGTCGCGGCGTGCAGGGCGCGGGCATGCTCCGTCGCTGCATGGACTACGGCAAGATGTTCGGCAAGGTCTTCATGAGCCACTGCCAGGACGAGGACCTGGTCGGCCACGGCCAGATCAACGAGGGCAAGGTCTCGACCCGTCTGGCCCTCGAGGGTTGGCCGGCTGCCGGCGAGGAGCTCCAGATCGCCCGCGACATCGAGATCGCCAAGCTGACCGGTGCCAAGCTGCACATCCAGCACATCTCCACCGCTCACGGTCTCGAGCTCGTGCGTGCCGGTAAGGCCGCTGGCGTTCAGGTGACCTGCGAGGCCACCCCGCACCACATGTTCCTGACCGAGAACGACCTGGACGAGACCTACAACACCTCGCTCAAGGTCAATCCGCCGCTGCGCACCGACGAGGACGCCGAGGCCATCCGTCAGGGCGTCATCGACGGTACCGTCGACGTTATCGTCACCGATCACGCTCCCCACACCCCGTGGGAGAAGGCCCGCGAGTTCGAGCTTGCGCCCTTTGGCATGATCGGTCTCGAGACCTCGCTGTCGCTCGTGCTCACCGAGCTGGTCAACACGGGCAAGATGAGCATGGGCCGCATGGTCGAGCTCATGGCCATCAAGCCGCGTGAGATCCTGGGCCTCGACCAGGTTCAGGTCAAGGCGGGCTCCGTTGCCGACCTGACTGTTTTCGACGCGTCCGCCACCTGGACGGTCGGCGAGGACGGCTACGAGTCGCGCGCCGAGAACTCCGGTTTCGCCGGCCGCACGCTTACCGGTCGTGCCACCGATGTGTTTGTCGGCGGTAAGCAGACGCTCGCCGACGGCTGCATCTGCTAGCATAGCCTTATCGCTTTTGTGCGCGGCGCCCTTGCGGTGCCGCGCTTTCTGTTCGTTTGGACCATGCAACCGCATGGGGGATTGGAGCGTCTATGCCCACACCTTCCACTGCACGCATGCACGACTTCGAGGTCGTCTCGAACCAGGAGATCGCCGACGGCATCTTCTCGCTCGTCATCTCGGCCCCCAAGCTTGCAAGTGCGCTCAAGCCCGGTCAGTTTGTGAACATCGCCGTGCCCGGCGATGCGTCCTCGCTGCTTCGCGTGCCTCTGAGCTTCTATCGCGCCGACGCCCAGGCCGGCACCGTCGAGCTGTGGTACGCCGTCGTGGGCGACGACACCCGTCGTCTGTCGCAGATGGCCCCCGGCTCCAAGTCCAACCTGTTGGGCCCTGGCGGCCGCGGCTGGCTTGTTCCCGAGGGCACCAGGAAGGCGCTGCTCGTGGCGGGCGGCATCGGCGTTCCGCCCGTGCTGTGCCTCGCCGGCATGCTTGCCGAGCAGGGCGTGGATGTCGACGTTTGCCTGGGCTTTGGCACCGCTTCCAAGGCCGTGGGTGTCGATGAGTTCCGCGCGCTGGGCGCCACGGTTAACGTGTGCACCGATGATGGCACGCTCGGCATGCACGGTTTTTGCACCGATCCTGCCGCCGAGCTGCTCGGCGAGGGCGGCTACGACTACGTCGCCAGCTGCGGCCCCGCCGTCATGATGAAGAAGGTCGCCGCCGCTGCCGCCGAGGCCGGTGCGTACTGCGAGGTGTCGCTCGAGCGCATGATGAGCTGCGGCTTTGGCGCCTGCAACACCTGCAATGTCGAGACGGTCGACGGTATGAAGGGTGCTTGCATGTGCGGCCCCGTGTTCGATGCTTCCAAGGTGGTGGTCTTCTAGTGGGTACCGTGAACATGGCCGTCGATTTCGGCGGCGTCAAGATGCAGAACCCCATCAACACCGCAGCCGGTACCTTTGGCTACGGTTGGCAGTTCCAGAACTTCTTTGATGTTTCCCAGCTGGGCGCCATCACCACCAAGGGTTGCGCTGCCGAGCCCTGGCCCGGCAACCCCGCGCCCCGCATGGCCGAGATCCCCGGCGGTATGATCAACTCCGTGGGCCTTCAGAACCCCGGCGTGGCCGCCTTTGCCCGCGAGTCCGGTCCGTGGCTCGAGCAGCTTTCCAAGGACGGCTGCCAGGTCATCTGTCAGGTTGCCGGCCACTCCGTTGACGAGTTTGTCCGCGCACTCGAGATGTATGTCGAGCTGTGCCCCTGGGCTGCCGGCTACGAGATCAACGTGAGCTGCCCCAATATCGCCGCCGGCGGTGCCGCCATGGGCTCCACGCCCGAGGGCGCCTCTTCCGTTATGGCTGCCTGCCGCAAGGTGACCGATAAGCCTCTGTTCGTGAAGATGGCGCCGGTCAACGTCGCCGAGATCGCCAAGGCCCTCGAGGCTGCCGGCGCCGACGGCCTTTCGGTCATCAACTCCATCCAGGGCATGGCCATCGACGTCCATACCCGCAAGTCCCGCGTGGCCAAGCCCAAGGGCGGCCTTTCGGGCCCGCTGTGTCATCACATCGCCGTGCGCATGGTCTGGGAGGTTGCCCAGGCCGTCGATATCCCCATCAACGGTGTCGGCGGTGTCATGACCGGTGAGGATGCGGCCGAGTTTATCCTGGCCGGCGCCACCTGCGTGTCGGTCGGTATGGCCAACTTCGTCGATCCGTGCGCTTCGCTCAAGATCGCGCATGAGCTCGAGGCCTGGGCCGAGTCCCAGGGCGTGAAGGACATCAACGAACTGGTAGGTGCTTTCGAATGCTAGAGACCGATGCCCGCGACCGCGTGATCGTCGCTCTCGACTGCGACCGTGAGCGTGCGCTCGAGCTCGCCCACGAGCTTTCGGGCCATGCCGCCTGGCTCAAGGTTGGCATGACGCTCTATTACGCCGAGGGTCCTGAGATCGTCAAGACGTTCAAGGACCTGGGCTTTAAGGTCTTCCTTGACCTTAAGTTCCATGACATTCCGCATCAGGTTCGCGGTGCCGCCCGCTCGGCCTCGCTTGCCGGTGCCGATCTGCTTTCGGTCCACGGCTTGGGTTCGGGCGCCATGCTCGCTGCCTGCCGCGAGGGCGCCGAGGAGGCGCGCGAGGACCGCGCCAAGCTCGTCGCCATCACCGTGCTCACGAGCATGAACCAGGATGCCTTGAGCGAGATCGGCGTCGAGTCGCCCGTGGCCGAGGAGGCCGCCCGCCTGGCAAAGCTCGCTCAGGCCAACGGCATCGACGGTATCGTGTGCTCGCCGATGGAGGCTCACGACATGCGTGAGCTGCTGGGTCCCGATGCCCTGATCGTGACTCCGGGCGTGCGTCCGGTGGGTGCCGCCCTTGGTGACCAGTCCCGCGTGGCGACGCCTTCCCAGGCTATCGAGCGGGGCGCAAGCCACATTGTGGTGGGCCGTCCCATCACCGGCGCCGACGATCCGGTTGCCGCCTTTGACGCTATTGTCGCTGAGCTGGTCGAAAACGTCGCCTAAAAGATTCCCCTAAGTCACCACTTTTGGGTCTCATTAGCACAAAATAGCCCCTGTGCCTGCGTAAACTTTCCCATCCTTTGTGTGGAATCGCAGGTCAGGGGCTTAACTTTGGGCGCAGTATATTGCACTTTTTGCGGGTATCGTCTAACCTATGGAGCCGCGATTGGGCATTTTGTACGTTCTACGTGCTAAAATGCCAATTATTGAATCAGATATAACCCAACTTTTTGGAGGTACGAATGGCACTCCCTCAGCTTACCGATGAGCAGCGCAAGCAGGCTCTTGAGAAGGCTGCTGCCGCACGTCACGCCCGCGCTGAGCTTCGCGAGCAGATCAAGAAGGGCGAGAAGTCCCTCGAGTCCGTGCTCAACTCCGATGACCCCATCGCTTCCCGCATGAAGGTTTCCACCCTCATCGAGTCTCTCCCTGGTTATGGCAAGGCCAAGGCCGCCAAGATCATGGAGGAGCTCGGTATCTCCGCTACCCGTCGCGTCCAGGGCCTCGGCGTCCGTCAGCGCGAGCAGCTCCTCGAGCAGCTGACCAAATAAGTGAGCGCTCAGGATTCCAAGCTCTTTGTGATTTCTGGACCGTCAGGCGCAGGCAAGGGTACGCTCGTCACTCGTGTGCGCGAGCGCCGCTCGAACCTGGGCCTGACGGTTTCGGCTACCACGCGAGCACCACGCAAAGGTGAGGTCGACGGCGTCAACTACTTTTTTCTGACGCGTGAGGAGTTCGACCGCCGCGTGGCAAACGGTGAGTTTGTTGAGTGGGCCGAGGTCCACGGTAACTGCTACGGCACGTTGGTGAGCGAGGTCACATCCAAGCTCGCCTCGGGCGCGTCTCTGATTCTGGAGATCGATGTCCAGGGTGCCCTGCAGGTGAAGGAGCGTTTCCCCGAGGCCGTGCTGATCTTTATCAAGCCGCC
>CALHDP010000161.1 GCA_938023085.1 uncultured Collinsella sp.
CATCGAGCGCCTGGCCCCGCAAGTGATGCGCGATCACGGCATGACCAAGCCCATCTGCGCCAACATCGACCTGTACACGGGCTTTATCTACAAGATGCTCGGCGTGCCCGAGACGCTCTTTACGCCGCTATTCGCCGTCGCCCGCATGGCCGGCTGGTCGGCACACCGCATGGAAGAGCTCTTCTGCGCGCACCGTATTATTCGCCCGGCCTATCGTCCGGTGATCGAGCCGCTGGAGTACAAGCCACTCGCCGGCCGCTAGGACGCGGACCGTTATAGAACTCGAGCGTGGCCAGGGCATCACCGCCCTCGGCCACGCTTTTTATGCCAGCAGAAAGGGCTGCATCAAATGATTGTGTTTTCCGATATGGATGGAACGCTGTTGACGAGCGATAAGCAGATGAGCGATGCCACCTGGGCGATGCTCGACGAGCTCGCTCGACGCGGGATTGAATTTGTGCCCTGCACGGGACGTCCGCTGTCGGGCATCTTTGAGCCCATCCTCGCCCATCCCGCCGTGCACTATGCCGTCTGCGCCAATGGAGCCAGCGTCTGGCAGCTCGACGACGACGTGCCCACCGATGCCTCACGCGCCACGTGCATATTGAGCCGACCGCTCGACCGCGCCATCGCCCACCGCGTCCATAGCATTGCCGTCGGCCATGACGTCACCTTCGATATCTTCGCAGATGGGCAGTGCTTCCTCCCCCGCTCGCTCTACACGCGCCTGGACGAATTCTGCGGCGGCGACCCCCACATCGCGGCTTCGCTCAAGCGCACACGAACACCGATCGACATGGATATCGACAGCAAGATCGACGAGGTCGAGACGCTCGAACGCATCGCCATGTACTGGCACGACCCGGCCGATCGCGACGCCATCGCGGCGGCGCTCGACACGCTCGAAGGCATTGAGGTCACGCGTTCGTACGCCATGAATATCGAGGTCATGGGCGAGGGCGCCACCAAGGGAACGGCCCTCACGTGGCTCTGCGAGCACCTGGGCGAGCGTCTCGCCGACGCATGGGCGTTCGGCGACAACATCAACGACATTCCCATGCTGCAGGCAGCAGGCCACGGCATGGCCATGATCAACGCCGAGCCCGAGGACCGCGACGCCGCCGACGCCATCACCGAGTTCGACAACGACCACGACGGCGTCGCCCGCACCATCATGGCCGCCCTCGCCTAGTCATTGGCCAGTCACTGGGGACGTTCTTGAATGACTAGTCGTTGGGGACAGTCTTCGCGAAAAAGCTGCAAGGGCTGTCCCCCACTGCCGGCAGAAAAGGAAGATCCCCAGCTGCCGGATTAAGCGAGACTCTCCAGCACGCGGCGGAGCTCACGCTGAACGGCATGGTCGCGGTTGCAGCCTACGACGCGATCGGCAACCGCTTTGAGCGCGGGGCGCGCGTTTTCCATCGCGCAACCCGTGCCGACAAAGCGAATGATCTCGTAGTCGTTCATCGAGTCGCCAAACGCCATGACCTCGTCGCGCCCAATGTTGTAATGCTCCGCGAGCTGCGCGATACCCGAGGCCTTCGACACACCGGGCTGCATGGCATCGATCCACGCGTTGCCCGAAGGCGCAAAGGTAAAGAGCTGACCAAGTTCGCGCTGTAGTACGTAAGCACTGTCCATAACGGCACCGTCGTCGCAAAAGATACTCGCTTTGATGATATTTACGCTGGGATCGGGCAGCTCCCAAATGCGTTCGGCATTGGGAAGGTCCTTATCGACCTCACGCACGAACTTGCACTCGTCATCGAGCAAGAAGGACTTGGTTCGGTCAAAAAGCGCAAGATGCAGATTGGGAAACGTCCTGACGGCTTGGGCGAGCCTTCGAATCGCCAGGTGCGAATACACCTCACGGTCTACCATCTTGCCGTCGGCGAAGACCTGGGCACCGTTAGCGGCGACAAAGTCCATCTTGTCGCGAACGGGCGCAAAGAACTCGCACAGGCGATCGTAGCGACGACCTGACGATGCGGCGAAATGCACGCCATGCTCGTGTAGCGCCAGAATCAGTTCGTAGGTCTCGGGAGGCACCTGGCCGTTTTCGTCAAGCAGTGTGCCGTCCATATCGGATGCAATCAGTTTAAACATAGAAAAGCTCCCTTCGGGCTTGTTGGAATCGAACGTGTATCCGATTTCAACGTACCCAAAGGGAGCTCAAATAAGACTCCGCGGGCGTAAACGTTACAAGGACCTGGCAAATAGCTCACACATGCCAGAGGTCCTACGGTCGCGGTGCCAGGCGACACGCCACCCCGACGGCCAGTCGTTTAAGAACGCCCCCGATGACTAGTCGGCGTAGGTGAAGGTCGTGACGTCGAACATGCCCTCGGGGCGAATGCGGAGCGTCGGGATCACCGGCAGGGGCAGGAAGATGATGCCCATGATGGGGTCGAGCGGCGGCTCAATACCCATAGCGCGTGCCTTGACCATAAAGTCGTCGTGCTGCGCGGCAACGTCCTCGGCCGTGCCTTCGCTCATCAGGCCACCGAGCGCCAGCGGAATGCGCGCCACGACCTCGCCGTTGCGCACCAGCACGTGACCACCTTGGCCCACGGCCTCGACAGCAGCCATCATATCGGCGGCGTTGTCGCCCACCACGCACACGTTGTGCGAGTCGTGGCCGATCGTGGAGGCAATGGCGCCACCCGTGATGGTGAAACCGCGCACCCAGCCGCGACCGATATGCTTGCCGACGAGCCCCATGCCGGCGGGACCGTCGCCATCGGCACCCTCGGTCTGCAACGACACGCCGCGGCCATGGCGCTCGATTAGCATAATGCGGCGCAAGTCCTCGGCGCTCTCGGGACGAACCATGCCCGTGATAGCCATACCCGGGATGACATCGATAACGGCCTCGCCCGGCTTAAAGGCATAATCGAACACGTCAAGCGAAAGCTTCGGCAGCTTAACGGAAGCACGCAGCTCATCGGCAAGAGAGGCGACCTCGGCAGTCTCGGGTGCGACCTCGCCCACAAAGGTGCCACCCTGCGCCACCAGGGCACCGGCGGCATAAACACGATGCGGAGCCGTGGCAAACGTCAGGTCATTGAGTACCAGCAGGTCGGCACGCTTGCCCGGGGCGATGGCGCCACGCAGTTCGTGCGGGTCGCGGCAACCGTGGTCCAGGCCAAACGCCTCGGCCGTGGAGAGGGACGCCATGGAGATAGCGACCACGGGGTCGATACCGGCCTCAATCGCCACGCGGCAGGCGTTGTCGATCATACCGGTCGAAAGCGCATCGGAGGGAGCGCGGTCGTCGGTCGCAAAGCAGCAGCGGCGGGCACGGGAAGGATTCTCCAACAGCATCGGAGACAGGTTGGCCAGGTCGTGGCTGCACGTGCCCTCACGCAGCATCACATACATGCCGCGGGACAGCTTGTCGAGTGCCTCCTCGGGAATCGTCGACTCGTGGTCGGCGATAATGCCCGCTGCGGCATAGGCGTTGAGGTCCTTACCGGCAACGAGCGGCGCATGGCCGTCGACCTGCTTGGACGGCGTCTGGTTGGCAGCATCGATGCGAGCACAGGTCTCGGAGTCAGCCATAAAGACGCCCGGCAGGTTCATCATTTCGCCCAGGCCAAAGACATCGCCCGGATGCTCGGCAAAAAACTCCTGCATATCGGCGGCGGTAATCACGGCACCGGCCTGCTCGTCGGGCAGCGCGGGCACGCACGAAGGCATCATGTACTTGATGGAGATGGGCGCGCGGCGGCCATCCTCGATCATAAAGCGCAAGCCGTCGAGACCGGCAACATTGGCAATCTCGTGGCTGTCGGCAATGGCGGTGGTAGTACCGCGCGTCGCGGCCATGCGAGCATACTCGGCGGGACGGATGTTCGAAGACTCGATATGCAGATGCCCGTCAATAAAACCGGGAGCGAGATAGCGACCCTGGCAGTCGATGACCTCAGTTGCCTCGTAGGTGCCAGCAGCATCGTCGCGACCATCGTAGAGCACGCCGACGATTACACCGTCCTTGACGGCAACGCTACCGGGCGCCACACGCTGGCCATACACGTCGACAATCTGCGCATTGGTAAACAGCGTGTCGACGGGCACGCGACCCTCGGCAGCATCGATCACAGACCTCATGACCTCAACGGACATACATACTCCTTTAACCGTAGAAAAAAGCTGCGGAGCGGACAAACCTTCACCGCAGCAAACCAATAGCCATTGTATGCCCAAACGATGGGTCAACAATGCGCCTCTCCGCTTAACGGCACACGCCACTTGGTGCAATGGGGACTGCCGCTGAGCACCAATACAAGGAGTGTCCCAAAGTGCCAACAAAGGGAGCGCCGATGTTTTGGCAACGACAGCGAGCGGGCCGCATTTGAGACAAGGTGACGTGAAACGAAAGGGCGCTGACCTTCTGGTCGCGCCCTTGAAGTTGAACGTCAGATTGTCCAAATGCGGCCCGCGCAGCGTCGGCCGGTCCGCCGTTCGGTAGAACGGCGGAACTAAATCAACTTGAAGCCCTTGCGCTTGCCTACGGAGAGGGTGTCGCCCAGCTTGAGGGCGCTGGGATCGATGTTGTAGCTCTTGGGAGCCACGGCCTTGCCGTTGATCTTGACGCCGCCGCCGTCGATATCGCGACGGGCCTGGCCGGCGCTGGCAGAAAGACCCAGGTCCTTGAGGAGGCCGGCGAGGTAAATCTGGCCCTCGTCGTTGACGGTCAGCTCAACGTGCTTCTCGGGGAAGTCGGCAAGCTGGCCCTCCTTGAACACGCGGTCGAACTCGGCCTGAGCCTCGTCGCCGGCGCCGGCGCCGTGGTAGGTGTCGCACAGGTCGCGGCCCAGTGCGCGCTTGAGCTCATAGGGATCGGCGGAACCATCGGCCAGAGCAGCGTCGATCTTGTCGACCTCGGCCGGGGTGAGCGAGCTGGCCAGACGATAGTACTTGCCGATCATCTCGTCGGGGATGGACATGGTCTTGCCGAACATATCCTTGGGAGCATCGGTCAGGCCGATGTAGTTGCCGTAGGACTTGGACATCTTGCGCACGCCATCGGTGCCCTCGAGCAGCGGCATGGTAAGCGCGATCTGCGGCTCCATACCCATCTTCTCCATGAGCTCGCGACCAGCGAGCAGGTTGAAGAGCTGGTCGGTGCCGCCCATCTCCACGTCGGCCTTGATCTGCACGGAGTCGAAGGCCTGCATCACGGGATACAGGAACTCATGCAGGGCGATCGGCGTCTGAGACTGGTAGCGCTTGGTAAAGTCATCGCGCTCAAGGATGCGGGCGACGGTGAACTTGGAGCACACCTGCAGCAGGCCGGCCAGGTCCATCGAAAGGATCCAGTCGCCGTTGTGCACGATGGTGGTCTTCTCGGGATCCAGGATCTTCATGGCCTGGCTCACGTAGGTCTCGGCGTTGGCCTCGATCTGCTCCTGCGAAAGCTGCGGACGGGTGGAATTCTTGCCCGAAGGGTCGCCAATCAACGCGGTACCGTTGCCGATGATGAGGGTGACGTTGTGGCCCAGGTCCTGGAACTGACGCATCTTGCGCAGCGGCACGGCGTGGCCCAGGTGCAGGTCGGGGCTGGTGGGGTCGACGCCGAGCTTGATGTTGAGGGGCTCGCCCTTCTCAAGCTTCTTGCGAAGGTCGGCCTCGGGAACGATCTGCGCGGCGCCCGAGGTGATGATACGCATTTGCTCGTCAACAGACAGCATTGGGTATCCTCCTTTTGCTATAGCACCCTCGCCGAAAACGGCGGTGCTGGAAGTCCATAAACTCTCTTATGATAACAAACTGACGCGACGCGGCACCTACGACAGGAAAATCCTCGTCCTGCCGCATGCGTCAATGGCAACTGGCAGACGTGTACCGTCACGCTCAACCAGATAGCGTACCTGCCGACGACGCAAGCAGTCGCGGCAACGGACCTGTCCCGTCGCATCGGTGGCGCAGACGCCCTCGGCGGTCAGCAGGCAGTGCTCGCACACCATAAGCTCGGGACGGTCGGCGTCGACCGGACCAAAGACGCCGGGTTCAGCAGCCAGTTCGGCAATACGCTCCGCATCATTGCCGAGCAACTCGGCCGGCAAGTACACCCGCCCCGCACCGAGTCCGCGCAGCCAGGTAAGCGTGGCCCGATTCGCGCAGAACACCGGCGCCGCCACGTCAAATGTCACGCCCAGCTCGCGAGCGATCACCACCTGTCCCAGGTTGCGGCAGACGACGCACCCGGCACGCTGCATCAGTGAGCGGGTCCGGTCAGCGTCACCCGTGCGGCACACCTCGTCAAGCACCACAACGGCGTCGGACAAATCGAGTTCTCCGCGCGGGTCGGCATCCATCAGCTGCCAAGCAAAAACCATGCGAGCGGGAACCGCGCACTCCACCAACTCCGTCGACGCACCGCCATCCACCGCAACGTCCTCAAAGGGCAGCACCTCAACGGCACGCGCAACGGGCGCAATCGCATCCGCCTCGGCCCGCATGCGCTCCAACACAGCCGCCGTCTGATCCAACACGCCGGCGCTGCGAATCAGGTATACCTCGCAGCCCGTGTCAACCTTACGCTTGCAATGCACGACAACGCGCTTCCACGCTGCGGCATCCACCGGGCAGGGCACCTGCGGCCAGCGCTTGGGCACATCGGGACGCGCGTCGACACCCGGATAGAACCGAATCTCGAGCGTGTCACCCGCCGCCACGGCGGCGTCGAGCTCAACGGTCACCTCTTCGTGGCCCACAGCGACCAAGCGCCCCACGCGCACGCCCTGGTTAATTGCGCGCTCAAAGCTCATCAGCTCGGCACCCGAACGCCCTCGCAGGTACGCATCGGTAAACCCACGGTTAAACGATCTTCCCAGCTCACGCTCAAGCTCTTCCACGGCACCGGGGTCCCACGCGCCGTCGCACAGCATATCGAGTGCCCGGCGCCACACCCGCACCACGTTGAATACGTAATCGGGGTTCTTCATGCGCCCCTCGATCTTGAGCGACGCCACGCCGGCATCTACAAGCTCGGGCAGATGCGCAATACCCAGATAGTCGCGCGGACACAGCAGGCGATCTCCCTCGACAGCAACAACACTCTGCCCCGCCTCGTCCACTAGGTCGTACGCCAGACGGCACGGCTGTGTGCAGTCGCCGCGCATCGCCGAGCGCCCACGCCGCAGGGCCGAGAACTCGCACGCCCCCGAATAGCCGATGCAAATCGCACCGTGGCAGAATACCTCGATGGGCACGCCCGTGGCACATAGCGCCGCAATCTCGTCGACCGTCAGCTCGCGTGCCGTCGTCACGCGCTCGACCCCCAGCTCGTCGGCGGCAAGCCGCACGGCACCCTCGCTATGAGCGCCCGCCTGCGTGGACAGGTGAATCTCGACCCCGGGAATCGCCGCGCGCAGCGCGCAGGCCAACCCGGCATCGGCCACAATCAGAGCATCGGCGCCCAGCTCCAGTGCATGAGCTCCCAGCGCCACCGCGTCGGACAGCTCATCGTCAAACACGAACACGTTGAGCGTCACGTACACACGCACGCCATGAGCATGCGCCACGGCACAACCGCGCGCAAACTCGTCATCCGTAAAGCCATGAGCGCTCACACGGGCGTTAAAGCCGCCCAACCCCGCATAGATGGCATCGGCACCCGCGGCGATGGCCGCAAGCATCTGGTCGAGCCCGCCCGCCGGCGCCAGCAGCTCGGGTAGCGCCGCACCGGCAGCATCCAATCCAGTCTCGTATTGTCCGCTCGGCCCCATCGTCCGAATCGCCATCGACAAACTCCTTACCAAGGTATGCATTCACTCTGAAAAATGCCGTCTTCCAGCATACACGAGGCCTCGCGCGCCCCGTTTGGTTTATCGTGTAATAACTTATGTCCATCCTGCCCCGACGGCACATCCACCGTCCGGCACGACATACCTGGAGGTCAAAATATGGGTCCTCGCCAACGACAGGGACACAGCCGTTCAAAGACGCATGCCCTGCCCATAATCCTGCTCTCGTTTTTGGGCTTTTTGCTTATCGCGGGCGTGGCATTTGGCATCGGCATGGTCGGCAACGTCAACCGCTGGCTGTCCGATCTGCCCGACTACACCGACGCCAACGCGTATCTGGTGAGCGAGCCCACCGAGATCGTCGACTGCAACGGCAACAAGATCGCGAGCTTCTACACGCAAAACCGCAAGTCCATCACCAAGGACGAGGTCTCCCCCTACGTGCTGCAGGGCACCGTTGACGTCGAGGACGAGCGCTTCTACGAGCACGGCGGTATCGACCTGTGGGGTATCGCGCGTGCTGCGGTGGCAACCCTCGGCGGCGGGCACGAAGGCGCCTCGACTATCACCCAGCAGCTGGTGCGCAACACCATCCTGCAGGAGGAGCAGTTCGACTCGACCATCGAGCGTAAGGTGCGCGAGGCCTACATCGCCGTCAAGATGGAGGACATGTACTCCAAAGACGAGATCCTCATGATGTACCTCAACACCATCTACTACGGTCACGGCGCCTACGGCATCGAGGCCGCAGCCGAAACCTATCTGTCCAAGAGCGCCGCCGACCTCACCCTGAGCGAGGCCGCGCTGCTCATCGGCCTTCCCAACTCGCCCTCGCAGTACGACCCCACGGTCAATCCCGACCTGGCACTGTCCCGCCGCAACAAGGTTCTGGACAACATGCTGCGTCTGGGCCACATCACACAGGAAGAGCACGATGCCGCACAGGCTGAGCCCATCACGCTTAACGTGACCGAGATTTCGGGCAGTGGCGTCGATGTGTACTCTCAACCCTACTTTGTCTCCTACGTTAAGCAGCTGCTTGAGCAGGAGTTCTCCACCGACGTGCTCTTTAAGGGCGGTCTGACCGTCAAGACCACCATCGACCCCACCATGCAGCAGGTGGCCGAGGAGGCTGTGCGAGCGCAGCTCGACACGCTTTCGCTCGACGGCCTGGACATGGGCATGGTCGTCGTTGACCCCAAGACCGGCTACATCAAGTGCATGGTGGGCGGCTACGACTACAACGCCGACGAGAATCACGTGAACCACGCTACGGCAAAGCGCCCCGTGGGCTCCACGTTTAAGGCCTTTACGCTGGCAACTGCCATCCAAAACGGCATGAACCCCAACGTCACCCTCAACTGCAACTCGCCTCTTACAGCCAAGGGCACCACGACCAAGGTGCAAAACTATGCCAACCAGAGCTATGGCAACATCACGCTTAAGCAGGCAACGGCATACTCATCCAACACCGGCTACATTCAGGTGGCAGAAGCCATCGGCAACAACAAGATCATGTCGCTCGTCAAAAAGCTCGGCATCGATCCCGCCAAGGACAATATCGAGGACGTTCCCGTCATGACGCTCGGCACCGGGTCCATCTCGCCGCTCGAGATGGCATCGGCCTACGCCACTTTTGCCAACGGCGGCTATTATCGCCAGCCGATCGCCATCACTGAGATCGACTCGCGTACCGGCTCGGTTCTGTACCAGCACACCGACAATCCCTCACAGGTACTTACCGAGGGCGAGGCCGCCGCGGTCACCGATGTTCTGTCCGGCGTCATGAAGGGCGGCGGTACGGGTGCTGCCGGCGCCCTGAGCGTCAACCAGCCCTATGCCGGCAAGACGGGCACCACCGACAACACCACCAACCTGTGGTTCTGCGGCTATACCCCGCAGCTGGCGTGCGCCCTGTGGACCGGCTATTCCGCGGGCGAGATTCCCATCCAAAAATACGGCACAGACCTGCTGGGCGACAGCACCAACCTGCCTGTCTTTAAGCGGTTTATGAACACCGTTCTGACCGGTACCGAGCGCGAGGAGTTTGCGACCGGAACGGCGCCCACCTACAAGAACAACAGCGTCTGGAAGTTCTACGGCACCAACAACACCAAGAAGACGGAGAACGACGACAAGGACGAGAACGAGGACGAAGAGGAAACCACAACGACGACGACAACGACGACCACGACCACCGAGACCACGGGCGGCGACACCACCGGCGGCACCGGTACGACCGGTGGCTCGACGGGCGGCTCCACTGGTGGTTCGACCGGCGGCGATGGCGGCACGCCTACGCCTACGCCTACGCCTACGCCTACGCCCACTCCCGACCCCTCGCCCACGCCTGACGATACGGTCGGCTAGAAATTCATCCAGCCATAAGCAACAGGGCCCCCGAGCAGCTTATTAAACTGCTCGGGGGCCTTTTAGTTCGAAGCGGCCTGGTAGGCGATCTTTATACCGGCAGACAAAAAAAGGGGGGTACCGACCAACGTCGATACCCCTTACAAGCCACTATGTCAGCGCGCACAGTGCCGAGCGCACGACCCGCACGCCTACTTGCGAGAATTGCTCAGCTTATTGATCAGCGCCTCAAGACGCTCGCCGTCCTCGGCCGTCTGGGCAATAACCAAAATCGTATCGTTGCCGGCAAGCGAGCCAAGCACATCGGGCAGCTCTGCCGCATCAACAGCGGCGGCGATGCCGGAAGCCGTGCCAGGCTGAGCCTTGATCATAACCAGATTATCGGTGCGCAGAACGCCCGTTACGAGCTCGGAAACCATACGCTGCAGGTGCAGGTCCTCTGCCAGAACATAGATGCCCTCAGGGAGCTTACGCAGCCCCATGTCGGCAATATCGCGAGAGACAGTCGCCTGCGTGCAATCAAAGCCCATAGCGCGGAGCTCATCGACCAGCACGCGCTGCGTGCGGACGTCCTTATTGCGCACAATATCTCTAATGGCATCCTGGCGCCCATTGCGTTTTTTAGCCATACAAACCCTCTCTCCAAAAGATGGCGGAGACAATCAATCAGTGATTGAATAGTTTAACGCTATTTGAAGGCTTTTGTGTATAAGAACGCATTTCGAAACAATTCTATGCAAATTTGTTTCGAAATGAGCCGTTTAGGCGGTTTTTACGCCCGTCCGGTTGAGAAAAGCTGCCAGATGCGTACACATCACGCAGCGCGCGGGCTTGGCACTGGCGATCGGCCCAAACAACAGACCGAGTCCCCGATGGTTGTCCTTGAGCGCGGCGACCATCTGACGGGTTCGAGGCGCCTCGAGCATATCACGCATGCGGGCGGAACGCTCAATTGACGACACCCCATGCGGGCTCAGACACAAATTCTCGATGCAGGCGACCAGTCCGGCAAAGTAGAACTTTTGGCTTGCCAGCTTGAGCCGACCACCGCTATCTGCTTCCGAGAGTGAGTCCGCAAGCTCGTCGAGCGCTCGAGTGTCATCGGATATCCTGGCATACATGGTGGGATCAAAGGCATCTGTAAGCTTAGGTGCCACCGCGTGGAAACAAGCGTCGCCGCAGCCGGACACGAATCGTGCCTGCGAGAGCGCATAAGCCATAAACTCAACCGTACGGTACGCCTTGCCGCGCGACAGGCATGCCTCAAACAGCGGACGGCTATACATCGCGCCAGAGGTCTGAGCGACTAGGCCGCCCAAAATCAACTGGGGCAGCCCAGTCACCATAGAAGACTCGTCTTCTATGGCAATAGAGGCAGCATCCAAGACGCGCGAATGACGCTCGCGATGCGCATCGTATCGATCGAGCGACACCGAGGGGAACACCATGTCTGCCGCAGTATCGCACGCGATATCGACCATCTTGGAAAGGGCCTGCGGAGCAAACCACTCATCGGCGTTCATGGCGATGATGTGAGAGCCGCGCGAGGCATCAAAACCGGCACGAATACAAGCGCCGCGCTTCGCGTCCTCGACGTCAATCAAATCAATATGGATGTCCCTGTCGGCAGCAACTTGAAGCGAATGGCGCACACCGGGCGCAGCATCGCGGCAAACAACGACAATCTGCAAATCGTAGAGGTCTTGGTTCTGGATACTCTCGAGCGCACGCATCGCATAGCTGGGCGAACCTTCTACCACAAGGATCACCGAAAGTCGCGGATGCGAGCCACGTCGAACCAAGTTATCCGTCCTCTCGACAGCAATGAATCAAACCGTGGTTCATGGTACACCCCGACAATAAAAGCAATTAGACACCGGTTGTATTGCACGCCAAGAACAGATGTTGCACACGCGCAGCCCACAGATGACGGGTGTCGACGCACGACGCGTCGAGCCCTCCCCTAGTCGAGCACGACGAGCTCGGCGGGATCGTAATCCACGCCCATAAACGTAAGGCCGCAGGCAGGAGCCGTGGGGCCCGCAGCGGTACGGTCGCAAGCATCGATGACCTCGCGCATCCACTCGGGTTCACGGCGATGCATGCCAATCTTGACAAGCGTGCCCACGATCGTGCGGACCATCGAATGCAGAAACGCATTGCCCTCGATGGTAAACGTCAGGATGTCCTCGCCAAACGCAACCTCATGGCCAAACTCGGCGCGCATTACGCAGCGGTGCGTAGGTTTGCCCACGGCAGAGGCAACCTTGCAAAAGCTTTTAAAGTCCTGCTCGCCCAAAAGCGCAGGGCAGGCGGCCGCCATCGCATCGACGTCGAGGGGATAGCGATGCCACCACACAGCACCGCGTGACAGCACGGGCCGCGCATCACGATCGGCAATGCGATAGGTGTAAGTGCGAGAGCGCGCGTCAAAGCGCGCAGAAAAGCCCTTACGAGCCTTGTAGACCTCGTTTATGGCGATATCTTTGGGCAGGAGGGCATCCATAGCCCGCAGCCACCTACGGCGCGTTAAAGACAGCTCAGCGTCCGTTACGGGCACGCTGATGTACTGTGCCACCGCGTGCACGCCGGCATCGGTACGCCCCGCACACGTCAGGTCGATCGGGCGGCGAAGCAGTGTCTCGATAGCACGACGAAGCTCGCCCGCAACCGTCGTCTGCCCCGGCTGCTCGGCAAATCCGCTATAGGACGAGCCGTCATAGGCCACGCGAAACACCAACGTGGCATCGAGCTCGGGAATCGAATTGAAATCAGACGGCGCGGTCATGGGCGCTCCCAACAAACAATCAACGGTATCGCGACAAAAAAAGAGGGGTACGCGAACGTACCCCTCGAATATAGCCTATGCAGACGGAATGTCTACTCAGCGGTCTCCTCAGCAGGAGCCTCCTCGGCAGCGGTCTCCTCGACAGCCTCAACCTTCTTGGGAGCAGCGGCCTTCTTGGGGGCCGGAGCAGCCTTCTTGGCCTTAGGCGTGCAAGGCTCGGTGACGAGCTCCATGATAACGATAGGAGCGTTGTCGCCCTTACGGTTACCGAGCTTCATGATGCGGGTGTAACCGCCGTTGCGGTCCTGCCACATGCCCTGGGCAGCCTTGTCGAAGATCTCGGCAACGAGCTGCTTATCGCCGAGCTTGGCGATGGCCAGACGACGAGAGTGCAGGTCGCCCTTCTTGGCCCAGGTGATGATCGGCTCGACGACCGAACGCAGCGCCTTAGCGCGGGTCTCGGTGGTCTTGATGCGGTCGTTCTCGAAGAGGGCCTTGGCCAGGCTCTTCTTCATGGCCTTGGTGTGGCTCGCATCGGTGCCGAGCTTCAGGCCCTTCTTAACGTTGTGACGCATGGTCTAGTTTCTCCTCAAATATGCGAAGCATTAAGCCTTCAGGCTCAGGCCCATGGACTCAAGCTTGTCCTTCACTTCCTCGATCGACTTAACACCGAAGTTACGGATGTTCAGCAGATCGTTCTCCGAGAACTCAACGAGCTGACGGACCGAGTGAATGCTGGCGCGCTTAAGGCAGTTGTAGGAACGGACGGAAAGGTCCAGATCCTCGATCTGCTTGTCCAGCTCGGCGTTGTCGTTGGTGACCTCGGGAGCGAAGATCGAAGCCTCCTCCTCGACCTCGGGGGTCTCGGCAAGGTTCATAAAGGCGGCCATATGCTGGTTGATGATATTGGCAGCCTGGACCACGGCGTCGCGCGGGGCGATGGAACCGTTGGTCTCGATCTCGAGGACAAGGCGGTCGTAGTCGGTGTGCTGACCGACACGGCAAGCCTCAACGAGCTTGGCGCAACGGGACACCGGCGAGTACAGCGAGTCGACGTGGATCACACCGATGGGATCGTTGTCGCGCTTGTTAGCCTCGCCAGAGACATAGCCGCGGCCATAGCCGATGCGCATGCTCATGGTGAGATGGCCACCCTCGGTGAGCGTAGCAATATGCTGCTCGGGGTTGACCAACTCAAACTCGGACGGAATAAAGAAGTCCGCACCGGTGACCTCGCAGGGGCCGTCAACCGAGATGGTGGCGGTCGCCTCGTCGGTCGTGCCGAGAGCCCTGAAGACAAGACCCTTGACATTCAGGACGATGTCGGTGACATCCTCGACCATGTTAGGGATGGTCATGAACTCGTGCTGCGCACCATCGATCTGAATAGCCTCGACGGCTGCACCCTCGAGCGAGGACAGAAGAACGCGACGAAGGGAGTTACCCAGCGTATCGCCGTAGCCACGCTCGAGCGGCTCGACGGAGACACGAGCAGACGTCTCGTTGATCTCTTCGACCTGAACCTGAGGCCTAATGAATTCTGACATGTATTACCTCCAGCCTCAGCAGCCCGGATGGACTACTTAGAGTAGAGCTCGACGATGAGCTGCTCGTTGATATCACCGCTGATCTGCTCACGCGTCGGCAGAGCGAGCACGTTACCAGACAGCTTCTCGATATCGACCTCGAGCCAGCCAGGGACCTCAAAGCGCTCGGAGGAAATCAGAGCCTCCTTGATGGGGAGGAGGTCACGGAACTTCTCGCCGACAGCGACGACGTCGCCGGCCTTGACGCGGTAGGACGGGATGTCCACGCGCTTGCCGTTCACGGTGAAGTGACCGTGACGGACGGACTGACGAGCCTCTTTGCGGGTGCGGGCGAAGCCAAGACGGAAGACGACGTTGTCGAGGCGAGACTCAAGGATGATCATGAGGTTCTCACCGGTGACGCCGTTCATCTTACGGGCCTTGTTGAAGTAGCCGTGGAACTGCTTCTCCAGAACGCCATAGATGAACTTGACCTTCTGCTTCTCACGCAGCTGCATGCCGTACTCAGATTCCTTGCGACGGCGCTTGGGCTGACGGATAGATTCCTTCTTGCTGCTGTAACCGAGCTCAGCGGGATCGATCCCGAGCTGACGGCAGCGCTTAAGAACAGGAGTCCTGTCGATTGCCATATTGATACGATCCTTTCAGTTACACGCGGCGACGCTTCTTGGGGCGGCAGCCGTTGTGCGGAATGGGGGTCTTGTCCTGGATGCTCGAGACCTCGAGGCCAGCAGCCTGGAGGGAGCGGATGGCGGTCTCACGACCGGAGCCGGGGCCCTTGACGAAGACGGAAACCTTCTTCATACCGTGCTCCATGGCCTGCTTGGCAGCAGCCTCGGCAGCCATCTGGGCAGCGAACGGCGTGGACTTACGGGAGCCCTTGAAGCCCACCTGGCCAGCCGACTTCCAGGAAATGACGTTGCCCTGGGGATCGGTGATCGAAACGATCGTGTTGTTGAACGTAGAACGAATGTGAGCCTGGCCCACGGAAATGTTCTTACGGTCCGCGCGCTTCAGACGGGCAGCGCGAACGTTCTTCTTAGCAGTAGCCATCTATCTAGCGCTCCTTATTTCTTCTTCTTAGCACCGATCTGACGCTTCGGGCCCTTGCGGGTACGAGCGTTAGTGTGGGTGCGCTGGCCGCGGACCGGGAGGCCCTTGCGGTGACGAAGGCCGCGGTTGCAGCCGATGTCCATAAGGCGCTTGACGTTCTGGTTGCGCTCACGGCGGAGGTCGCCCTCAACCATGATCTGATTCTTATCGATATAATCGCGGATGGCGTTAACCTCATCCTCGGTGAGGTCCTTAACGCGCGTATCCACGTTAACGTTGCACTCGACGCAAATCTTCGTCGCAGTGGTGCGGCCGATGCCGTAAATGTAGGTCAGACCGATCTCAACGCGCTTCTCACGCGGGAGGTCGACACCATTAATACGGGCCAACGTAGTCTCCTCTCTTAACCCTGACGCTGCTTATGACGGGGGTTCTCGCAAATGACGAGGACCTTGCCATGGCGCCTAATGATTTTGCACTTATCGCACATCTTCTTGACCGAAGG
Organism: uncultured Collinsella sp.; assembly: GCA_938023085.1. Lineage (GTDB taxonomy): Bacteria > Actinomycetota > Coriobacteriia > Coriobacteriales > Coriobacteriaceae > Collinsella. The sequence goes on from CALHDP010000161.1 coordinate 16,015, forward strand.
ACGTACCTTCATCGTTCTTCCTTTCGGTAGCGCTCAAACTACTTCCCTACTATCTACTCGCCCAGCCGCAGGCGTTTAAAACTATGGCTGGTCTTCACACGCAAACCGACCGTAGGTTGAGCTAAGCCTGCAGTCGGAAAAGAGCGTGTATGCGTGTCGCTATTTATAGCGATAGGTGATGCGACCGCGGGTCAGGTCGTACGGGGAAAGCTCCACGACAACCCTGTCACCGGGGAGAATGCGGATGTAATTCATTCGGATCTTGCCAGAAATGTTGCACAGAACCGAATGACCGTTCTCGAGCTCGACCTTAAACATGGCGTTGGGCAGCGGCTCCTTTACCGTACCCTCGAGCTCAATTGCGTCTTCCTTCTTCACAAGCAATCATCTTTCTCTAGAAAACGACAGCGATTGAGTATTCTACAATACGCATGCACGTATCGTAATATCTTCGTAATGGCTCCACAACTACGTGGAACTTGTTACATTTCTCCGCCCTGCAAGGGACACCAAGCACCTTGGGCATCGGTGGTAAGAATCACCGGACCGTCATTGGTAATGGCGACGGTGTTCTCATAATGCGCGGCGGGCAGGTGGTCGTTGGTCGTAACGATCCAACCATCGGAGCCCGTGCTCACATGGTTGGAACCCATCGTAACCATCGGCTCGATGGCGATGACCATGCCGGCCTGGAGACGAACGCCCCTCCCCTTCTTTCCATAGTTAGGAACGTTGGGGTCCTCGTGCATCACGCGGCCAATGCCATGGCCCACATAATCACGAAGCACGCCGTAACCGTGAGACTCGGCGAGGGACTGAACGGCATAACCGACGTCCCCGATATGGTTACCGGGAACAGCCTGCTCAATGGCAGCCTTAAGGCAATCGCGCGTGACCTCGCACAAAGCCTTGGCTTCGGGCGTGGGGGTGCCGACGAAAAACGTCCAAGCGTTATCGCCGACCCAACCGTCAACGACAGCTCCCGTATCAATGGAGATGATATCGCCATCGCGCAGGATCATGTCGGGGTTGGGAATACCGTGAACCACGGCATCGTTGATCGATGCGCAGATGGTTCCCGGGAACCCGCCGTAGCCCTTAAAGGCCGGGGTGCCGCCATGCATGCGGATAATCTGCTCCGCGAGCTGATCGAGCTCAAAAGTCGAAACGCCGGGGCGCACCATGGCTCCAACGTGGCGGAGCGCCATCTTAGATAGCGCTCCTGCCTTCTTCATCTGCTCGATTTGCGTTGCAGACTTAATCTTGATCATAGACCGAGAGCCTCTTTGACATCCCCGTACACGGTCTCACGAGCCTGGTCACCGTTGACCGACTTGAGCAGACCCTGGCCACGATAGTAGTCGACGAGCGGGCTCGTGGACTTCTCGTAGACGTCGAGACGGTTCTTGATGGTCTCGGGCTTGTCGTCATCGCGCTGATACATCTCGCCTGCGCACTTGGGGCAAGTAGCATCGGCAGCGGTGCCGGTGTAACCGCAGGCGCGGCAGGTGCGACGCGAAGACAGCCGATCGATAATGACCTCGGGGGCCACATCGACCAGAAGGGCACAGTCGATCTCGCGACCCATGGCGGAGAGCTCGGAATCGAGCGTCACGGCCTGGGCGGTGTTGCGCGGGAAGCCGTCGAGGATGAAGCCCTGCTGGGCGTCATCGGCGGCAAGGCGCTCCTTGACAAGGTCGATCACGAGCTGGTCGGGAACGAGCTCGCCAGCGTCCATGTACTTCTTAGCCTGAATACCAAGCTCGGTGCCGCCCTTGACGGCAGCACGCAGCAGGTCGCCCGTGGAAATGTGAGCGACGCCAAACTCGGCGACGAGCTCCTGTGCGACGGTGCCCTTGCCGGCACCCGGAGCTCCGAGCAATACGAGGTTCATGAGCAATCCTCCTCTAGCCTATTTAAAGAATCCATCGTAATCATACATCTTGATCTGGCCTTCGAGCTTATCGACTGTGTCGAGCACGACGCCGACCATGATGAGGATGGACGTGCCGCCAAATGCCTGGATCAGATGGTTACCCGTGAAGGAGAAGATGATCGAAGGCACGATGGCGATGAGCGCCAAAAAGACAGCGCTGGGAAGCGTAATCTTGTTGAGCGCGTTCTTGATGTAGGCCGCGGTAGCCCTACCCGGACGCACGCCCGGAATAAAGCCGCCCTGCTTCTTAAGGTTGTCGGCCGTGTCATCGGGGTTGAACACCATGGAGGTGTAGAAGTACGCGAAGAACACGATGAGGACAACGTTAAGCACCCAATTGAGCCAACCGGTCGAAAGCGCGGAGGCAACTGCCTGAATCCAGCCGATGCCGGGGAAGAACACGGCAATCTGAGCCGGGAAGTACAGCAGCGCCGAAGCGAAGATGATCGGCACGACGCCCGCGGTGTTGACCTTGATGGGCAGGTAGGTGGTCTGGCCACCCATCATGCGACGGCCCACGACGCGCTTGGCGTAGGAGACCGGAATGCGGCGCTGGCCGCGCTCAAGGAAAACGATCAGCGGGATGACCAGCAGGATGATGGCGCAGATGATCACCATGGTGATGATGCCACCGGCATTGCCCTCGGTGCTGGAGAAGATTGCCTGCGGCAGACCGGCCATGATGTTCGCGAAGATGATCAGCGACATGCCATTACCGATACCGCGCTGGGTGATGAGCTCACCAATCCACATGATCAGCATGGCGCCCGCGGTGAGCGTACCGACGATCATGAGGTCGAAGATGACCTCGGGAGCGCCGGCGCCATTAAAGGTGATGCCGAAGCTCTTAAAGAGGAAGAGGTAACCCACGGAGTTGAGGATTGCCAGAGCCAGGGTGAGGTAACGCGAATACTGCGTAATCTTGGTCTGACCGACCTCGCCCTCGCGGGCAAGCTCATGCAGGGAAGGCACGACGGCCTGGAGCATCTGGAGGATGATCGAGCTGGTGATGTAAGGCATGATGCCCAGCGAAAACACCGACACATAGCTCAACGCGCCGCCAGAGAAAAGATTCAGGAGGGCCATAGCACCTGCGGCGACCGAATTGTTATCGGTCGAGAAAAGGCCCAGCATCCCCTGGAAGGGAATGCCGGGCACAGGAACGTGCGCACCAATGCGGTACACGACGAGCATAGCTATGGTAAAAAGAATCTTTTCGCGCAATTCTTTGATGCGGAAAGCATTCTTAAGACCATTTAGCACGGCAGCTCGACCTTTCCGCCGGCGGCCTCGATCTTGGCCTGCGCAGAAGCGCTGACCTTGTCGACCTTGACCGTGAACTTCTTGGTGAGCTCACCATTGCCGAGCACCTTGACGGGCTCGAACTCGCTCTTGGTGATGCGAGCGGCCTTAAGAGCGGCACCGTCAATCACAGCGCCGTCCTCGAACTTGCGCTCGAGACGCTCAACGTTAACAGCGGTGTACTCGATACGACGGGGGTTGCGGAAGCCCGGAAGCTTGGGCAGGCGCATAGCCAGCGGAGTCTGGCCACCCTCGAAGCCGGCACCCTTGGTGCCGCCAGAGCGGGAACCCTGGCCCTTCTGACCGCGGCCAGAAGTGGTGCCGTGACCCGAAGAATTGCCACGGCCGACGCGCTTGCGGTTCTTAGTGGAACCGGGCGCGGGAGTAAGATCGTGAAGCTGCATTTGCTACTCCTCTACAATCTCGACAAGGTGCTTGACCTTGAAGATCATGCCGCGGACGGACTCGTTGTCAGCAATCTCGCGAACCTCGCGGATCCTGTGGAGACCGAGGGCACGGACAGTACGGACCTGGTCCTGCTTGCAACCGTTGGTGCTGCGGACCTGCTTGATCTTGATGGTGTCAGCCATGCTTAGTTCTCCTTACCGACGAACATCTCGGAGACCGTCAGGCCACGGCGAGCCGCGACGTCCTCAGGGCTGGAGAGCTCCTTGAGGCCCTCGACGGCAGCCTTGATGATGTTGAGGCCGTTGTCGGTACCGAGGGACTTGGACAGGACGTTCTTGATGCCAGCAAGCTCGAAGAGGGGACGCACAGCGCCGCCGGCGATAACGCCGGTACCCTCGACAGCGGGCTTGATGATGATGCGGCCGGCACCAAAGTGACCGAGAACCTCGTGCGGAATGGTGCCCTGATCGGTCACCGGCACGTGGAACATGTTCTTCTTGGCATCGAGAGACGCCTTGGAGATGGCCATGGGCACCTCAGCGGACTTGCCCATGCCAACGCCGACGTTGCCCTTGCCGTCGCCAACGACGACGAGAGCGACGAGGCTCATGCGACGACCACCCTTGACGGTCTTCGACACGCGGTTGATGTAAACGACGCGCTCCTCGAACTCGGAGGCCTCGCGCTGCTGCTTCTGATTACGAGCCATGTGCTACATACCTCCTAGAACTCGAGACCGGCGGCACGAGCACCGTCGGCGAGGGCCTTGACGCGGCCATGGTAGATACGGCCACCGCGATCGAAGGCGACCTTGGTGATGCCGGCCTCGATGGCGCGCTTGCCAACGAGCTGACCGACCTTCTCCGCAGCCTCCTTGTTCGAGGTGTGGGTGCCCTTGAACTCGGCCTCGAGGGTCGAGGCAGAGACGAGCGTCAGGCTGGAGCCCTTGCTGTCGTCGATGATCTGGGCATAGATGTTGGCGTTAGTACGGGTCACGCGAAGACGCGGACGCTCGGAGGTACCCGAGACCTTGCCGCGAACACGACGCTGACGACGCTTGAGGCCTTCCAGCTTCGCCTTATGCTTGTTCATACGTAAACTCCTAAAAAGGTTGATCTTGCCAGCACCTGACGGGGTGCTGGTCTTATGCGAGTGAGTCGGTTACGACTACTTGGCGGCCTTACCCAGCTTGCGGCGAATGTGCTCGCCAACGTAGTGGATACCCTTGCCCTTGTAAGGCTCGGGAGGACGATGGCCGCGGATCTCAGCGGCGATCTGACCGACCTGCTGCTTGTTGATACCCTTGACGTTCACGTGGGTGTTGTCGGGAACCTCGAAGGTGATGCCCTCGGGAGCCTCGACGATCACGGGGTGCGAGAAGCCCAGGGAGAACTCGAGGTTCTTGCCCTTCTGCTGCACGCGGTAACCAACGCCGGCGAGCTCGAGCTTCTTCTCGAAGCCCTCGGAAACGCCAACAACCATGTTGTGGATGAGGGCACGGGTGAGGCCGTGGCGGGCACGGGTCTCACGCTCGTCGTCGGGACGGGAAACGGTGAGGACGTTGTCCTCGACGTTGATAGCGAGCTTCTCAAAAACATCGAGCTCGAGCTGGCCCTTGGGGCCCTTGACGACAACGTTGTTGCCGTTGACTGCCACTTCGACTCCGGCGGGAATCTGGACAGGCTTATTACCGATACGAGACACGGTGATCTCCTTTCCTTCTACCTACCGAGCGAATTACCAGACGTAAGCGATGATCTCGCCGCCGACGTTGTGCTTGCGAGCATCGCGGTCGGTCATGACGCCATGGCTGGTGGAAATAATGGCGGTACCAAGGCCACCGCGGACGCGGGGCATGTCGGCAACGCCGGTGTACTTACGCAGGCCCGGCTTGGAAATGCGGCGGATGCCGTTGATGACCTTAGCCTTCTTGGGACCATACTTAAGCGTGATGTGCAGAGTCTTCTGGGGAACGGTGTCCTCGACATCGTAGCCCTCGATGTAGCCCTCCTCGTGCAGAACACGAGCGATCTCGACGAGCTTCTTGCTGCTCGGCATGGAGACCGTGGCCTTGTTCACAGAGTTAGCGTTACGGATGCGCGTAAGCATATCTGCGATCGGGTCTGTAAGGTTCATACAGATTCTCCTTCGTTCTTGATGAACACGTGCTCTTGGTTCTTCGCCGCCCTTAACGGCAAAGCCTTTTTAGCGCGTTTTCCCTGTTCCAAACTGATGCTTGAAACGCTGGTAGTGACTTACCAGCTGGCCTTCTTAACGCCGGGAAGCTCGCCCTTGAGTGCAAGCTCGCGGAAGCAGACACGGCACAGGCCGAACTTGCGATACACAGAGTGCGGACGGCCGCAGCGCTGGCAGCGCGTGTACTCACGAGTAGAGAACTTCTGCTTGCGATTGCACTTGACGATCATCGATGTCTTAGCCACTTATATCCTCCTCACATAGAGTATTGTTCGCCCCAAGCGCCGCCCCCTTGTGGGAACGGCGCTTATAGGGCAGGTGAACCTATTTCTTGAACGGGAAACCGAAGGCGTCCAGAAGGGCCTTGGCCTCCTCATCGGTGTTGGCGGTGGTCACGAAAGTGATGTCCATACCACGCTGGTGATCGACGGAGTCGAAGTCGATCTCGGGGAAGATGAGCTGCTCGGTGACGCCCATGGAGAAGTTACCACGGCCGTCGAAGCTCTTGGCGGAGATGCCGCGGAAGTCGCGGATACGGGGGATCGCGACGGAGGTCAGACGATCGAAGAACTCCCACATACGGTCGCCACGCAGGGTAACCTTGCAGCCGATCGGCATACCGGCGCGCAGGCGGAAGGTAGCGATGGACTTGCGGGCACGGGTGATCATCGGCTGCTGGCCGGTGATGGCGCGCAGGTCGCGCACGGCACCGTCGATGGCCTTGGAATCGGTAGCGGCCTCGCCGACACCCATGTTCACGACGATCTTCTCAAACTTGGGGATCATCATGACGTTCTCGTACTGGAACTTGTCCTGAAGCTGCTGCTTGACCTCGTTGTTGTACTTGGTCTTCAGACGCGGCACATACTTCTCTTCTGCCATTGTTCACTCCTTCTTGGGGTTTTAAGCACGGGGCGTGGCCACGATGGGTTGTCCTCGTGCCTCCTGGCTGCATCCGCGCCGCTCATGGCATTTCGCGGTTTGGACTCGACGCAGCAGGAGCCGACAAAACAATCGGTACTATACGCGCATCGGGAGCGTATTTCCAGAAAAACCTCGTCTGCCTGCACAACTCCACAACTCCCCCGCACAAATGGGTCCCAACAAGCAGTTGCGGTGAAATAGGGACTGTTGGGCGGCCTAACAGGCTTAAACAATCCGTATTTCACCGCAACTTAATTGGTGGGGATGCGATTAGCGCTTGCGGGGGACGAGTTTGGTGCGGCGCAGGTGGATCATCTCGGCGGCGATGGAGATGGCGATCTCCTCGGGGTCCTCGGCCTCGATGGCAACGCCGATCGGAAGGTGCAGCTCGTCGATCTGGTCCTGCGTAAAGCCTTCCTGCTCCAAGCGAGCCCGCACAAAGGCCGTCTTGCGGCGCGAACCCAGACAGCCCAGGTAGGCAGGCTTGGCACGCATGGCCTGAATCACCACGTCGATATCGGACTTGTGACCCGCCGTGGCGACGACCACCAAGTCGCGCGGACCGATGGGACACAGCTCGCTCAGGTTCTTGTAATCGACCAGGCGACGATCGTAGACACCGGGCACCCATTCGGGCGTCAACGTGCCGGGGCGGTCATCGCAGGCCACGACGGCAAAGCCCGCCGCCGTGAGCACGCGCGCCGTCGCGGCGCCCACGTGTCCGCAGCCAAAGATGTAGGTCAGGCCCTCGGGGCAGAGCGTCTCGATGTGCGCCGCGGGAATCTCAGAGGCAGCGTTGGTGTAGGTGACGTTACTCCCCTCCTCCACCAGTGAAAGCCCGGGGCAGCCCGCAATGGTGCGGCGCGATGCCTCGCCATGGTACTCGGCCACATCGCCCTCGAGCGCGCTCGCGATAAACGGCTCAAAGTCGATGACGAAGTCGCCGATGCGCCGATAGACCAAGACGTCGGCAATTTCCTGGAACAACGGTGCCTGGGTCGCATCCAGATGCAGATAGCACGGGCAAATGGCTCCGCCGCAGATCATGCCGGTATCGGAGTTCTCGCCGCCCATGGTGTAGCGGACCAGACGCGACTGTCCCGCGCTCAGGAGTTCGCGCGCCTCATCCAGCGCAAAGAGCTCAATCTTGCCGCCGCCGATAGTGCCCGCCTGGCTGCCGTCGGCAAAGACGGCCATCCAGGCGCCCACGCCGCGCGGCGACGACCCCGCCGTGCCGGCCACGACCACGAGCTCGCACGTCTCGCCAGCACGCAGGGCGGCAAGCGCCGCATTCACAACATCGAGCTTTTCCATTGCCGCCTTCTATCCTCTAAAGATATCGGTGAGCATAGCGAGTGCCTCGAGCACGCCGCCGCCGACCGACGTCGCCTTGTCCGAAATGTAGTTGATATAGCTGGCATCGCCGCGCGGATCGACATCGGCGCATTTAAAGCCCTCAGTCACCTGCACGCCGTTCGCCAAAAGCCCGCGCAGACAGCCATCGATCTGCGTGCGCATGGGCGAATCGCCCGCGTAGCCAATCACGTCTCCGGCGCTCACGATGTCGCCGATCGCGCGGTCGGACCGAAACACGCCGGCGGCGGGGCTGTGGATAACGCGCTCTCTGCCATAGCCAGCGATAATGCCCGGCACGCCCGTGTTGGGTTGGGGCGAACCCTGGGTAATGACACGGCCCAGGAAATGCCCGCGCATGGTCTCGACCACGGCGTCGCAATCGACCGGCGCGGTAAAGCCCGGCCCCACGGCGATGACGGTAGGCGCCATGTCGCGCGTGGTGCCCAGGTTGCGCTTGGCCAGAATCGCGTCGACCACAGCCGCGGGTTTAAGCTCATCGAGCATCTTGGCCTGAGGGTCCACCACGACGGCAACATCCCCCGCTTGGGTAATCTCGAGCGCCTCTGCCGGCGTCTGCGCCAAGCGAGCGCGAATGCCCTCGACCTGGACCTCGCCCAGGCGAATAGCCTCGCAAAAACTGATTGTGCGGCGGATGCACGTGGGAACCGCGATATCGGCCATAACGACCGACACGCCGGCGCGCACCAAGCGAGCGGCGACACCCGTGGCGATATCGCCGGCGCCGCGAACATAAACGAGCATTCCCGGGGCACCTCCCTGTGCTACGGTTTGAGCAGAGCAAAAGCGGTTCGACCGCTACTCTGATGATTATTTATTATCACAGTATTATACGGCGGTGAACAGATGGAAACGGTTAGCGGCAATCTTGCCTCGGCGCTCAGGATCGAGCCGGGCATTACCGCGATTATCGGCAGCGGCGGCAAGTCGACGTTGCTCAAAACGCTGGGTCTTGAGCTCATGCGCGCTGGCGGCCGCGTGCTCCTCTGCACCACCACGCATATGCTTCCCGTTGCCGGCGTGCCATGGGACGGGTCGAATCGTCGCCTGGACGCCGCGCCTTGGAAGCCAGGTGCCCCACACGCCCCAGGCTGCACCTGCGAGGCCTGCGCGGGGCTTGCCCGCGGAAGTATTTGCCAGGCGGGTGTTTTGGACCCGGAGACAGGCAAGCTCTCCGCCCCCGCCGAGCCGCTCAACGAGCTGGCGCAGCGCTTTGACTATGTGTTGGCCGAGGCAGATGGCAGCAAGCGACTCCCGCTCAAGGCGCATGCCGCCTGGGAGCCGGTAATTCCCGCCGCCACGGCAAACGTTGTCTGGGTCGTCGGCGCTTCGGGGCTGGGCAAGCCCGTCGCCGAGGTTGCCCACCGCCCCGAGCTCTTCTGCGAGCGCTGCGGCTGCGAGCCCATCGACGCTGCCACCCCAGAGCACGTCGCCATGGTGCTCAATGCCGAGCTGCGGATGCTGGACCTCGACAATGTCCGCGTCATGCTCAACCAAGTCGACAAGCTCAGCGACCCGGCTATGGCCGACCGCTTTGAGGCTGCCCTCGGCCGCTCCCTCATCGCCACCAGTCTCAAATAGCCGGCGCTGCCCCACCAGACCTATAAGTTGCGGTGGAATAGTTCCTGAAACGGCCTATTTGGCGGCTAAACAGGAACTATTTCACCGCAACTGCGGAGGGGAATCCGGTGATCTTCCTGCTAGCGGGGCACGTAGCGGCCGGGCTGGGCTCCAGTGGGCTCGCCATCGCGTGCCGCCAGCACGCCGTTCACAAACACAGCCTTGGCGCGGCCATGTGCCTCAAAACCCTCGAGCGGCGTGTAGTCAACGGCCTGATGCTGCGTCACGGCGCTGATCGTCCAGCGCGCCTTGGGACCCCACACGCACACGTCGGCATCGGCACCCTCGGCAAGACAGCCCTTGCGCGGATACATGCCAAAGACGCGCGCCGGGTTCTCGCTCATCAGGCGGCAGAGGTCCTCGGGGCCCAGCTGTCCCTCAAAGCTCGTAGCGATCGCGACGGGACGATGCTCCACACCGGGTCCGCCGTTGGGAATCGCGCGGAAGTCGTCGCGCCCACGGTCCTTTTGCCCGTGCAGGTTAAAGCTGCAGTGGTCGGTCGCAATCGTATCGATCTCGCCAGCCACAAGCGCCTCGCGCAGAGCCACACGGTCGCCAGCATGGCGCAGCGGCGGGCTCATCACATACTTGGCACCCGCAAAGCCGTCCTCGCCCTGCTCCAAGTAGCAAGTATCGTCGAGCATCAGATACTGAGGGCAGGTCTCGACATAGATATTCTTCTGTCCGCGCGCCTTGGCGGCACGAATGGCCTCGAGCCCCAGCTTGGTCGAAAGGTGCACCACGTTGACCGGTGCGTCGCCGGCCAGGTGCGCCAGATATAGCAGACGGCTCACTGCCTCGGCCTCGCACACATCCGGACGGCTGAGCGCATGGCCCTCGGGCCCGTGGACACCCTGCTCAAACACGCGCTTCTGCAGCGCGTTGACCAGCGTACCGTTCTCGCAATGCACGCACAGTATGCCGCCAATACGCTTGAGCTCCTCCAGCACCTCGAGCGTCTCGGCATCGTCCAAGCGCAGGTGGTCATAGGCAAAGTAGGTCTTAAACGACGATACGCCCGCCTCGCGCATGGCCGAAAGATCGGCGCGGTTGCGCTCGTTCCACTCGGCGAGTGCCATATGAAAGGCGTAGTTGGCCGTGCAGGTTCCGTCGGCGCGGCGATGCCACTCGGCCAAGGCATCGGGCATGGTCACGCCGCGATCGGCCGTCGCGTAGTCCACGATGGTCGTCGTGCCGCCGCAGGCAGCCGCGCGCGTGCCGGTCTCAAAGCTATCGGCTGTCCAATCCATGCCAGTCCAGCACTGCATGTGCGTGTGGCCGTCGATAAAGCCGGGAAACACCCAGCAGCCCGCGGCGTCCTCGACGGTATCGCCCTCGGCCGGCTCAATCGCCGCGGCGATCCGCACGATCTTATCGCCATCCATGGCAAGATCGGCGCGGCGAAGCCCCTGTGGCGTCACGAGCGCGCCGTTTTTGATGATGATCATATTGCTCCTTATTGATTAATACAGTTGGCCACGCGATCAAAATACGAGCAGGCAGCGATATGCTCCGTTATGCGTTGCTGTCCCTTGGCGGTATCGACGTCCCACAGCTCGTAGGCACGCGCCTCGACCAACACCACATCGGTACGGCCCTTGAGAATCGAACCGCCGCCGTCCTTGCCCTCAAGACACATAAGTGCATCGAACAGTTCCGCCGGAAAGAGCACCGGGCTCGAAGGCTCACCGTTGCACGCCAAGCGCACCGGGTGTTTGCGGCCACGCTCGTCAAACGCGCGAACCATGGCCTCAAAAGAATCCGCGCTCACGAGCGGCTGGTCGCCCGGCAAAAAGAGGCAACCTTTCCAGTTGCGTTCGGCTCCCCACGAAAGGCCCGCACGGACGCTTTCGCTGCGCAGCTCGCCATCGTGCAGCACGCACGGGCAATGCTTGTCCTCGCAAATCTGGGCAACCTCGGGCCAACGCGTCGAAACTACAACGTCAAAGCCCTGGGGAACCGAATCGATGGTCCGGGCAATCAGCGGCTCGCCATAGATATCGGCAAGCATCTTGTTAGAGCCAAACCGCTTGCCCTCGCCCGAAGCCATAATGACGCAACCAAGTTTCATGGTGATACCTCCCCTCAAACCATCGTACCCATAACTCGCGCCGCGGGTATCCACATCGAAAACGCTTATCCCGCACGCCCGCGATGCAAAAAGGGGCACCCCGCCGGTTGGCAGAGCGCCCCCTTTACATGGCTTACCTCAGCCCAGCTTTAGGCCTGGAACCAACGGGCAGCGTTGCGCTCGTCGAGGGCCTTGAGGGTAGCGGCGGGATCGGCAACCTTCTGCAGGAACATCATGGCTGCGATGGCATACGGCTTGTAGCTGGCCTCCTTGTACATACCCACGCGGTGCATGTCGAAGACGTCGGCGTTAACCTCGCCGTGCTCGCAGGAGACACCGGAGATGTCGGCGGGCAGCGGGTGCATAAAGATGGTGTCCTGGCCGTTGGCAGTCTTCTCCATGAGCTCGGTCGTGGAGCACCAGTCCTGATGGGTGGCGTTCTGGGCGAGCAGCTCCTTCTCGAGCGCAGCGATGCCGGCGTCGTCGCCCTCGGCGTACAGATTGGTACGCTTCTCCATGGCGGCAAACGGAGCCCAGCTCTTGGGGATCACGATGTCGGCGCCCTCGAAGGCCTCGGCCATGGTGTTGACCTGCTTAAAGGTGGTGCCGGACTCGGCGGCATAGCCCTTGGCGCGCTCGACGACCTCGGGCATGAGGTCGTAGCCCTCGGGGTGGGCCAGGGTGACGTCCATGCCAAAGCGGGGCAGCAGGCTGATCAGCGACTGCGGGCAGGACAGCGGCTTGCCGTAAGAGGGCGAATAGGCCCAGGTAACGGCAACCTTCTTGCCCTTGAGGTTCTCGAGGCCGCCAAACTCGTTGATGAGGTAGAGCATGTCGGCAGAGGACTGCGTGGGGTGATCGGAGTCGGACTGCAGGGAGATGAGCGTGGGACGGTGATCCAGAACGCCGTCCTCGTAAGCCTGCTGCACGGACTCGGAGACCTCGGCCATGTAGGCGTCGCCCTTGCCGATGTACATGTCGTCGCGGATGCCGATGACGTCGGCCATGAAGGAGATCATGGTAGCGGTCTCGCGGACGGTCTCGCCGTGAGCGATCTGGGACTTCTTCTCGTCCAGGTCCTGCAGCTCAAGGCCGAGCAGGTTGGCGGCCTTAGAGAAGGAGAAGCGCGTACGGGTGGAGTTGTCGCGGAACAGGGAGACGGCCAGGCCCGAGTCGAAGATCTTGGACGAAACGTTGTTCTCACGCAGCTCGCGCAGGGCGTCGGCGACGATGTAGAGAGCCTTGAGCTCATCGGTGGTCTTGTCCCAGGTGTGCAGGAAGTCGCTGCCGTACATGCCCTTAAAATCGAGGCCGTTCAGCTGCTCGACGAGCTCGGTAAACTTGACGTCCATGGAAATGTCCTTTCTAAAGATGAAAGATCGCAATGAGTAGACGTGCTCCGGCATGCGCGTGTGGCTAGAACATGCAGAGCGCTATGACGAGGACCCGCTACCGTTGAGGAAGCATGGGAGATAACGACCGCGGGCCCCAAGTCAACAGGAGGCACCGGGGACACGAGCGGCCCCCGGCTCAACAAAATCGAGGAATGGGACTAGTCGATCTTGTTGTTGGTCAGACCGGCGCGGAACACGGTGGCGTCGCCATCGGCCTGGCTCGGATCGTAGAGGTTCAGGGCAGCCACGTACATGGCGGCAGCGGTGACCAGGTCGTCCTTGTAGGTGACCTCGTTGGGAGCGTGAGCCTGAGACTCGGCACCCGGGCCAAAGCCCACGCAGGGGATGCCGTAGCGGCCCTGGATGGAAACGCAGTTCGTGGAGAAGGTCCACTTGTCGCACAGCGGGCGACCGGTGCGCTTGTCCATGCTGGGCTCGCAGCCGATACGCTCGTCACCGAACATGGCCTTGTGGGCGTCGACGAGGGCCTTGACGTGCGGAGCGGTCTCCTTGTTGATCCACGTGGGGAAGTAAGCCTCGGTCTCGTAGACCTCGCCGGTCCAGGACGGACGGTCGTACATGTACATGGAGACCTTCACGTCGTCGCCGTACTTCTTGGCGGCCGGCAGGTTACGGATCTCGTCCAGGCAGGACTCCCAGGTCTCGCCGGCGGTCATGCGACGGTCGATGGAGATGGCGCAGGAATCGGCCACGGCGCAGCGGCTGGGGCTGGTGTAGAAGATCTGGCTGACGGTGCAGGTGCCGCGGCCCAGGAAGCGGGCATCCTCGTAGTGCTCGGGGTTGTACTTGGGGTCGAGCATCTTAACGAGACCCTTGATGTCGGTCGACTCGTCGCAGCCGTTGTTGTTGAGGGCGCGGACGTCGGCGATGATGTCGGCCATCTTGTAGATGGCATTGTCGCCGCGGTCGGGAGCAGAGCCGTGGCAGGAAGTGCCGTGAACGTCGACGCGGATCTCCATGCGGCCGCGGTGGCCGCGATAGATGCCGCCGTCGGTGGGCTCGGTGGAAATGACGAACTCGGGCTTAATGCCGTCCTTGTTGTAGATGTACTGCCAGCACATGCCGTCGCAGTCCTCTTCCTGGACGGTGCCGACGACCATGATCTTGTAGCCCTCGGGGATGAGGCCCATGTCCTTCATCATCTTGGCAGCGTAGGTAGCGGAAGCCATGCCGCCCTCCTGGTCGGAGCCGCCGCGGCCGTAAATGATCTCGTCGGTCTCGTAGCCCTCGTAGGGATCGGCGTCCCAGTTCTCGATGTTGCCGATGCCGACGGTGTCGATGTGAGAGTCGATGGCGATGATCTTGTCGCCCTCGCCCATAAAGCCCATGACGTTGCCCAGGCCGTCGACCTTGACCTCGTCATAGCCAAGGCTCTCCATCTCGGCCTTAATGCAAGCGACAACCTCACCCTCCTCGCAGGACTCAGAGGGGTGGCTAATCATTGCGCGAAGAAAACGCGTCATATCAGCACGATGGGACTCAGCAGCGTTTTTAATTGCCTCGAAATCGAGTTCCTTAGTCATAACAGTCAACCTTTCTACAAGGGTTTACCTACAGGTAGATATTTCAGATAGATCACTTGTGCCAAGCAGCGTGAGGTCGAGTACCCGGCAAGCAAGTAAACGTAGGAGGCGGACGGAGGACTTTGCTCCGTCGCGAGTTCCGCACGAGCCGGAGAGCACTTAATGTGCTCTCCGTGCGAGCAGGACTGTCCGAGCAGGGAGTAAAGTCCTCCGGCTGCCTCCGGACAGGTCAGTCTGCTAGCAGGTCGGATACTCGCCCTCCCAGACGATGCGACGGTACTGATCCGGGTCCGTGTCACCTTCCGTGGAGAAGCAGAGCACGGAGCTCGTCTTGTCCAGGCCGATGAGCTCCTTGAGCTCGGCGTACTCGGGATCGAGCATGAGGGTCTCGACCAGGCCGGTGGTCACAGCGCCGGACTCGCCGGAAATGACGCGCGGGTCGCCCTTCTCGGGAGCGCCCAGGGTGCGCATGCCGCGAGCGGTGACCCAGTCGGGGCAGGACACGAAGGCGGTGGTGTGGTTGCGCAGGATATCCCAGCCCAGAATGTTGGGCTCGCCGCAGCACAGACCGGCCATGATGGAGGGCATGTCGCCGTCCACGATGCGCGGATCGCCGTCGCCGGCGGCAGCGCCCTTGTACAGACAGGCGGCAGGCGCGCACTCAGCCACGACGAAGGTGGGCGGGTTATCGGGATACAGGTTGGTGAAGTAGCCCACCACGGCGCCGGCGAGCGAACCCACGCCAGCCTGGACAAACACGTGCGTCGGGCGGTTGATGGCCATCTCGCGCAGCTGCTCGGCAGCCTCGGAAGCCATGGTGCCGTAACCCTCCATGATCCAGGACGGAATCTTCTCGTAGCCCTCCCAGGCGGTGTCCTGAACGATGACGCCGCGCTCGCAGGCATCGGCCTCGGCGGCGGCCATGCGCACGCACTCGTCGTAGTTGACCTCTTCGATGGTCACCGTGGCGCCCTCGGCCGCGATGTTATCGAAGCGGGGCTTGGTGGAACCCTTGGGCATGTGCACGACGGCCTTCTGGCCCAGCTTGTTGGCAGCCCATGCCACGCCGCGGCCATGGTTGCCGTCGGTAGCGGTAAAGAAGGTGGCCTGGCCAAAGTCCTCGGCCAGCTGATCGGAGGTCAGGTAATCGAAGGTGCAGTCGGCAACGTCCTTGCCGGTCTCGTCGGCAATATAGTTGGCCATGGCAAACGAGCCGCCCAGAACCTTAAAGGCGTTGAGGCCAAAGCGATAGCTCTCGTCCTTAACGCACAGGTTGGACAGGCCCAGGCGCGCGGCCTGGCCGTCCAGGCGGGCAAGCGGAGTGACGGTGTACTGGGGGAACGACTGGTGGAAGGCGCGGGCCTTCTTCACGTGGTCGAGGCTCATGATTCCCAAGTGCTTGTCATCGCTCTTGGGCATCGTGTTGCCCGCCCACTGGATCTTATCGGCCATACGGTGAACTCCTTAAGTCCTCTCTTGCCGGCCCCCGCATACGCGTTTCAGCCCATTCCCATTCATGCGACTGAACTTTTATGTGGATGCCAAACAAAAAGTTTGTTAGCACTGTTCTATCACACTTTTTGATTGGCATACCTAACGAATTGTTTGTTGCCGTAATCGGTACTTTTTCGCCGCCGAACGGTCATGAATTGCCTTGTTGATGGATTTGTTTGCGGTCAAGTGTGGTTTATGGCAAAGTGTGCCCAAACTAATTTTTAGGAAGGCACCCATGACCCCCGCACAGATTGAGTTTTACAAGCGCCTAGCACACGGCCTGGCGCTCCAATTTGGCCCCAACTGCGAAGTCGTCGTCCACGATCTGGAAACCGAGGACGTGGACCACTCCATCGTAGTGATCGAAAACGGCCACGTCAGCGGGCGCAAACTGGGTGACGGCCCCAGCCATATCGTGTTTGAGTCCATGCACGAGGGCACCACCGACGTGCACGACCGCGAGCCATACCTCACCAAAACCACCGATGGCAAGCTGCTCAAATCGTCGACGATCTTTATCCGCAACGACGAAGGCAAGCCCGTCGGCATTTTGGGCATTAACTTTGACATTACGCTCATGAAGGCTTTTGAGCGTTCGCTCGACGCCTTTACCGGCACCGGCGGCACGGGCTATACCGAGCCCGAGCCCATTACCAAGAACATCGGCGACCTGCTCGAGGACCTGCTGCACGAGTGCGAGCAGTTTGTGGGCAAGCCCGCGGCACTCATGACCAAAGACGAGCGCATTCGTGCCATTGGCTACCTCGACCGTCGCGGCGCCTTCCTCATTTCCAAGTCGAGCGAGCGCGCCTGCGAGTTCTTTGGCATCTCCAAGTACAGTTTTTATAGCTACCTCAATGAGGCCAAGGCGGCGGCCGGCGACAAGTAGGCGCTCGCCTGGATTGCCCCTCCCCTTTTGGGCGCGAGTTCTGGAAAGCACGAATCCAAGACCGAGCCACTTGGGAAGTTCCATATAATCGATGTCATTAGTATTTCGAAAGGATGGAACAGAATGGCGTTGAGCAAGGCATCATGCACCGGTCGCGGATTGATTCCGGCAATTGGTGGACATGTGCACCGCATGTTCGATGAGGGTGAAGACGACCTGTTTTCGCTGAGCCTTGACGATGTGATGGATGATCGCCCGTGGACCGCCGACGAACTCATGGGCGGCGGCGCGGCTCGCCCGTCAAGCCCCAATCCCGCACTTGCGCCTAAGACCGCATCTGCGCCGACTCCTGCGCAGTCGGCTGTTTCGACGCCCGCGCCTACACCCGCACCCACTTCGGCGCCCACGCCCGCTCCCCGCCCCGCAAGTGACCCATCCGAGACGGCGGCATTTCTCGCAGCAGCGACGCAGGGCAAATCGGCCGACAGCACTGTTATGTACAGCGCCCAGCAGTTGCCTGTTCCTGCGGCACGCAAGCCTCCGGTCGCAAGGCTCGATGAGCCCGTTGCCCATCAGGTTGCCTACGATTCCTGGGCTGCAACCGATCTGGATGAGACCTCTACCGGCATGCCGGCGCTCGACGTTCCAGTTAACCCGCTTTTTGCCGCCAACACGAGCGCCGCAGACTATGAGGGCGGTACGGCATATTCCGATTATTCCGATGGCTATGCTGGCAACAGTCGCATCGAGACCGAGGACTATGGCACCGCGTCGAGCGATTATCCCAACGATCCGTACGCTGCCACGCCCGCACCGGAATATGACCCGGAGGCCGCGTCCGCGCCGGCGTATACCAAAAGCACGGGCGAAGAGCGCTTCGCCGATTATTACGCCGAGGAAAAGGCACTGCGTTTCTCGGAATTTCCGCAGGCAGTCAAGGTTGCCTTTATCGCCATTATCATTGCCCTGCTCGGTGTCATTGCATTTGAGGGATTCCAGCTGTTCCGCGGCCCCACCCAAGCGGAGTCGGAGACCCAGCAAAAAGAGGACGATAACCAGTACCTGGACATCAACACCCTCAAGGGCGACCCCAACGACGGGGACGACGAGTAGCGAGGGCTGAAGGCGGCCACAGGATCCCGCATCCAGCACCAGCTTCTTAGTGCTGTTTTGTCATC
>CALHDP010000162.1 GCA_938023085.1 uncultured Collinsella sp.
CAGCACCGAATACTCAACCGCACCGGCACGCACCAGCAGCGCCTCGGCGCCGTCGTAGTCCATGCGCACGCGCGAGCGGATCACGCTGGGATAGGGATCGTAATGGCGCACGCGACCCTGTGCGTCGAGCTCAATGTCGACGGTAAACGCCAAGCGGTCCTCGTCGGGACGCAGCGAGCACAAATCGTTCGACAGGCGCTCGGGCAACATGGGCAGCACACGATCGGCAAGATACACCGACGTCGTGCGATGGCGGGCTTCCAGATCGATATGTCCGTCCCAGGCAACATAGTGCGAAACGTCGGCAATATGGACACCCAGCCTGTAGCCACCCTCGGGCGTACGCTCCAGCGAGATGGCGTCGTCAAAGTCGCGCGCGTCGACCGGGTCAATCGTAATGACAAAGCGGTCGCGCAGGTCTCGGCGGAGCGGGTCCTTGAGCGCCGAGGCAACATCGAGCGAAAGTGCCTCGGCCTCGGCTAGCGCGGCCTCGGGATACGTATCGGTATAGCCATAGCGCGCCATCACATACTGAACGCCCAAATCGGGCGCATCATCGCCGCCAATACGGCGCTCGATCGTCACGGTGCCCGATTCCAGGCGCGTCGGATATGTCAGAATGCGTGCGACGACCGAATCACCCGGATGAACGCCCAAGCGCTCCGCCGAGGTGTCCTCCGGCAGAATAAAGAAATCGGCCTTAAGGCGAGAATCAAGCGGCTCGATCACCCCGAGCGGGCCGGCGGTCTGGTACGTGCCCACCACACTAATGGCCGCACGCTCGACGACGCCCTCGATTACGGCGCGTCGCTCGCCATGCGGGCTGTTCTTAATGCTCACGGCAACGGTATCGCCGTCCATAATCTCGCGCTTGCCGCGGCCCATGACCTTGTAGTCGCCGTTTTCGGTTACAACGTAGGCGCTATGCTCATGGAGCTGCACGCGTCCGGTCAGACTCGGGCGACGCTCGCTGCGCACCGGCCCGCGCTTATTGCGAGCTCCACGCTTATGCTTGTTATTGCGCCCCATGGCGCCTCCTTACTATCGATGGCCGTTTACACCCCAAGAGTCTACCCAAATGATCCCTAGGGGACGGCAGGATTGCGGGCCACATAGATAGACCAGCGCCACGATAATCCGCAATCCTTCCGTCCCCTAGGGATCAAAAAACGGGCCGTCCCCAAAAGAGACGACCCGTTGAAGGAACGAATTCCGGCCACGCCTACACGCGCAGATAGCGGCGCATGGCGATGGCGGAACCAAAGAGACCGATAATGACGCCGACCAGAATCAGCGCAGCGTAGGTCACCAGGTA
>CALHDP010000163.1 GCA_938023085.1 uncultured Collinsella sp.
AATCTTTTGGATTCTTTTGGCGTGAGCGGCTTGGTTTTGGTAGGATTTGTCAGCGGCTTGACTAAGGGGGTTTTATAACTGCCGTGCAGGTAGCCGTGTTGGTAACGTTTTACCGACTTGCCAAGAACCCCTCATTTTTAATGCGTCTGCAAAATGACTAATTGCTTTGACCTGCTGAAACACTATATGTTGTGTTTGACCTAAAAAAAGAATACAGGATATAGATGCCTCTTTGTCGTATGATAGATGGCGGACAGAGAACGAGGACCTTATTCGCCCCATTTGGATGGATCTTCGAGCCCCTTGATTGGCTGCGAGGATTGTCCGCATGAGGGCCTATGGTTTTCGAAAACACAGATTGCGCGACGGCGCCGCAAGACAGGGGCAAGCCCTGCCGGGTATCGTTTGGCTCTGAAGCGCGATGAGGCTACGATGCGAAAGAGGCAAGAGGATGAAGATCATCAAGCGCAGCGGCACCGAGGTTGTCTTTGACATCGATAAGATTGTCAATGCCATCCGCGCCGCAAACTTGGAGGTCGAGGAGGGCTCTCGCCTTACCGACCGCCAGGTGATCTACGCAGCACAAAACGTCGCTGAGGCATGTGAGAATGCCGGCCATACCGTATCGGTCGAGGAGATCCAAGATCTGGTCGAGGACGAGATCATGCGTCTCGACTGCTACGAGGTCGCTCGCCACTACATCATCTATCGCTATGTTCAGAGCCTGAAGCGCCAAAAGAACACGACCGACGATAAAATCCTGTCGCTGATTGAGTGCAATAACGAAGAGGTCAAGCAGGAGAACTCTAACAAGAACCCGACCGTCAACTCCGTTCAGCGCGATTACATGGCCGGCGAGATCTCCAAGGACCTGACGCAGCGCGTGCTGCTGCCCCAGGAGATCGTGGATGCCCATAATGAGGGCCTGATCCATTTCCACGATTCGGATTACTTTGCCCAGCACATGCACAACTGCGATCTGGTGAACCTGGAGGACATGCTCCAGAACGGCACTGTTATTTCGGGCACGCTGATCGAGAAGCCGCACAGCTTCTCGACCGCCTGCAACATCGCGACGCAGATTATCGCCCAGGTCGCCTCTTCCCAGTACGGTGGCCAGTCCATCTCGCTGACCCATCTTGCCCCCTTTGTTGAGGTGAGCCGTCAGAAGATTCGCGGTGAGGTTGCTCGCGAGCTTGAGGAGCTCGGTGTTTCGGCGTCTGCCGAGAAGGTTCGCGAGGTCGTTGAGGACCGTCTGCGTGACGAGATCCGTCGCGGCGTCCAGACGATTCAGTATCAGGTCGTGACTCTTATGACCACGAATGGCCAGGCGCCGTTCGTGACGGTCTTTATGTATCTCAATGAGGCCCGTACGCCCCAGGAGAAGCACGACCTTGCCATGATTGTGGAGGAGACGCTTCGTCAGCGCTACGAGGGCGTTAAGAACGAAGCCGGCGTGTGGATCACCCCGGCGTTCCCCAAGCTCATCTACGTGCTCGAGGACGATAACGTTCACGAGGATTCCCCGTACTTCTACCTGAC
>CALHDP010000164.1 GCA_938023085.1 uncultured Collinsella sp.
GTGGCCGCGGCTCAGGAGGCCGGGCAGATCGTTGAGATGACAAGCGTCGTGCCGGTTGACGTGCATGTGGCCTATTCGCAGTACGAGCAGGTACTTCGTTTGGCGCAGGATTCGGGTGCCAAGGTTTCGGATACCGATTACGCGGATGCCGTGACACTTCATTTGGTGTTTAAGGCGGGGGAGCAGGAGCCATTTTGCGCTAAGATGCGCGAGCTTATGGCGGGGCGCGAGGAGATTGAGGTCGGCGCTCCCGAATTTGCCGAGTTCTAACGGCGACGGCCGGCGTGCTTTTGGATGGATTCCAAGCGCGCCGGCCGTCGTTTTGCTGTTGCTGCCGTTTACTCGGCGAGCTGCTTTAGCATATCGCAGGCGATCTCGATGGCATCGTCGATGCAGCCGGGGCAGCTGCGGAGCGGACCCTTGTCCGATCCGATGCCCTTGAGCGTGCCACAGACGGTTGTCGTGTTCTTCTCGCCAAAACGTTTGGCGATCTCGCGCGACAGTTTGTAGGTCTGGCCCTTGGTCTTGGGGTTTTCCATGCCGTCGCTCATTACAAATCCCATGATGGCCACGGCGCCCGAGATGGCGCCGCAGGTTTCGGTCATGCCGCCCATGCCGGCGCCAAAGCCCTCGGTGAGGGTAAAGGCGACCTGGGGGTCGAGCCCGACGGCGGGCGCGAGCGTGCAGGCGACGGCCTGAGCGCAATTAAAGCCACGGGCGTGGTATTCGGCAGCTTGAGCCTGACAGGCGGTGGTGTCGAGCTGGGCCGTATCAATTTGCTTCATCGTTGTCTCCTTGGTCACGGTGTACCCGCCTATGGTACCCGTGACGGGGCATGTAATCATCGAGAGCTTCATGTATGCCTCGTTTTTATCTATCGAGCAAATGCCCAAGGCTTGAGATAAATACCCCTGATCAATTTGTCCCATAACCTACCTTGGGGATGGGTTGAGAGGGGTGCAAGGTAGCGGTATCGTGAACCGAATAAAACGTAACCCAGGCAAGGGAGCTAGATATGAGCGAGCAGACCATCGGTACTACATGTGTTCAGGGCGGCTATCACCCGGGAGATGCCGAGCCGCGCCAGGTGCCCATCTACCAGTCCACCACATGGAAGTACGACACGTCGGAGCACATGGGCAAGCTGTTTGACCTGGAGGAGTCGGGCTACTTCTACAGCCGTCTGCAGAACCCCACGTGCGATCTGGTTGCCGCCAAGATTTGCGAGATGGAGGGAGGCACCGCCGCGATGCTCACGAGCTCGGGCATGGCTGCGAACTTCCTCGCGATCTTTAACGTGGCCGGTGCCGGCGATCATGTGGTCGCTAGCTCTGCCATTTACGGCGGTACCTATAACCTGCTCGCCCACACCATGGGCCGCATGGGCGTTACCTGCACGTTCGTCGCCCCCGACTGCACCGATGAGGAGCTCGAGGCAGCCTTTGAGCCCAATACCAAGCTCGTCTTTGGCGAGACGATCGCCAACCCCGCCCTTGCTGTGCTCGATATTGAGCGCTTTGCCAAGGCCGCACATGACCACGGCGTGCCGCTGATGGTCGACAACACCTTCCCGACGCCCGTGATGTGCCGTCCCTTTGAGTGGGGCGCCGACATCGTTACGCACTCCACCACCAAGTACATGGATGGACATGCTGCCTACCTGGGTGGCGTGATTGTCGATCACGGCCAGTTTGACTGGATGGCCCATGCGGACAAGTTCCCGGGTCTCACCACGCCCGATGAGAGCTACCACGGCGTGACCTATGCCGAGAAGTTTGGTCGCGAGGGTGCCTTCATTACCAAGGCAACCGCTCAGCTCATGCGCGATCTTGGTCCTATGCAGAATCCGCAGGCGGCCTTCTTCTTGAACAGCTCGCTCGAGAGCCTGCATGTGCGCATGCCGCGTCATTGCGAGAACGGCCTGGCCGTTGCCAAGTTCCTGCAGAGCCATCCCAAGGTGCGCTTCGTGAGCTATCCGGGCCTGGAGGGCGATAAGTACTATGACATCGCTCAGAAGTACATGCCCAACGGTACGTGCGGCGTCGTAAGCTTTGGCTTTATCGGTGGTCGCGCGGCGGCCGAGACCTTTATGAAGAGCCTCAAGCTCGCCCAGATCGCTACGCACGTGGCCGACGCCCGCACCTGCTGCTTGCATCCGGCAAACGCCACCCATCGCCAGATGAACGATGAGGAGCTCATCGCCTGCGGTATCTCCGCCGACATGGTGCGCCTGTCGTGCGGCCTCGAGGACACGGCCGATCTGATTGCCGACCTTGAGCAGGCGCTCGAGCAGTGCTAGGCTAGCGTGCGTGCTAGGCGTGGGACGGCTTTTCGGCTGACGACGTCCTCATAGTTCCGATTCCGTAGGCGGGACCCCGATCGTGTCCGTTTGTAGGCGATTGGGGTCCCGTTTTTGCGTTGCACGATAGAAAGGATATACATGGAGAAAACTGCCGAGCAGCTGCGCCGCGAACACATTGCCCTAGAGGGCGACACCCACGGTAAGAATAAATGGGCGATTCTGTTCACCGTGCTCGTCATGACCTTTATGGCGTGTCTGGATGCGAGCATCGTGACGGTGGCGCTCCCAGTGATGCAAAAGGAGCTGGGGGTGGGTCTCGACCGCATTCAGCTCGTGAGCTCGGTGTATCTGCTCGCGACGTGCGTCGCCATGCTGCCGTTTGGCCGCTTGGGCGATGTGCGCGGCAAGGTGAATGTGTTCCAGCTTGGTGTAATCGTCTTTACGGGTGGCTCGTTGCTTTGCGGGCTTTCGGCTTCGCTCGAGGTGCTTATCTTGGCGCGTTTCGTGCAGGGCATTGGCTGTGCCGCCGCGATGGCCAACAATATGGGCATCATCACCGAGTCGTTTCCGGCGCGTGAGCGCGGCCGTGCCATGGGCATTCTGGCGACCTTTGTGGCTCTTGGCATGATGTGCGGCCCCGTGCTCGGCGGCGTGCTGGTGGCGAGCTTTCCCTGGGAGAGCATCTTCCTTATCAATCTGCCCATTGGCGTAATCTCGTTTATCGTGGGGCTCTATACGCTGCCGCATGTGAAGCCGGAGGCTGGCGAACGCCCTATGCCGTTGACAGAGGCGGCGCGTCGCTGCTTTGCGAGCTCGGCTTTCACGATTAACCTGGCTTGCATGCTTATCGTGTTCGTGGGTATCGGTGCCTCCGAGTTTGTGCTGCCGTTCTACTTTCAGGATGCTCACGGCTTTAGCTCCGATATCTCCGGCCTGTTGTTTTTGGCGATGCCGGTCGTGAATGCCTTTGTGGGCCCGCTTTCGGGCTCGGTGTCCGACCGTGTTGGTTGTGAAGCGCCCACGGCCGTTGGCCTGGGCGTGTACGTGTGCGGTCTCTTTGCGGTGAGCACGCTTGACGAGCACTCTTCCATCTTGATGATCGTGTGCTGCGTCGCGTTTATGTCGTGCGGCACGTCGATCTTCCAGAGTCCCAATAATTCGCTGTATATGGGTTCGGCTCCGCGTGAGGCGCTTGGCTTTGCGGGCAGCTTGAGCAGCTTGGCGCGCTATGCGGGCATAGCGCTGGGTATTACGGCGGCGTCGCGCATCCTGTATGGACAGACGAGCGCGGCGATGGGCAAGACGGTCACGAGCTATGTGGCGGGTCGTCCGGACGTGTTCCTCTTTGGCTTCCGTTTGGTATTCTACGTGCTGATGGCCGTTGCTACCGTGGGCTTTGCGCTCACATTGGTACGTTTGGTGAGGACGCGCACCCGGCATTAGCGTGTTGGGAGGCTGTCTGCCACGAATCGGGCCTATCTACTGGTCTTGCAGCTTTATGGTGCGATGCGGCTTGTGGGGCGGGCGGGGGTCGGTCCGTGGTAGACTATCGAACAACGTTTATTAATCGCGCGGTATCGTTGCCGCGAGAAGGGGTTGCGCCATGCAGGAGCTTGAGGATCGTATTCGCCATGACGGCATCGTAAAGGCCGGTAACGTCCTTAAGGTTGATGCCTTCCTCAACCACCAGTGCGACGTTGAGCTGTTCGACCACATGGGTGCCGAGTGGGCCCGTCTGTTCAAGGGTGTCGAGATCAACAAGATCCTGACCATCGAGGCTTCGGGTATTGGTATGGCTTGCATTGCGGCCCAGCATTTTGGCGGCGTCCCGGTGGTCTTTGCCAAGAAGGCACAGTCCATCAACCTCGACGGCGAGCAGTATGCCACGACCATTTACTCCTTTACCAAGCAGAAGGAGTACCCGGTTATCGTGGGTAAGCGCTTCCTGTCCGAGGGCGACAAGGTCCTGATTATCGACGACTTTTTGGCCAACGGTTGCGCGCTCGAGGGCCTTATCAAGATTTGCGAGGCTGCGGGCGCCGAGGTTGCCGGTATCGGCATTGCCGTGGAGAAGGGCTTCCAGGGCGGCGGCGATAAGCTCCGCGAGCGTGGCTTCCGCGTCGAGAGCCTGGCTCGTATCGCCGATATGGACTGTGAGACCGGCGAGATCACCTTCGCCTAAGCGCGCGACATAAGCGATTGGTATGCGATGTGACAAAGGGGCTTTCCCTTTGTCACATTTTTTTGTATGAGGGGAGGTGTTGATATGGATGAGAACAAGATGGGATGGCGCGAGTATGCGCGCTATGCCGAGATGTCGGTCGAGGATTTGGCGCGCGATTGCGAGGTGCAGGTATTTCGCGCGACGGGTCCGGGCGGACAGGGCGTGAACACGACTGATTCGGCGGTACGCATGAAGCATGGGCCCACGGGGATTGTCGTGACGGCGCGCGAGAGCCGCAGTCAGTTCCAGAACCGTAGCTGCTGTCTGCGTAAGCTGCGCGCTGAGCTTGAGCGTCGTGGCCGTCCGCCGCGCCGCCGCGTCAAGACCAAGGTGCCTCAGCGGTCTCGCCAGCGCAGACTCAATGACAAGCACTTCAACGCCATTAAAAAAGCCAACCGTCGCAAGCCGGGTGGGGAGGAATGATCTTCTCAATAAGTTGCGGTGAAATAGGGACTGTTTTGCGGCTTTAGCTGCATATACAGTCCCTATTTCACCGCAACTTAGGTGGGGTTAGCGGGTGGGGCGCCAGACGTGGAGGGCGCCGGCGAGGATGTCCACCTCGATGCGCGAGGCGATAATGGGCTCGCCGTCGGCCTGGATGGGGTAGTTGGGCTCCTCAAAGGTAAGCTCAGCATGGCGACAGCGGCGCATGCGAACCGGTGGCAGCTTGGTGTGGTGGCCGTCCTTGGCCGAAAGGAACATAGGCAGGGCTACCGCGCGAGGGACGGGGCCGCAGGCGTAGCAGACGTCGAATATACCGTCACAGGGGTCGGCGTCGGGACAGATGCGATATCCCGATCCATAGGTAGGGCCCAGCTGAATCGCCATGATGATCGCCCTCACGCGCTCGGCAGGCGTCCCGTCAAAGCTGACTGTCATGGGGTAGTTGCGATAGCGTAGGCCAAACTGCTCAAGTCCCGAGAGGGTGTAGAGCGGCGCGCCTGTCAAGCCGGTCTTTTTGCGCAGCTCGGTGGTGCCCAGGCCGATGGCGGCATCGATGCCGACCGAAAGCGTCTGGTCGTAGTACTCAACGGTAGCCTCGCCGCTGCCGCTTGCAGGGCTCCACGAGCGAATGCGCCCGACGTCCTGACGCTGCAGCTCGCAGGTGAGCAGCGCGCCAAAATCCTTGCCGGAGAAATCGTCGATGTCGAGCGTCTGGGCAAAATCGTTGCCGGAGCCCACGGGCAGGACGGCAAGAGCGGGGCGGGCGTCCTCCTCTTGCGTCATAAGCCCGTTGACGACCTCGTGGATCACGCCATCGCCGCCAAGGGCGATAACGGTGCGATAGCCCTGAGCCTGTGCGGCAAGTCCCTTGGCATGTCCCATGCGCTCGGTTAGCATCAGGTCAAACTGGGATGCGCGTGCAGTCATGTCCAAAAAGCGCTGCAGGCGCTCGGCAACTTCATGCGCCGCACCCGACTGGGCGGCTGGGTTGGCGATGATGAGCGTGCGACCAAAATCAGTTGCGTGCATGGGGTGACTCCCGGCGTATGACGTGACGGTGCGGTCGCGCTCAGGTCGAATTGCCCCCGATTGTGGCTGCACGGCGAATATTTACGTCTACTCTATCAGGTCGTTGTGGCGCTCGATAGCATCCGCTACCGTACCGCCCTCATCCACAATAAGCGAACGGCGCTTGGGTGAGATGATGCGCTGGGCGGGGTACACGCCACGGTGTCCGCCGGTTAGGTAGCTGATAAAGGCCACGATGACAAAGAACCCGGCGGCCGTGCCGTGGAACAGGTCGATGGCCATCATGCAGGTGGTGATGGGCACGTTGAGGCCGGCGCAGAACACGCCGAGCATGCCTAGCGCCGCCAGAAAGCTGGGGTCGATTCCGACGAGGCAACCGATCCAGCCGCCGAGTGCCGCACCGATGCCAAACAGGGGCGTGACCTCGCCGCCTTGGAAGCCGGCGCCCAGGGTGAGGGCCGTAACCACGAGCTTGATGGCTGCGTCCGCCAGGATGGTGTTGCCGGCGAACCCGGCGCCTGAGAGCCAGGTGGCAAGGCCGGCATACTTCCAGGCGTCGAGCATCGCGTAGGCCGCGAGCACCACGAGCGCACCCACGAGCGCGCGAACGAGGTAATTGGTGATAATGCGACCGTACAGGCTCTTGACGGTTCGAACCGACCAGGCAAAGAGGCGTGCCGTCAGACCGAAGATAATGGCGCTGATAACAACGATGGCAACCGTCCGCGGCGTCATGCCGGGAACGCTGGCGATGACATTCGCTTCGTACTCGGTACCCAGGGCGAGTGATGTAAAGTAGCCGGTAAATGAGGCGACCAGGCAGTAGATGCCCGCCGTGTAGTCGATCTTGCCGATAAAGCACATCTCCATGCCAAAGAAAGCTCCGGCAAGGGGCGAGCCGAATACGGCGCCAAAGGCCGACGAGATGCCGGCGAGCATGAGGTCGTGGTGGTCATGCTTTTTGAGGTGGGCGAGGCTCGAGATGTTGCTGGCGATGGTGCCGCCAATCTGCACCGCGGCTCCCTCGCGACCGGCCGATCCGCCCGTTAGGTGCGTGAGCGTGGAGCAGACGAAGGTGAGGACGGCCATGCGCATATGGATGAGGCGGGTGCCCAGAGCGGAGTCGATGACCAGGTTGTTGCCACGCTTGGCGGCAAGACCGTGGTTTTTGTACACCCATGCGGTGGCAACGCCCACAACGGGAAGAAGCGCGTAAATCCACGCATGGTGCTCGCGATAGTCGGTCGCGATATTCAACGAGGCCAAAAACGCCCAAGCGGCAACGCCCATGGCAAGCGAGACGATGACGACGAGTACGAGCAACTTGGCGCTCGCGAGTAGGTTGCGGGCGTTGCGGCGCGTGTCGGCAGCCAAGAGATGCTCGGAGCGGGTAAGTTGATGCCTGCCTGCCGTGATGACGTCGTTCAGGGAGAAAAAGCCGCCGTCGTCGAGCGGCTGGGGATGGTCTTGCGCCTCGTTTGCGCTTTCGGGTTTGTCGTTATGAGTCATACGTTCCTCTTTTAGGTTGCATCACGAGCATTATAAAACGCGGTAAACGCGACGAGCCGATGGGTTGGTTTCCATTCTGTTTCGCGGCTTGCGGCCGACAGGTGTATTTGCGGGTACAGGCCAAGTCGCGGTCGCGCGTCGGGGATTATACTTAGACAAGCATAAAGAATCGGCGCCCCCGTTGTGCGCCGTGGCATTAAGAGGTGCATATGACAGAGAAGCTCATTCCGCTGGAGGACGCGCAGTCGATTGTTCTGTCGCACGTTGCTCCGACCGATCTCGTCGAGAGTCCCGTGTGGCAGGCCACCGGTCTTCCCTTGGCCGAGGACGCGGTGGCCGATATCGACATCTCGCCGTTTGCCAACAGCGCTATGGACGGATATGCCGTGCGCTCGGCGGACTTGGCGCAGACGTCTGGCGAGGCGCCGGTGACGCTCGACGTTATCGGACATGAGGCCGCGGGCCATGTCTTTGAGGGCACAATCGGCGCGGGCGAGACAGTCCGCATCATGACGGGCGCGCCGGTACCCGAAGGTGCCGATGCCGTGGTGAAGTACGAGATCGTCGACGTACTCGATGGCGACGGCAACGAGGGCTCGCACGTTCGCTTCTCGGCGCCTGCTAAAGTGGGGGAGAACGTTCGCTCTGCTGCCGAGGAGGCCCATGCCGGCGATGTTGTGATGCACGCCGGCGAGGTCGTGGCTCCGGCGGGCGCGGGTCTGCTGGCAAGTGCCGGATACGCGAGCGTGAAGGTGCACGCTGCCCCACGTGTGGGCATCATCTCGCTGGGCACGGAACTGGTCGCACCGAGTAAGGTGCCGGCGCGCGGTCAGATTCGCGATTCCAACTCCTCGGCGCTGATGGCCGAGGCGCTCGATGCCGGCGCCGAGCCCGTGTTCTACGGCATTGCGCCCGATGATGAGCAGGCGATTGCCGATCTGGTGCATCGCGCCGTGCAGGAGTGCGATTTTGTCATTACGAGCGGTGGCGCCTCGGCGGGCGACTACGATTTCGTGACGGCGCTCGTCCGGCGCGAGGGCGAGGTGCTGTTTGACCGCATCTCGATGCGTCCCGGCAAGGCCATCACGTTTGGCTTGCTCGGAGGTAAGCCCTACCTGGGGCTTTCAGGCAATCCGGCCGCGGCGTATGTGGGCTTTGAGATGCTCGCTCGTCCGGCGATCCGCAAGATGCGCGGCTTTGCCGAGGGTGCGCGTCCCGTGCAGCAGGCGATATTGACGCACTGCGTGAAGAAGCGCCAGGACCGACGCTTCTTCGATCGCGCCACGGTTTTGCGCGACCCCGAGACCGGTGAGCTGTTGGTGACCGAGGCCAAGACGCAGAATTCGGCGCTGCTCGGCACGATGCAGCGGGCCAACTGCCTGCTGCGTATTGACGAAGGGCCGTGTGAGCTCAAGCCGGGCGACGTCGTGGACGTCGTGCGCGTCGACCTGCCTGAGGGAACGGTGCTATAGGAGGAACGCTATGGAGTTGAAAATTTCGATCGTGACGTGCTCGGATACGCGCGATCTTGCGCAGGACGAGGCTGGAGCCGCGCTCGAGGAGCTCATCGAGGCGCAGGGATGGACGGTTGCCTCACATGTGGTCGTGCGCGACGACGTTAGCGAGATTGGTGATGCCATTGTGGAAGCTGCCGATGCGCGCCACGCCAATGTCGTGCTCACCTGCGGCGGCACGGGTCTTTCGATGCGCGACGTGACACCCGAGGCGACGCGTGCCGTCTGTGACCGTGATGTGCCGGGTGTCGCCGAGGCAATCCGTGCCTACTCGATGACCAAGACGCGCCGCGCCATGCTCTCGCGCGCCGTGTGCATGCAGCGTGGGCATACGCTTGTCATCAACTTTCCGGGATCCACGAAAGCGGCCCGCGAAAGCTGGGAGGCCGTGAGCGATCAGCTGGAGCATGCGGCCCAAATGACGGCGGGCGGCGGACATACCAACTAAGCGGTTTACCTGCGGCGGGGCGACCAGAACGGCTGCTCCGCTTTTGTTTTCCGCCGAAGCGACGCCAAGGTGCACGGCAACTCGAAACTATATTCTCTGGCGAGAATAATTTCTCACTATCATTATTCTCGTAGAAGTATAATCTGATTGCAGATTAAAGCCCGCGGTGGG
The DNA here is from genome assembly GCA_938023085.1 of uncultured Collinsella sp. Taxonomy (GTDB): domain Bacteria; phylum Actinomycetota; class Coriobacteriia; order Coriobacteriales; family Coriobacteriaceae; genus Collinsella. Next base: position 9,642 of record CALHDP010000164.1, read on the forward strand.
GTACCCGGGCACAAGGTCCGAAAGGGTTGAATATGTTCGATATGGTTTCACGCCGCGGTTTTGTCTCGCTTTCTGCTGTCGCTGCCGCCGGCTTTGGCCTTGCTGGCTGCTCGGGCAACAAGACGTCCGAGCCCGCTGGTTCCGATGCCGGCTCCGCCAAGTCTTCCTCTAAGAAGAAGGCTGTCGAGCTGCAGGTCTTTGCCGCCAACTCGCTCGAGAAGGCTCTGCCCGAGGTTCAGGAGCTCTACACCGAGCAGACCGGTACCACGTTTGCCGACACGCAGTTCAAAGCGTCCGGCGACCTTGTCGAGCAGATGCGCGCCGGTGCTGCGGTCGACGTGCTCATCACCGCTTCCAAGGGCACCATGGACGACGCCGAGGCCGCCGAGCTCGTCGACGCCGACACCCGTGAGGATATGTTCGTCAACGATCTCGTGATCATTCGCGCCGAGGGCTCCGACACCAAGGTCGAGGTCATCGCCGACGTCGCGAATCTGGACGGCAAGATCGCCATCGGCGACGCCAAGACCGTTCCCGCCGGCAAGTACGCCAACCAGGCCCTGGCCTCCGTGGGCCTCTACACCGGCACCGAGGGCGACGATGGCGAGTATGCTCCCGAGATCGCCGACAAGGCCGCCCTGGCCGACAAAGTTGGTACCGCCGCCGCCTATGTGTCCACAGGCGACTGCGTGGTCGGTTTTGTCTACAGCTCCGATATCTTCCGCTACGACGGCATCGAGGAGGCCTTCGTGTGCCCCGAGGATTCGCACAAGCCCATCGTGTACCCGGGTGCCGTTGCCGAGAGCTCCGAGCACGCCGACGAGGCCAAGGCGTTTATCGACTTTTGCCTGACCAACAAGAAGGCTCAGAAGATTTGGGCTAAGTACGGCTTTGAGCTTTCCGCGTAGTGCGGCTTGGCGCGATAATTCCATCGTTTTGTGTTTCACTCCGTCCTTGTATTCGCTTGGAGCTTTTCGTGCTTAATAGATTCCGTATCCTTGTCGCCTGTGCTTTAACCTTCACGCTTTGCTGGGTGCCGGGATTTGCGTTTGCTGGAGACGCTGAGGATGGAGCTCAGGTTGCTGCGACCGCCCATGGGCTTTCCTATGGGATCGAGGGTTTTGAGCGGTTGGCCAAGGGGACCGCTCGTGCCATGGAGGGCCAGCCTGAGGGCTACCGGTTTCCCGTTGACGAGGACGTGGACCTTGTAGTGGCGCCTGCTGCCGATCGCGTTGTGGTGTGGATATCGCCCAAGGCGGTCGAGAAGTATGGATTGGATCCGCAGGACAACGAGTGCGTATCGGGTCTCAAGGCCCTCGTCTGTGAGCTCGACAGCGTAAACTGCATGGGAGGTGCGCAGCTAGGGGACGTGGATCTTCCTTGGTATGTCACGGCGGAAACAACGTTTGACGCCGGCGGGTATACCTATGGCTTTGACGAGCGCGGTGCGGATGGGGACCGCTATGTGGTGATTGCATCGGCCTCGGGTGATGCCAAGGGCGGCGCGCGTTGGCTTGATAGCGCTCAAATGGTAGAGGCATCGTCTGTCGTGTTGCGGGATGAGCAGGGGCCCTTGACCTCTCTGACTTCCTTTTTGGGCGACATCGACTATCGCCCGTTTTGGGTGTCTATCAAAACGAGCGGCCTCGCCCTAGTGATTGCCTTTGCACTGGGCCTGTTTGCCTCGTGGAAGACTATGGGTACCTCGAGTCGCATCAAGGGCCTGCTCGATTCGGTCTTTACGATTCCTATGGTGCTGCCGCCCACGGTCTGCGGCTTTTTGCTCCTCATGCTGTTTGGCCGCTCGACCGGGGTGGGCCGGTGGCTCATCGCGCACGGCATCTCGATCGTCTTTACCTGGCCCGCGGCGGTCATTTCGGCCGTCGTTGTGTCGTTTCCGCTGGTCTACCGCACGGCGCTCGGAGCCTTCGAGAGCCTCGACACGCAGATGCTCGATGCGGCGCGCACGCTTGGCTGGTCCGAGCGTCGCATCTTTACCAAGCTTATGATGTCGCTTGGCTGGCCCTCGATTGCCGCCGGCACGGTGCTCGCCTTCGCGCGTGCCATGGGCGAGTTTGGCTGCACCCTGTTCTTTGCGGGCAACTACGCCGGCATTACCCAGACCATCCCCATCGCCATCTACTTTGAGTGGATGGGCGGCAACACGTCGGTGGCCCTCTTTTGGGTCGTGGTCGTAATTGCGTTCAGTTTCCTGGTCATCCTATTCATCAACATGTACACGGCGCATTCGCAAAAGTATCGCGAGCGCGGCCTGTCCCGCGCGGAGCGCAAGCAGGCCAAGCAGCTGGGCGGCCAGACCGATTCGCTCGACCCAGTCGGCGGAGATGCGCTGCGTATCGATCGCGAGGCGTTGGCCGAGCTTATGCGCGATGACACGGTCGCAAAGGGAGGTCGATAAGCCATGTCGCTCGTTCTGGATATCAAAAAGCGCTATCCCGGCTTTACTCTCGATATTCAGCTCGAGGCTGGCGAGGAGCGCGTGGCGCTGCTGGGTGCCTCGGGTTGTGGCAAGAGCTGTACGCTGCGCTGCATTGCCGGCGTGGAGACGCCCGACGAGGGCAAGATCGTCGTCAACGGTGTGACCTTTTTTGACTCGTCGGCGGGCATCAACCTGTCGCCCCAGGAGCGCAAATGCGCCCTGCTGTTCCAAAACTATCAGCTCTTTCCCAACATGACGGTGGCCGATAACGTATGCGCCGGTGTAAAGGATGCGGGCGACGCCGTGGCGCGCAAAAGGCTGGCCGAGCGCTATCTGGGCATTTTCGGTCTAGCCGATTTTGCCGACCGCTACCCCGCGCGACTCTCGGGCGGGCAGCAGCAACGCGTGGCGCTTGCCCGTATGGTGGCGGCGCATCCGGGCATTTTTATGCTCGATGAGCCCATGAGCGCGCTCGATTCCTATCTTAAGAGCGCCCTCGAACAGAACATGCTCGACCTGTTCGATGTATGCAACCGCACCGTGCTTTACGTGAGCCACGACATTGACGAAGCGTGCCGCCTGTGCCAGCGCATCTGCGTGATGCACGACGGGCATGTTGAGGAGATCGGCTCCGTCGAGGACGTGGTCCGCCGTCCGCAGACGCTGGCGGCACTGCGCCTGACGGGCTGCAAGAACACAAGCCGGGCGCGTAAGATCGGCGACGAAGAAGTTGAGGCCCTCGACTGGGGTATGACCTTTAACGTGGGTCGCGAGGTTCCCGATAATGTGGCGTACCTGGGCATTCGCGCAAGCTACTTCCATGTTGACAATCGCGCTGAGCGGGGCCGCAACAGCTATGACTTGCACGTGGCCCGAGTGAGCGATTCGCGCTTTGAGCGCCTGGTGCTGCTGGACGTGCCGCGTGCTGATGCGCCCACGCGTCTGCAGTGGAAGGTCAACAAGGTGGGCATGCCTGTCGACGAGCTGCCGCAAGCAGGCGAGACGCTGCGCATGCATTTTGATGCCAGCAGGATCCATTTGGTTTGTCGATAGCGTCGGGTAATGCTGTCGGGGATATAAGCCTCGGTGGCTTTGTTTTTGCCGTTCGCCAAATGAGGGATGACAAACTCTTATCAATCAAGATAATAATTTATTAAACGACGGCACACGACGCTGTCGTACGAATGTCAACGGTGTTCGCATGGTCGATGACCGTTGATATAGTTAACCTCAACTTGTAAAGGAGGGTGCGCACATGCCGCAGACGACATACATTCGCCGCGTTGCCGCGCGCGCCCTGTATATGGCTCGGAGTCGCATATGAGCGGGTATGTTCACGGCTCCGGGAGAGACGACGCACAACTAAATAATCGACCGCAAAGCAGGTTCCCCAAAATTCCGGGTTTAGGCGCGGCTGGGTTTTCGCCACCCACCGTGCAGCAATACCGTAGCTATTCAATTTTGGTTCGAGAGGGGAACCGTCATGGCTGAAGAATTTGATTTCCATCCGATGTGGGAGAGCCTCGGCATGAATCTTGCCGACCACGATATGCTGCTGGGCGCCGTGGGCCAGATGTACGGCGATATGTTCCTGACGCAGAACAATCGCCCCAAGTCCACGTCCTACCTGGACTTTGTGGCCACCAACATCCACAGCGGCCGTATAAAGGAGATGCTCGACAAGAAGGAAGCCGGCGAGGCCACCAAGATCGTCGGTTCGTTCTGCGTCTATGTGCCCGAGGAGATTGTGCTCGCCTGCGACGGTATCCCCGTTGGTCTGTGCTCTGGTGCCGATTGGGCAACCGATAAGGTCGAGGAGCACCTGCCGCGCAACACCTGTCCGCTTATTAAGAGCTTTGCCGGCTTTAAGCTGGGCGAGGTCTGCCCCTACATCGAGTCGAGCGACCTGGTGGTAGGCGAGAACACCTGCGATGGCAAGAAGAAAGCCTACGAGTTCTTTGCAACGCAAAAGAACATGTACGTCATGGATATTCCCAACGTACACGACGAGTCGACGCTCGTGACCTGGAAGGCCGAGGTCAAGAAGCTCGCCGCCAAGATCGAGGACGAGTGCGACGTCAAGATTACGCCTGAGCGTCTGAAGGCCGCCATCCACGCCGTCAATGAGAAGCGTCGCGCCCTGCAGCGCCTCGCTGCCACGCGCGCTGCCGACCCGGCGCCCATCAGCGGTCTCGACAGCCTGCTGACCGTTCAGGCCGCCTTTATGGACGACACGCTGCGTCTGACCGGAGCCATTAACGATATGGCGGCTGAGTGCGAGCAGCGTGTCGAGGCCGGCGAGGGCGTGGCGCCCAAGGGGACCAAGCGCATCCTGTACACCGGTACGCCCATGGCCGTGCCCAACTGGAAGCTGTTCAACCTCATCGAGAAGGCCGGCGGCGTTGTGGTGGGCGAGGAGTCCTGCACGGGTTCGCGCTATTACAAGGACTTGGTCGATGAGTCCGGTGAGACGGTTGCCGAGATGCTCGACGCCATCGCCGAGCGCTACTTTAAGATCAACTGCGCCGTCTTTACGCCCAACGACCAGCGTATGAAGGACATTGTCCAGATGGCCAAGGACCTGCATGCCGACGGTATCGTCGACGTGGCCCTGCAGTTCTGCACGCTCTACGAGATGGAGTCGTTTGCCGTGGAGAAGGCCGCCGAAGAGGCCGGCATTCCGTTTATGCACATCACGACCGACTACGCCGGCGAGGATGCAGGCCAACTGCAAACCAGGATTGAGGCTTTCTTGGAAACCATTTAGGACTATTCGTCCCGGCGGCTCCCCAGGCACCCGATCTTGCCGTTCAAACCGTCGCCTGCGAATCAAAGTACGCGGCGCTCCTCTTTCACGGCAACCTCGGGCACCTGGGAAAGCCGTTTCCTTGGTTGATTAAAAGGTTTGTTAAGGAGTTATATGTCGGAAAATATTGAGCAGCCGTTGCCGTCCACGTTTGAGGAGTTCAACGAGCAACGCAAGGCGGCGTTTATTCGCGTCAAGGATTACAAACAGGCCGGCAATCGCCTGGTCGGCTTTTTGTGCAGCTATACGCCGCTCGAGATTATCGATGCCGCGGGGGCTGCGAGCGTGGCGCTGTGCGGTACGTCCGATGAGGTGATTCCCGAGGCCGAGAAGGTGCTGCCGGCAAATCTTTGTCCGCTCATCAAGTCGACGTACGGTTTTGCCTATTCGCAAAAGTGCCCGTTTACGTACTTTAGCGACATGATCATCGGCGAGACCACCTGTGACGGCAAGAAGAAGATGTACGAGCTACTCAACGAGCTCAAGCGTACGCACATTCTGCATCTTCCGCAGGGCCGCGACCGCGCCTACGAGCGCGAGGGCTGGTACGAGGAGTGCCGCCTGCTCAAGGAGGAGCTCGAGGGCTTCTACGGCATCACGATTACCGACGATGACCTGCGCGCTGCCGTCCGTCGTCGCAACCGCTTGCGTGCGGCCCAGCTCGAGATGTTTGCGCTGCAGGCCAACCAGCCGGCGGCCATGAGCGGCGTCGACCTGATGAGCACCATGTTTGCCGGTACGTTTAGTTTTGATATCGAGGCCTATACGCAGCAGCTGGAGCAAAAGGTTGCCAAGCTGCGCGAGGCCTACGACGCGGGCGAGCGCCCGGTTGCGGCGGATGCCAAGCGCATTCTGATCACCGGCTGCCCGGTGGGCGGTGTGATCAACAAGATCGGTCGCACCATCGAGTCCAACGGCGGCGTGGTCGTTTGCATGGACGACTGCTCGGGCGAGCGTACGGCGGCCATGATGATCGACCCGGAGGCTCCCGACATCCTGCGCGCCATCGCCGACCGCTACCTGGATATCAACTGCTCGGTCATGACGCCCAACGACGGTCGTATGGACAACACCCTGGCCATGTGCGAGAAATACCACGTCGACGGTGTGGTGGAGAATGTGCTCCAGGCGTGCCACACCTTTAACGTGGAGAGTGCGCGCATGCAGGAGGCTGTCGAGGGTGCGGGTATTCCGTGCATGAAGATCGAGACCGATTACAGCAACGGCGACATGGGCCAGATCGAGACCAGCATCGCCGCCTTCATCGAAACCCTCTAGCTTCCTCAGGCGCCGGATCTTGCTCCTCAAACCGTCGCTTGCGTACCCAAAGTACGCTGCGCTCCTCTTTCGGGGCAATCTCCGGCACCTGAGAAACCTAGAGCTAAGGCGCCTGAACGCGCCGCTACCTTTGATGTTTAGATTGGAAGAGAGCCATGATAGGGATCGGGATCGATATCGGGTCTACGGCGGCTAAGGCTGCTGTGGTCGACGGGGAGGGTTCGGTGGCGTGGACGTGCGTGCAGCCAACCGGGTTCTCCTCGGTCGATGCTTCCGAGCGGCTGCGCGAGGCACTGGTAGCGGCCGGCTATGACGTGACGGCCGAAGATGCTCGCGTGGTCGCGACTGGCTACGGCCGTGTTGCCGTGCCCTATGCGCACAAGGTCGTGACCGAGATCACCTGCCACGGCACCGGTGCCGTGCGTCTGTTTGGTGACCATGGCACCGTGATCGATGTGGGTGGTCAGGACACCAAGGTCATCCAGCTTAAAGGCGGCCGCGTGGCCAAATTTGCCATGAACGACAAGTGCGCCGCCGGCACGGGGCGCTTTTTGGAGATCATGGCCGACCGCCTGGGCATTACCCAGCAGCAGATGGCAGACCTCGCCCGCACCGGCGAGCCTACCAAGATTTCCAGCATGTGCACGGTGTTTGCCGAAAGCGAGGTCATCAGCCTGATCGGTCGCGGCGAGCCGCGCGAGAACATTGCGCGTGGCGTGATCGACAGCGTGGTCTCGCGCGTGGCGACCATGGCCGGGCAGGCCGCGGGCGCTCCATACTACCTGACCGGTGGCCTGTGCGAGAATGCCTTCGTGGTGGAGCGGTTGGGCGAGCTACTGGGGTCGCCGGTGACCACCTCGCCCCAGGCTCGCTTTGCCGGTGCCATCGGCGCGGCGATTCGCGCCGCCGCCTTGGCCTAGGGGTGTACCGCGACATGCGCATCCTCAATATCTCGGCACAAAAACCAGATAGCACCGGCAGCGGCACCTACCTTGCCGCGCTCGTGCGCGAACAGATCGAGACGGGGCATCGCGCCGCCGTGCTTTGCGGCGCGGCTCCGGGTGATACCCAAGGCGAGCTGGACCGACGTGCTGCCGTGTTTGCCGTACCGTTCGAGTCGCCCGAGCTGCCGTTTCCCATCTGCGGTATGTCCGATGTCATGCCCTATCCCTCTACACGCTATCGTGATCTGACGCCTTCGATGCTCAAGGCATTTGAGCGGGCATTTGCTGCTGCAATCGATCGGGCGGTGGCTGAGTTTCGGCCCGATCTGGTGCTCTGCCATCACCTGTATCTGGTGACCGCATTGGCGCGCGAGTGTGTCCGGGGCGTGCCGGTTGTTGCCGTGTGCCATTCGACCGACCTGCGCCAGCTGCGTTCGCATGCGCTCGAGCGCGATCGCATCGTAAGTGCGGTTCGTCGGCTCGATGCCGTCTTTGCGCTCCATGCTGAGCAGGCTGAGCAGATTAGCCTGGTGTGCGGCGTCGATACCGATCGCATCCACGTGATTGGGACGGGCTACGACCATCGCGTCTTCTGTCGCGACGCAAGCGTGGCGAGGCAGCCGGGATCGCTTGTGTACGTGGGCAAGATTTGCTTTAAAAAGGGCGTCGAGTCGCTGGTTCGAGCCGTGTCATTGCCGATTGACGATGGCGTCCGCCCATCTGGCTTGGTACTTGTGGGCGGCCGCGGGGACGATGCCGAGTACGCGCGTATCGAGCGCTTGACCGCGGCCTCGGATGTGCCGGTGACGCTGGCGGGGCGCCTGGATAGCGATGAGCTCGTGCGTGCCTACCGCAGTTCCGACGTTTTTGTGCTGCCTTCGTTTTACGAGGGTCTGCCGCTCGTGACGATTGAGGCCCTCGCGTGCGGCTGCAAAGTTGTGGCGACCGATTTGCCCGGCGTTCGTCCCTGGATGGAGGCGATGCTTCCCGGTGCTCCCGTGACGTGGGTGGCGTCGCCGCGTATGACGGATGTCGACACGCCCGTGGCGGCCGACCTTCCGTTGTTTGAGCGCGCACTGGCAGATGCTATCGCGCAGGCGCTTGCGGCTCCGCCTTCGACGTTCGAGCCGTCGGCGGTCTCTTGGGAAGCGTGCCTGGCGCGTATACTTAAAGTCGTTGATTTGTTGGAAGGGAGGTTCGTATGGCTAAGGACACCATGAGGCTCACGTCTATGACGGCCGCGAGCGGTTGAGCCGCTAAGTTGGCTCCCGGAGCCCTCGCCCAGGTCCTGGGCGATTTACCCAATGTGCATAACGACAACTTGCTCGTGGGGTTCGATACCTCCGACGATGCGAGCGTCTTTCGCGTTGGCGATAACTTGGGTCTCGTGCAGTCCATCGTCTTCTTCCCGCCGATGGTCGACGACCCGTTTCTATTTGGCCAGATTGCCGCGGCCAACTCGCTGTCGGACATCTACGCCATGGGCGGGCGGCCGAGCCATGCCATGAACCTGCTGTGCATTCCCAGTTGCCTGGGAGTTGAGGTTGCCGGCGAAATTCTGGCGGGCGGCGCCGACAAGTGCGTCGAGGCGGGTTGCTCCATCGCGGGCGGCCACACCATCAACGACGACGAGCCCAAGTACGGTCTGTCTGTGAGCGGTTTTGTGCCACTAGACCGTATGCTCGCCAACAGCGGCGCTCGCGTGGGCGATGCGTTGCTGCTGACCAAGGCGATCGGCTCGGGCATCATCACCACGGCCATTAAGGGCGATCTCATCGAGCAGGGCGAGGCTGGTCCGATGTTTGACTCGATGCGCTCCCTCAACGAAGCGCCGATTCGTCTGGCCGAGGGACTTGAGCTTCACGGCTGCACCGATGTCACGGGCTTTGGTCTGATCGGGCACGCGTGCGAGATGGCCGAGGGCTCGGGCGTGCAGGTTGAGCTTGCGTCGGGGGCGGTGCCGCTCTTTGATCAAGTGCTCGACATGGCGCGTCTGGGCATTATCCCCGCGGGCTCCTACCGCAACCAGGACTTCTTTGGCCCGCGCGTGGCTGCCGACGAGGATCTGGAGCCGGGCATGCTGGATGCGCTGTACGATCCGCAGACGTCTGGTGGCCTACTCATCGCGGCACCTGCTGCCGATGTTGATGAGCTTGCGTGCCGTCTACATGCTGAAGGACGTATCGCCGCCGTCGTCGGTCGCGTGTGCGTGCCGGTGCCAGGTGGTCCTGCCGTTCGCGTTGTCCGTTAACGACACGTTTATTGAGCTCTGTACCGTTCTAAACCGATTTATTCGAAAGGAAAAACTATGTCTACCAAAATTGAAGTCAATGCCATGGGCGATGCCTGCCCGCTGCCCGTCGTCAAGACGCTTAAGGCACTCAAACAGCTTAATGGCGAGGGCGCCGTGGTGACCTCGGTCGACAACGAGACCGCCGTCAAGAACATCTCCAAGATGGCACAGGAAAAGGGCTGCACGGCCTCGGTCGAGAAGGTTTCTGACGCCGAGTGGCACGTGACCTTGGCGACCTCTGGCGCCGTTGCCGTTGCGGACCCCGAGCAGGATGGCGCTGCCTTCTGTGATGCCAGCGCCGGCAAGGGCAAGCTCGTCATTTCCGTCTACACCGATTGCATGGGCCGTGGCGACGACGAGCTGGGCCACAAGCTCATGAAGGCCTTCATCTTTGCCGTGACGCAGCAGGAGGAGCTGCCCGCGACCATGCTGTTCTACAACGGCGGCGCCAAGCTCACCGTCGAGGGCTCTCCGGTGCTCGACGACCTGAAGGGCCTGGCCGAGCAGGGCGTCGAGATCCTCACCTGCGGCACCTGCCTCGATCACTATGGCATTAAGGACCAGCTGGCGGTGGGCGAGGTCACCAACATGTACGTGATCGTGGAGAAGATGGAGCAGGCCGTGCGCGTTGTGCGCCCGTAGCGTATTGGTTGGAGTTGCCATGAGGGAGAAGCGCCCGGCGCTTGTCATCACGTTTCCTACCACGGCGGCCGCCATGGGCTGCGAGTCCCTGTGCATCGAGCGCGGCCTTCCCGGGCGAACGATTCCCGTGCCCGGGGAGGTCGCTGCCGGCTGCGGTTTGGCATGGAAGGCACAGCCTTCGGATGAGGACCTGCTGCGCGGCGAGCTTGCCGCGGCGGGCGTTCCCACTGAGGGCTTTACGGTGATCGACATGTGGGAGGTCGTGCGATGATCTACCTGGATAACGCGGCGACGACTATGCATAAGCCGCAAACGGTCATCGATGCCGTGACCCAGGCGATGTGCTCGCTCGGCAATGCCGGACGCGGCGCGACGTCGGGTGCGCTCGATGCGGCGCGTACCATCCACGGCTGTCGCGCCAAGCTTGCGCGCTTGCTGGGCTGCCCGCGGGCCGATCATGTTTGTTTTACGCCCAACTCCACCGCGGCGCTCAATACCGTCATCAATGGCGTGGTGCGCCCCGGCGACCGCGTGGTCACGACGGTGCTCGAGCACAACTCCGTGCTGCGTCCGCTCAACCGCCTGGCGGCAGAGCAGGGCGTGACCGTTGAGCATGCGGGCTGCGACGCGAACGGCGTGCTCGACTACGACGAGCTCGAGCGGTTGGTCGCGCCGGGTACTCGTGCCGTGGTGGTGACGCACGCCTCCAATGTGACCGGCAACGCGGTTGACGTTTCGCGTGTGGCGGCCATGGCCCATGCTGCCGGCGCGCTTGTGATCGTTGACGCCTCTCAGTCTGCCGGCACGGCGCATATCGATATGCAGGCCATGGGGCTCGACGTGGTGTGCTTTACTGGCCACAAGGGGTTCATGGGTCCGCAGGGCACCGGCGGGCTGGCCGTGGCGGAGGGCATTGACGTGGCGCCGTGGGCCATGGGCGGCACGGGCGTGCACAGCTTCGATGCACTGCAGCCGCTTGAGTGGCCCACGCGCCTTGAGGCGGGCACGCTCAACGGTCACGGCATCGCGGGACTTTCCGCAGGTCTCGACTTTATCGAGGCGCAAGGCGGGGTCGAGGCGATCGCGGCGCATGAGCGAGCACTGGCGGATCGCTTTCTCGCTGGCGTGCGCGAAATCCCGGAGATCAAGCTCTACGGTGCCTTTGACCAGCCGTCGCGCTCGGCGATCGTCTCACTCAACGTGGGTGATATCGACTCTGCCGAGATCTCGGACGCACTCATGCAAGGGTGGGGGATTGCGACGCGCCCCGGCGCCCATTGCGCCCCGCTCATGCACCGTGCGCTGGGGACCGAGCGTCAGGGCGTCGTCCGCTTCTCGTTTGGGTATTTCAACACGGACGAGGAAGTCGATACCGCGATTGACGCTTTGCGCGATTTAGCCTGCTAGAGCGTATATACTTGCGGGACGGGTCTTTTGCCCGTCCCGTTTTTGTTTCGACCCGAAAGGTGTGCCTATGGCTTCATCCGCCCCGCGCGGTCTGCGTTCCGACCATGTCGTTACCGTCGGCATTGCGCTGTTCTCGATGCTCTTTGGCGCCGGTAACCTCATCATTCCGCCGCTGCTGGCACTTCAGGCCGGCACGGCCACGCCGCTTGCCATGATCGGCTTTTTGATTGCCGCTATCGGTCTGCCCGTCATGGGCTTTATCGCCGTCGCGCTCGCCGGAACGGCGCGCGAGCTTGCCGGCCGCGTGCACCCCAAGTTTGGTGAATTTTTTGTCGCGGCGGTGTATCTGGCCATCGGCCCGTGCCTGGCCATTCCGCGCACAAGCTCTACGGCGTTCGAAATGCTGGTGCCGCTGCTACCCGAGGGTGTTTCACTCGGCACGGCACGTTTGGTGTTTGCCATTGGGTTCTTCGTCGTCGCGTTTGTGCTCACGCTGCGCCCGGGCGTCATCACACGCGTGCTCGGCCGCATTACGGGTCCCGCGCTCATTGCGCTCATCGTGCTGGTTGTGGGTGCTGCCGTGATCTCGCCGCTGGGACCGGCTGCCGCGCCGCAGGCTCCCTACGATGCGGGCGCCGCCGTGCAGGGCTTTCTGACTGGCTATCAAACCATGGACCTGCTCGCGTCGCTCGCCTTCGGCATCATCATCGCCGAGACCATCCACGAGTTGGGTGTTACCGATGACAAGCGCGTGGCCTTCGAGATTTCGCGTTCCGGTGTGATCGCCGGCGTGCTCATGGCCATCATCTACTGCGGCTTGGGCCTTGCCGGTATGCAGCTCGGCACCGTGATGCCCGACGCTACCAACGGCGCCGCCATCCTTGCGCGTTCGGCCTCCATGCACTTTGGTCTTGCTGGCACGGTTGTCGTCTTTGCGATTTTCTTCCTAGCCTGCATGAACGTGTGCATTGGCCTTATCAGCTGCTGCTCGCGTTACTTCTGCGAGACGTATGTGGTCGAAGGGGGAGCGGAGGCCTCCGAGGAGGCCATGCGCCGCCCCTTTGCGGTTCTCGCCTTTGTGTTCGCGGCGTTTTCGTGCGTGCTCTCCAACGTGGGCCTCGACGTGATTCTTATGTTCTCGGTGCCTATGCTCAACGCCTTGTATCCCGTTGCCATCGTGCTGGTGCTGATGGGCCTGGTGCACGGCTTTTGCGACGCTCATCCGCAGGTGTGGGTCTGGGTCGGCGGCGTTGTCGCGGTGCAGAGTGTGATCACCTCGGTCCGAGATGCGTTCTTTGCGGGCGCGTGGCTACCGTTCGATTCGCTGCCGTTGGCGGATATCGGTGCCGCGTGGGCACCGGTTGCCGTGGTGGCGTTTGTGATCGGTCTGCTCCATAGTCGTTTTGTCGCACATTCGAGGAGCTAAGGCATCAATGCTTGCACAGGCGGGGAGTCTACCCTATAATTTCCTTCGCTTTGGGACACGCAAGGTTTAGACCTTAGCTGCTCAACACCTTCGGGACGTGGCGCAGTTTGGTAGCGCGCCTGCTTTGGGAGCAGGATGTCGCAGGTTCAAATCCTGTCGTCCCGACCATATCTTGCGGGCGTAGTTCAATGGTAGAACCCCAGCCTTCCAAGCTGATGACGCGGGTTCGATTCCCGTCGCCCGCTCCATAGGATAGTTTTAACGGCTTTGGCTCCATTTGGTGCCAGAGCCGTTTTCATAAGTGTGCCGGGCGACGGGAATCGAACCCGGCAGGGTGCGAAGCTGAGAAAATGCGTGAGCATTTTCCAGCGCAGCACGCAAGGGCCAATGGCCCGCGGCGAAACAAGGGTTTGCGAAGCAAACCCTTGGACTTCCCGTCGTCCGCTCCATAAGATAGATGAATGGCTCCGGTTCCTTTTGGGACCAGAGCCATTTTCGTAAGTGTACGGGGTGACGGGAATCGATGCCGCCCCGCGCCCTAGCTAAGGTACGGTTAAATAGTTTCTGAAAAGCCCGAATAAGCCTAATAACCCCAAATCAAGGAACTATTTCGCCACGACGTAGAAGGGATGGGGTTAGTGGCGACCGTGGTGGCGGAGCTTGTCGATAGTGGAGTCGGTGCTTCGGCTGCGGGCGTCGGCGGCGGTTTGGCGCTGGCGGCGGTAGTCGATCATGCCTTGGATGATGGGCTTGCCAAAGCTCACGACGTCGTCGTTATAGATGGCGGTTCGGGCTGCGAGGAGGCAGTCGGTAAAGTCCATATGGGTCTTGCCAAAGAGTTTGATGGCAAGGGCGATAACGGTGGGCTCGTCGACCATGACGTCATCGAGCAGCTTGGACATGGCCGTCGCAATCTCCACGCGCGGGACCTTGTAGACGTCGCGCAGCGTGACCACGACGCGCGTGATGATTTCGGGGTAGACACGAGCGGTGCGTGTGGCGATGACCTTGGCAGCGCGCGGCGACAGGACCTCGTCGTCGTTAAGCAGGTAGCGCAGGATGACGGTCTCGTCGATGATGGTGCTACTCATGGATATCTACTTCCTCGGGACCCAAAACCGACTCGTCGCTTTCTGTGGCTAGGTATTCAATCCAGGCATTGCGCTCCTTGGAGCGGCGATTGGGGTCCCCATATGCTTTGAGCAATCCATAGGCGGCGGTGCCGTCCTTTGAGCGCACGGCAACCGGTTGAAAGGGGAGCTTGCGCATCAAAATACTCTGCGCGACAAATAGACGGACAGCCTCGGCGAGCGATGTGCCCATAGCGTCGTAGAGACGCTCGGCATGCTGCTTGTCTTCCTCGCGAATGCGCACCTGCAGGATGGCTCGTTTTTGAGTCGATGACATCACTGGCCTCCCTTAATGAGCGTGCAATATGAATAGTCAAATACAGCATTAGCTGATAATAACCAATCTTATAACCACTACTTTATTGCACTCAAGTTAATGAGCGCGAAATATATATCAAACGTATTACATCCTTTATAAACGAGCGTGAAATCTCCCTTGGATGTACGCATGTAATACACTCACCTTTATAGCTTCTAGAGAATAATTCCAACCTGCCAAAACCCCTGCAATACACCCGTATTGCAGGGCCTATGCTCAAGTTTGCCACCTGCAACTGCGTATATTTAACCTGTATATCGTTGGAGAAACTCTATCGAGTGCCTGTTTCGCCGCATGTACTCGATACGTCGATGCCAGGCCACGGGCGGCTTGGGTCAATGTCGACAGGGTCTCTCCGGCATGGGATTCAGGAGGGAGTGAACAACATGGGCAATAAACGAGTCGTAGCCGATTCCTCACGCTGCATTGGGTGCCAAACCTGTATGGCGGCGTGCATCGAGGCGCACGACATCCCCGGCAACATCGCCGCGCCGCGCCTGCGCGTGACGCGTACGTACGAGATCTCCGCACCGGTGGCTTGCCATCACTGCGAGGATGCCCCGTGCGCGAAGGCCTGTCCTACGGGCGCCTTGTTCTTTGATCCAAAGAACCATCGTATCGGCGTCAACGAGGACAACTGCATCGGCTGCAAGAGCTGCGTCATGGCATGCCCCTTTGGCGCCGTTAGCGTGGCGACCACGCAGGTTCCGGTCTTGATGGGCGACGTTCGCGTGGGTTCGCAGACTAAGAGCTTCGTGCTCAAGTGCGACCTGTGCGTGGACCGTCCCGGCGGTCCGGCGTGTGCCGAGGCGTGCCCGACCAAGGGCCTCATCCTGGTTGACGAGGAGCGCCTGGCAGAACTGACTGCCGAGCGTGCCCGCGCCACCATCGAAAACGAGGCGTAAGCGGGCGGCCATACAGGCCCAATGATTGTCAAATAAGTACCGATTAATCGGTAGCAGAGAAAGGAAGGAGGGTGTCATGGAGAAGCATAAAGTGATCTGCCCGTACTGCGGCGCCGGTTGCCAGTTTAACCTCCTGGTCCAAAACGGCCAGGTCGTGGGCACCGAACCGCTCAACGGCATCACCAACCAGAGCGAGCTGTGCCTTAAGGGCATGAGCGGCTACGACTTCATCAACGACACCAAGATCTTGACTCCTCGCGTACTGCACCCGATGATCCGCCGCACTAAGGGCGCGGATCTTGAGCGCGTAAGCTGGGACGAGGCACTGAATTTCACCGCATCTAAGATGCAGGCCATAATTGACGAATATGGTCCTAACGCTGTCATGACCACCGGCTCTTCGCGAGGCGGCGGCAATGAGGCGAACTACGTCATGCAGAAGTTTACGCGTGCGTGCATCGGCACCCACAGCGTGGACAACTGCGCCCGTACTTGACACGGCCCTACTGTCCTCGGTCTGATGGACACGGTTGGTTCAGGTTGCATGTCATGCTCCATCCCCGGTATGGAGGATGCGGGCTGCATTTTCCTCTTCGGCTATAACCCTGCCGATTCGCACCCCATCGTCGCAAGGCGTATCGTGCGAGCCAAAGAAAAGGGTTGCAAGATCATCGTCGCCGACCCGCGCCATATCGAAACTGCGCGTATCGCCGATATCTACCTTCCGATCAAGAACGGTTGCAACGTTGCGTTCCTCAACGCCTTTGCCAACTGCTTGGTCAACGATGGCCTCTACGACAAGGAATTCGTCGCCGAGCACACGAACGGCTTTGACGAATGGTGGGAGACCATCAAGAACTACACTCCCGAATCCGTACAGGACATCACGGGTGTCGAGCCCGCGTTGATCCACCAAGCTGCCGAGATGTACGCCACGGCGAAGCCCTCTGCCATCATTGGCTGGGGTATGGGCGTATGCCAGCAGAAGCAGAACCTGAAGACGGTGCACACCATCGCCTCCATCGCCTGCGTTGCCGGCCAGATCGGCAAACCCAACTCCGGCCTCGCGCCCGTGCGCGGTCAGAATAACGTCCAGGGCTCCTGCGATATGGGCATGCTGCCCAACCTGTACCCTGGCTACCAGAAAGTCACCGACCCCGCAGTGCGTGCCAAGTTTGCCAAAGCTTGGGGCGTGCCCGAGGAAAAGCTCCCGCTCGAGGAGGGCTACAAGCTCACCGATCTGGGCCACCTGGTCGACGAGGGCAAGGTGCACTGCTTCTACAACTACGGCGAGGACCCGGTGCAGACCGAGCCCGATTCGGCCGGTATGCGCAAGACGCTCTCCGAGCTGGATCTGTTCATTTGCCAGGACATCTTTATGACGCAGACGACCATGCTCGCCGACGTCATCCTGCCCGCTACCTCTTGGGGCGAGCACGAGGGTGTCTTTACCGCATCCGACCGTAGCTTCCAGCACTTTGACGCGGCCGTTCCGCCCAAGGGCGAGTGCCGCCACGACTGGGAGATCTTCGCGGACCTGTCCACGCGCATGGGCTACCCCATGCACTACGACAACACCGAGCAGATCTGGAACGAGTGCATTAGCCTGTGCCCCAACTTTGTGGGCGCGACCTACGAGAAGATGGCTCCCGAGGGCGGTTACGCCCAGTGGCCGGTCAAGAGCACCGATGTGAACGACCACGGTACGCCCGACATGTTCGCTGGTGGCAAGTTCACCACCAAGGACGGCCGCGCCAACCTGATGGCGCACGACTGGGAGGCGCCCTCCGAGCTTCCCGACGATGAGTACCCGCTCATTCTGTGCACCGTCCGCGAGGTCGGCCACTACAGCTGCCGTTCGATGACCGGCAACTGCAAGACGCTGGCGCTGCTTGCCGATGAGCCCGGTTTTGTCCGCATGAATCCCGCGGACGCCCAGGCGCGCGGCATCAAGAACGGCGACATCGTCTCGATTCACAGCCGCCGCGGTCAGGTATACAGCCGCGCCGACGTGAGCGACCGTATCAACAAGGGCACGGTCTATATGACCTACCAGTGGTGGATTGGCAAGTGCAACGAGCTGACCATGCACAAGGTCGACCCGGTCTCGCACACGCCCGAGGACAAGTTCTCCGCCTGCCAGGTCGACGCTATCGCCGACCAGGTCTGGGCCGAGGGCGAGGTCGAGCGTCAGTACACCGAGCTCAAGCAGGCTCTGGTGGATGCCGCCGCTCCCCAAGACGTTGAGCCCGGCGCCGCCAAGTTCGACGACGAGGCGCACGTGAACCAAATCGTGTAGTCCCGTTCTCGTTGGCTTTTTGGGCCGGGCGTCCCGTACGTTCGGGAGCCCGGCCCGTTATTTTGAAAGGAAGTGGGGATGAACCGCTTCATCGACATCAACCCGGAGAGGTGCATCGGCTGCGGAACATGCCAGTCCGCCTGTGCCGACGCCCACCGGATGCAGGGTCTTCAGGATACGCCGCGCCTGGCGCTCGTGAAGACCGGCGGTATTTCGGCCGCCCTTGCCTGCCACCATTGCGAGGGTGCCCCCTGCGCCGAGGTTTGCCCGGTGAATGCCATCGAGCACGATGGCGACCGCATCCACGTCAAGGAGCAGGAGTGCATCGGGTGCAGGCTGTGCGCCATCGCGTGCCCCTTCGGAGCCATCCATCCCGATGGCACGTCTATCGCCGGTGTCGCAGGCATGTGCGATCCGACGCCTTCGTATCCTAAGTCCCTGAGCAGCCTGCTTACGTGGGCTCCTGGCCAGTACACCTGCGCTGTCAAGTGCGACCTGTGCGCCTTCGATCCAGACGGCCCGCATTGTGTGGCGGCGTGCCCCACCAAGGCGCTGACCGTCATGGGCGGCGCGGCCGATCGCGAGCTCGACGAGGCCAAGCGCCTGCGCTCGATCGAAAACGGTCCGGCCGTCGACGTTACCGCTGTGGCCCAGGGCCTGTCAGAGAAAGCAGAAGGGAGCGTAAACAATGGATAGCATGACGCTGTTTATCGCATCGCTTGCCGTCTCGTGCATCGGTGCGCTCGCCTCGGTTCTGCTGATCAAGGCCGATAGCGCTGCCAAAACCGCCGGCTGCCTTATCGGCGCCGCCGCCGCGGTGCTTTCGTTTGTGGCCGGTATCCAGGCCGTGCTGGGCGATGTCACGTCGGTCGACACCATCGTGTTTTTCCCGTTTGCCCATTTCCAGCTGCTGCTCAATCAGCTGTCCGGTCTGTTCGTGGCGCTCATCTCGGTGCTCGCGTTTGCCGGTTCGATCTACGGTCTCAACTACTTTGATGAGTACCCGGGCAAAAAGGGCCGCGCCGGCTTCTTCTTTAACACCTTCGTGGCGTCCATGATGCTCGTCATCACCGCCGACAACGTGTTTTGGTTCCTGGTCGCCTTTGAGCTCATGTCGCTGACCTCGTACTTCCTGGTCGTGATCGAGGAGAACGAGAACTCCATCCACGGTGGTTGGC
Organism: uncultured Collinsella sp.; assembly: GCA_938023085.1. Taxonomy (GTDB): domain Bacteria; phylum Actinomycetota; class Coriobacteriia; order Coriobacteriales; family Coriobacteriaceae; genus Collinsella. Next base: position 28,709 of record CALHDP010000164.1, read on the forward strand.
TCTACTTTGTGATCGCGCACGTGGGCTTTGTGCTCATCATGGCGAGCTTCCTCACCATGACCAACTTCGCCGGTGGCTCCTTTGCCTTTGCGGATTTCCGCGCCACGCAGTTTAGCCCCGCGGTCGCATCCGTGTGCTTCGTGCTCGCCTTCTTTGGCTTTGGCGCCAAGGCCGGTATCATCCCGTTGCACGGCTGGCTGCCCAAGGCGCATCCCGAGGCGCCGTCCAACGTGAGTGCCCTCATGTCCGGCGGCATGATCAAGATCGGTATCTTCGGCATCCTCAAGGTGGGCCTCGACCTGCTCTCCGCCTCGGGCGTTCAGGTCTGGTGGGGCCTTATGGTCATGGTCTTCGGTGCGATCTCGTCGGTCCTCGGCGTGGCCTTCGCCCTGCAGGAGCATGACATCAAGCGCCTGCTGGCCTATCACTCCGTCGAGAACATCGGCATCATTCTGCTCGGCGTCGGCGCCTCCATGGCCGCCATGGCGCTCAACTCTGTCGGCATCGCCGTCCTGGCTCTGATGGCTGCCCTCTACCACACGTTTAACCACGCGATGTTTAAGGGCGAGCTGTTCTTGGGCGCCGGTGCGCTGCTGTACTCCACGGGTACGCGCAATATGGAGAAGATGGGCGGCCTGTTCCGTCGTATGCCGGCAACGGCCATCTGCTTCCTCGTCGGCGCGCTTGCCATCTCGGCCATCCCGCCCTTCAACGGCTTTGTGTCCGAGTGGTTTACCTACCAGTCGCTCTTTAACGCCGCCATGCAGGGCGACAAGGCCGTCATGATCGTGGCTGTGTTCGCTGCCGTCGCGCTTGCCATTACCGGCGCGCTGGCTGTCACGTGCTTCGTCAAGGCCTATGGCGTCTCCTTTGCCTCCGCGCCCCGCTCCGAGGCCGCGGCCAATGCCAAGGAGGTTCCCGCCCCCATGGTGTTTGCGCAGGGCCTGCTCGCGGCCATCTGCGTCGTGCTGGGCATTGGCGCTCCCGTGATCGCGCCCGTGCTGGTCGATGTCGCCGCGTCCGTGCTGCATCCGTACGGCGGCGTGTTTGCCACCGAGGGCATGGAGCTCATGAACCAGTACTCCGGCGCTGCCACCTCCACGCCCGCAATCGCCATTGCTCTCGTGGTGCTCGTCGGCCTTGCCTGCGGTTATCGCAAGCTCAAGACCGTCGGCAAGGTGCAGAAGTCCCAGCCGTGGGCATGCGGCTATGCTCCCAACGAGCATATGCCCGTCGTGGCCACGACCTTTGCCTCCGAGGTGTCCTGGTTTATGCAGCCGCTCTACACGCTGCGCGACCGTTGCACGGCCGTCTGCTGGTCCATCGCGCACTTCTTCCAGAAGCTCACCGGTGTGGCCGAGGCTGTGGAGCCCGTACCCGACAAGGTTCTCGTCGATGCCCCGCATAAGGGTGTCGAGAAGCTCGCCGACCTCGCGACTAAGCTCGAGGGCGGCAACTACAGCATCTATATCTGCTACATCGTCGCGGCACTCGTGGTGTTCCTCGTGCTCGCCGTGCAAATGGGTTAAGGAGGGGAGAGCATGAACAACATCGTACTTGCCGTTCTGCAGGGCGTTGTCGTTATGGCCGTCGCGCCGTTCTTCTCCGGTCTCGGTCGCGTTATCCGCGCCAAGATGCACAACCGTCGCGGCCCCAGCATCATGCAGGACTACCGCGACCTGGCCAAGCTCTTTGCGCGCCCCGAGTCCCAGAGCGAGGACGCGAGCTTTGCGCTGCGCATCATGCCGCCGCTGTTCTTCGCCGTCGCCTTTATGCTCGCGATGGGTCTGCCGCTCTTTACGGCACAAAGCCCCATCCCGGTCTTTGGTGACGCCATCACCATCATGTACAGCCTGGCGCTCGCCCGCTTCTTCTTCGCCCTCTGCGGTGTGGATTCGTCCAACGCCTACGCCGGTATCGGCGGCGTCCGCGAGCTGCTCATGAGCGTGCTCATCGAGCCGTCCATGCTGCTGGCGTTGTTTGCCGCCGCCCTGGTGTGCGGCTCCACCGATATCGCCACCATGGGTCAGCACATCATGACGGGCGCCATCGACGCGCCGGTCGCCGTGATCCTCGCCGGCATCGCCTTTGCGATTGCCTGCTACATGGAACTCGGCAAGCTGCCGTTTGATCAGGCCGAGGCCGAGCAAGAGCTTCAGGAAGGTCCGCTCGCCGAGCTTTCCGGCCCGTCGCTCGCCATGGCCAAGCTTGCCATGTCTATGAAACAGGTTCTGGTCGTCGCTTGGTTCTGCGCGATCTTCGTCCCCTGGGGCGAGCCCGCGACCGTGGGCGCCGCCGCCGTTCTGGGCGCCGTCATCTTCCTGGTGAAGTGCCTTATCGACTTTGTCGTGTGCGGCGTGATCGAGAACTCCTGCTCGCGCTCGCGTTTTAAGGTACTCGGTAATCAGACCTGGGCCGTCGTGGGCATCGCCGTTCTGGCGTTTGTCTTCGTGGTCGTCGGCGTGTAGGAGAAGGGAGAAACAATGTCATTTGCAGTCAGTCTGTCCCTTCTCGGCTTGGTCGCTATCGCGGCCCCGATGGTGGCCTCGGTGCTCGTCGCCCTGTTCCCCCGTCCGTACGCCAAGTGGTTCAGCGTTTTGGGTGCCGCCGTCTCGACGGCCTGCACCATCGCCCTCGCCGCGAATTTCGCTGGCGCCGGCATGCCCGACACGCAGGTCCCCCTGATCTCGTTTGGGCAGACCCTCGTCATGGGATTCACCTTCGATCGCATGAGCACGCTCCTCGCGCCCGCCTTTGTGGGTATCGGCCTGCTTGTCGTGATCTATTCGATTCCCTATATGAGCGAGAATAACCGTGAGCATCCCGACGCACCGCGTCGTCGCTTCTACGCGTATCTCGCGACCTTCATCGGTGCCATGGCCGGCCTCGTGTACAGCTCGACCCTTTTGGGTCAGCTCGTGTTCTTTGAGATCACGGGTGCCTGCTCTTGGGGCCTCATCAGCTACTATATGTCGCCTACGGCCAAGAAGGCCGGCATGAAGGCCCTGATCATTACGCATATCGGTGCGCTCGGCCTGTATCTGGGCGCCGCCATCGTGTTTGCCCACACCGGCACCTTCGCCATTACCGCGATTGCCGGCCTCGACGCCAAGATCAAGGCTATCGTCCTTTTGCTCGTGCTGTTTGCGGCCTGGGCCAAGTCCGCACAGGTTCCCATGTACATGTGGCTGCCTTCGGCCATGGAGGCGCCGACGCCTGTTTCGGCCTACCTGCATGGTGCCTCGATGGTTAAGGTCGGCGTGTGCGTGTTCGCGCGCGCACTCGTCTCTGCCGGCGAGATTCCCGAGATCGTGGGCTGGGTCGCCATTATCGACGCCATGGTCACCATGCTCTTTGGCTTCCTGATGTACCTGCCGCAAAAGGACATGAAGCGCCTGCTGGCCTTTTCCACGATCGCCCAGCTCTCCTATGTGTTCTTTGGTCTGGGCCTTTCGGTCTTTGGCAGCCAGCTCGCCTTCGATGGTGCCGTGTGCCACATCTTTAACCACGCCTTCGCCAAGACCCTGTTCTTCCTGATCGCGGGTTCGTTCTCCTTTACGCTCGGCACGCGTATGCTGCCCAAGCTGCGCGGCATCGTAAAGAAGTACCCGATCTCGGGTGTGGGCTTTGGTGTGGCGGCGCTCGCCATTGCCGGCGTGCCGCCCATGAACACGTTCTTCTCGAAGTTCCAGATCATCGCCGGTGGCTTCTCTGTGGGTGCCGGCAACGTCGCGATCCTGGTGCTCGTGTGCATCATGGTCGCCGAGACCGTCGCCACCTTTGCCTGGTTCCTCAAGTGGATGGGCTATTGCCTGCCCGGCGAGCCGAGCGAAGAGGTCGCTGCGGGAGCCCCGCTTCCCCGCGCGATGGCGTTCGTGTTCATCGTGCTCATCATCATGGTCATCGTCAGCGGCCCGCTTTCGGCCAGCTGGATCGGTTAGGAGGTAGAACGACATGGGTTATTCGATCGTCAACATCCTTGGCGGCCTTCTGATCGTCACGTCCACCATGGTGGTCGTCTCCAAGAACATCAAGCACGCCATCCGCTGGTATGCGGTGCAGTCGCTGGTGCTCGTGGGACTGCTCGCTACGCTCGGTGCCACTACCGGTGCGCAGGAGCTGCTTATGTGGGCCGGATCCGCCTTTATCACCAAGGTCGTCCTGGTTCCTTATATCCTCAACCGCGCATACAAGAAGATGGGCGAGCCGAGCGATGCATCGCTCAAGGCCGGCCTTAAGCCCGCGTGGGCCATCTGCATCATCGCCGTCGAGGTCGCGATCTGCTTTGCCGTCGTGACGCAGATCAGCCTGCCCACGGCCGAGGTCGCAACGCCTGCGCTCGCCATTAGCTTCGCTCACTTCTTTGTGGGCCTCACCTGCATCATCTCGCAGCGCAACATCATGAAGCAGATCTTTGGTTACTGCCTTATGGAAAACGGCAGCCACGTGACGCTCGCGCTTTTGGCCCCCACCGCTCCCGAGATCATCGAGATCGGTATCGCCACCGACGCCATCTTTGCCGTCATCATCATGTCCATCGTCGTGCGTCGCATTTGGGACGACTCCCACTCGCTCGATGCGCGCGACCTGTCCGAGCTGAGGGGGTAGTCCATGGAAACGTTGATTCTCGCCCTGCTCGCGACTCCTTTGGTGTTCTCGCTGGTCATGGCGTTTTTGCCCAAGAACACGTCCTATAACGTGTTTGCCGGTCTCAACCTGGTCTCCGTCGCAGCCGTCCTGGTGCTGTCGATTATGACGGCCGGTGACGCCCTTATGAGCGGCGAAACCGCAAGCGCTCTTGGCCTGTGGTTCCACCTCGATTCACTGGGCGCCATCTTTGTGCTGCTCATCGGCTTTATCGGTTTTCTTACGGGGCTGTTCTCGCTGCCCTATGTAAAGGCCGATATCGAGGAGGGCTCCATGCCAGCCGAGCGCGCCAAGCAGTATTTTGCGCTGTTTAGCCTGTTCGTGTTCACCATGCTGCTCGCGTGCCTGTCCAACAACATGATCCTCACGTGGGCCGCCGTGGAGGCAACCACGCTTTCCACCGTGTTCCTCGTGGGTATTTACAAGAACAAGACGGCCCTCGAGGCTTCTTGGAAGTATGCGATGGTCTGCACCGCCGGCGTGGCCTTTGGCCTGTTCGGTACGCTGCTGATCTACGCCAACGCCGCCGACGTGATTCCCAACGCCCACGAGGCCGCATTCCTGTCGTGCGTGCTGCCGTATGCCGACCAGTTCGACCCGACGCTCATGCGCCTCGCCTTTGCGTTTATCGTGATCGGCTTTGGCACCAAGGCCGGCCTGTTCCCCATGCACACTTGGCTGCCCGATGCCCACTCTCAGGCCCCGAGCCCTGTCTCGGCCCTGCTCTCGGGTGTGTTGCTTAAGTGCGCCATGCTTGTGATCATGCGCTTCTACGGCTTTACTATCCAGGCCGTGGGCGCCGAGTATCCGCAACTTTTGCTGCTGATCGTCGGCACGCTGTCCATTTTGGTGGCGGCGCTTTCGATGTTTCGCCAGGACGACCTCAAGCGCCGCTTTGCGTACTCCTCTGTGGAGAACGTGGGCGTTATCGCCCTGTGCCTGGGTATCGGTGGCCCGCTGGGTATCGCCGCGGCCCTGCTGCACTGCGTGTTCCACGGCTTTACCAAGACGCTTGCCTTCTGCGTGTCCGGCAACATCCAGCACGCCTTTGGCACGCGTAGCCTGGCCAAGATCCAGGGCGTCGTCGAGGTTGCCCCCGCAACCGCCGCGCTCGCCATCCTGGCGCTGCTCGGTCTTGGTGCCTTCCCGCCCTTTGGCATGTTTATCTCCGAGTTCCTGACTTTTGTCGCCGGTGTTACCGCCGGTCCCATGTGGCTGGTCGTCGTGGTCGCCCTCGGTCTTACCGTGGCCATCTCCGCGCTCACCCGCATCGCACTCAAGTCGGTGTTCGGCCATGCGCCCCAGGGCATGGGCAAGCATGAGGCCCCGGCGCTCATGCTTATCCCCGAAATCATCCTGGCTGTCATGATCTTGTGGTTTGGCATCGCCACCCCGCTGCCCCTCGTGCACGGTGTGGAGACCGCGACCGGCATCGTGCTCGAGCAGAGCACCGAGGAACTTCACGCGACGCCGATGTACCGCGCTGTGTTCGGTACCGAGACCGCTCAGAGCGAGGTGGAGTAACGAATGATTGAAACTGAGAACAAGGTGTATGCCCGTCGCTGCGAGAGCCATGTCGAGGCCCTGCGCCGCGCCGTTCCGGGCTGCATCGAGAAGGTCGAGTGGCAGTGTGAGGACCAGCTGACGATTACCGTCAAGCAGGACAAGCTGCCCGAGGCCGTCCACTACCTGTATTACGAGCGCTACGGCTGGATTCCCGTGATCATCGGCAACGACGAGCGCAGTCTGTGCGGCCGTTACGCCGTGTACTACGTCATCTCCATGGAGGGGGAGGACCCCGGCTGGGTGACCGTGCGCACCGAGGTCGATCCCGCCAAGATGACGTTCCCGTCCGTGACGCCGTTCGTCCCCGCCTGCGTGTGGGGCGAGCGCGAGCTGCGCGATATGTTCGGCCTGATTCCCGAGGGCCTTCCCGATCGTCGCCGCCTGGTGCTGCCCGATGACTGGCCCAGCGGCCTGTACCCGCTGCGCAAGGACTCCATGGACTACCGCTTCCGTCCCGCTCCCGCGAGCGACATGGAAAACTACGAGTTCTTGGCCGATACCAAGGGCAAGGAGACCACGCTTGTCCCCATGGGCCCGCTGCACATTACCTCCGACGAGCCCGGCCACTTCCGCCTGTTCGTCGAGGGCGAGACGATCGTCGACGCCGACTACCGTCTGTTCTACGTGCACCGCGGCATGGAGAAGGTCGCCGAGACGCGCCTGAACTATGACGCCGTGACGTTCCTCGCCGACCGTATCTGCGGCATCTGCGGCTGCGCCCACTCGGTGGCCTACGCCGAGGCCGTCGAGCGCGCCCAGGGCATTCATGTCCCGCCGCGCGCCCAGTACATCCGCGCCATCATGCTCGAGGTCGAGCGCCTGCACTCGCATCTGCTCAACATTGGCCTGGCGTCGCACTACACGGGCTTCGATTCCGGCTTCCAGCAGTTCTTCCGCGTCCGCGAGAAGTCCATGGACCTGGCCGAGAAGCTCTCCGGTCACCGCAAGACCTACGGCCTCAACGTGATCGGCGGCGTGCGTCGCGACATTTTGGCCGAGCAGAAGCTCTCCACGCTCACGACCATCCACCAGCTGCGCTCCGAGGTTCAGGAACTCGTCGACGTGCTGCTCTCCACGCCCAACTTTATCGAGCGTACGAGCGGCATCGGCATCTTGGACCGCAAGATCGCACGTGACTTCTCGCCGGTCGGCCCGCTCATGCGTGGCTCGGGCTATGCCCGCGACGTGCGCTTTGACCATCCCTTCGACGGCTACGCCGATCCGGACGTCCAAAAGATGCACGCCGCCACGGCCGACACCTGCGATGCCTTCGGCCGTACCGCCGTTCGCATCCAGGAGGTCTACGATTCGATCGACATGATTGAGACCATGCTCGAGAACTGCCCGTCGGGCCCCATCCTCACCACGGATTGGGAGTACACCCCGCACAAGTACGCCATCGGCGCCACCGAGGCGCCGCGCGGCGAGGACGTGCACTGGGCTATGCTTGGCAACAACCAGAAGTGCTACCGCTGGCGCGCCAAGGCCGCCACGTACAGCAACTGGCCGGTTCTGCGCTACATGTTCCGCGGCAACACCGTGGGCGATGCGGCGCTGATCGTCGGCTCGCTCGACCCGTGCTACTCCTGCACCGACCGCGTGACGGTGACCGATGTCGCCGCCAAGCGCGACCACGTGCTCGACAAGGAGCAGTTCGAGAACGTCTGGCGCGACAAGTCGCCGCTTGCGGGCGAGGGCACCATGGCCGCTCCGCTCGATGAGGAGGCGCTCTAATATGCTGAAGCTTTGGAAGGTTAACGCCAAGGCCGGCGACGCGACGGTCAAGTACCCGTTTGCGCCGTTCCCCACCAACAAGGACATGCGCGGCAAGCCCGAGCACAACGCCGAGCTCTGCATCGCCTGCGGAGCCTGCGGCGTGGCGTGCCCGGCCGATGCCATTCGCATGGACACCGACCTTGCGGCCGATACCATCACCTGGTCGATCGACTACGGTCGCTGCATCTTTTGCGGCCGCTGCGAGGAAGCCTGCCCCATGGAGGCCATCAAGCTCACCGAGGAGTTTGAGCTGGCCGTCATGAGCAAGGACGACCTCACCAGCAAGAGCGTCTATACGCTCGAGCATTGCTCGCGCTGCGGCAAGCCGTTTGCCCCGCACAAGGAGATCGACTACGCCAAGCGTCTGCTGCAAAAGGCCGGCGGCATGGAGGCCGAGCAGGCTGCCCGTACCGTCGGTATGTGCCAGGAGTGCAAGCGCGAGCTCGACGCCCTGCGCGCCGCCTCGGCCGTAAAGACCGGCAACGCTGCCGGCATGGCTGCCAACGAGACGCTTGCGTCCGGCGAGCCCCAGGGCCCCGGCATGGAGTATCTGGGCGGCCACGGCGTGAACCCGGAGTATATCGACCGCGAGCTCAACCCCGATGCGCCCGAGATTCCCGCCGGTCCGGCGCCGGTCGAGGGCATCATCATGGATTTTGATACGAAGGAGGAGTAACCATGGCCGAACCCACGCTTTTGCCCGAGCGGCTTCAGTACCGCCCGACCAAGATCGAGCTCGACGAGAGCATCGAGAAGGCCAAGGAGACCCTTCTTAAGAAGATCAAGCGCTCGGTGTACGTCTACCGTGTCGACTGCGGCGGCTGCAACGGCTGCGAGATCGAGATCTTCGGTTCCATCACGCCCGTCTTCGACGTCGAGCGCTTTGGCATCAAGGTCGTGCCCTCGCCCCGTCACGCCGATGTGCTGCTGTACACCGGCGCCGTGACGCGTGCCATGCGCATGCCGGCCCTGCGCGCCTTTGAGGCCGCACCCGATCCCAAGATCGTGGTGTCCTATGGCGCGTGCGGCTGCACCGGCGGCATCTTCTACGATAACTACTGCGTCTGGGGCGGTACGGACAAGATTCTGCCGGTCGATGTCTACATCCCCGGCTGCCCGCCCAGCCCCGCGCAGACCGTCTACGGCTTTGCCATGGCGCTCGGTCTGCTGGACCAAAAGCTCCATGCCGAGACCACGGTGGAGGCCGCCGGCGAGCAGGCCGACATCTTGCACCCCGGCGTGCCGTACAAGCTGCGCGTTGCCATCGAGCGCGAGGCTCGCGCCATGAGCGGCTACCGTTACGGCCGCGATCTCGCCAACGAGTTTATGGATACGCTCGAGGGCGCGCCCAAGGGCGATGTCCGCGGTGCCATGGCGCTGCTCATCGACAAGCAGGACGATCCGCGCCGCGTCGAGGTGTACTCGGCGCTGCAGGATCTGGTGCTGGCCGGAGGTCGCTAGATGGAGCTCACGGACCGCTCTGGTTACTTTGCGGGCCCCGGCATGCTCGGCGGCTCCTTTGGCGATGCCTCGCGCGCAAGCGGCGAGGCTGCCGAGGGCGTCGCCGACCCCTGCCTGGGCCATGCGCCCGATCAGGTGGTCTTTTACGAGCTCACGCGTAAGTTTGTGGAGACCGAGGAAGACGTTCCCCAGGAGGCCTGCGACGTGCTGTACTACACGCTCGCCGTGGGCCACCACACCGGCGTGCTCGATTGCTTTGAGCCGCGCCTGTCGGTGCCGGTTGATGTGTTCTATACGCTTATCGACGCGCTGCCGGAGGGGGAGGCCAAGACCAAGTTCGAGGCCATCCGTTCCTTTGGCGAGTGCCAGCTTGACAAGGCGGCGGTGCCGTCGCTACTCGAGGTCTGCGATACGCTGCTCGACGAGCGCGGTTTTCGCGGCTCGGCCAAGGCCGGCATCTCGGTGTTCGATGACGACTTTGGCCTGCATGCCCAGCAGGTCGCGTTCTTAATGAAGTTTCGCGATCTGGTTGAGCGTGTGCGCGATGTGTCGGGCGTGTATCTGACGGGGAGGCTACAGTAATGGGTCGCGTTGTGGATGGCCGTGTGAACGGCGCCCCGTTTGCGGGCATCGTGCTCACGGCGGGAAGCGTGCTGCGTGCCGACGATGCCGCCGGCCCCGTGCTCTCCAAAAAGATGGAGGACGCGCCCATCGCCGGTTGGTACACCATCGACGGAGGCCAAACGCCCGAGGATGACATCATCGAGGTCAAGCGCGAGCGTCCGCCGCGTTTGGTTTTGGTTGATGCCGCCGACATGGCGCTGCCCGTCGGCGCCATCCGCTTGCTCGACAAACGCGACGTGGCCCGCAAGTCGATGTTCACCACGCATTCGCTTCCCTTGTCGATTCTGATCGAAGAGATTGAGCAATCGTGTGATGATATCGTCTTCGTCGGAATTCAGCCGGGCGACACGGAGTTCTACAACCCCATGTCCCCGGAAGTCTTTGACGCCGTCGACGCCGTGTACGACGCCGTGACCGCCAACGACTTTTCCCACTTTGTCCGCTTGGGGCAAGAGCAGTAGGAGCACTTGTTCCATTTTGTTAGGAAAGAAGTGATTGACATGGCAGATTCCAAGGTGGAGTATCCCGCTCCCGATTGCCTGGCGCCCGCCGCGATCGAGGCCAAGACCGAGGTCGCCGGCGTGACCAAGGCTAACCTGCCGGTCGCGAAGGCCTTTCTGTTGGCAATGTTCGCCGGTGCGTTCATCGCCTTCGGCGGCCTGTTCTTTACGGTGTTTTTGAGCGATAGCACGCTGGGCTGGGGTGCCCAGCGCGTCGTGGGCGGCCTGTGCTTTTGCCTGGGCCTGGTGCTGGTACTGGTGTGCGGCGCCGAGCTGTTTACCGGCAATTCGCTTATGGTTTGCGCGCTCAAGAGCAAAAAGATCACCCTGGCTCAGATGCTCAAGGCATGGGTCGTCGTGTGGGTCGGCAATTTTGTCGGCGCCCTGTTCATCGTCTTTTTGGTGTACATGGCCGGCATCTATAAGCTCAACGGCGAGGCGGTCGCCAACTCCATGGTGAGCGTCGCCGCTGGCAAGGTGACGATCGACTGGGTGACGATCTTCTTCCGCGGCATCCTGTGCAACATCTTTGTGTGCCTGGCCGTGTGGATCGGTACCGCCGGCAAGACCGTGGTCGATAAGGTCGTTGGCATTCTGCTGCCCATCGCCGCCTTTGTGGCCTGCGGTTTTGAGCACTGCGTTGCCAACATGTACTTTTTGCCCATGGGCGCCGTGATGCATGCATGCGGCTATGGCGCCGACGTCGCCGGCGCCGATGCGCTCAACGCTGCGGGCATTGCGTTTAACCTGTCCGCTGCCACGCTGGGCAACATCGTGGGCGGCGCGGTTCTGGTCGCGCTCGGCTACTGGTTTATCTACGCCAAGAAGTCCGAGGCTTAATAAGCCGGAATGACGTACGGGCCTCCCGAGGGGCGTTTGCCTTTTGGGAGGCTCTTCGTGTCTTGCTGCGGTGGATGCTGCGGGCTTTGCGTCGCGGCAGCTGGTGGCAGAACTGTGGTGCGGTGGGGCTTGGACCCCTGAGATGGAAGGAATAATCGAGATGGCATCGAGAGCTATGCATGACGGTCGCTCCGTGGTGACGACATGCGGGGGATGCTATGCCGATTGCGCCTTTGCGGCACGCGTTGAGGACGGTCGCGTGGTGGCCGAGTTGCCGGTGCCGGGGCATCCGTGCGCGGCGCGTGCCCTGTGCGCCCGCGGGCGGCATCGCCTGGACATGCCGTTTGACGAGCACGACCGGATTTTGCACCCCATGCGTCGCCGAGCTAATGGCTCGGGGTTCGATGCGATTACCTGGGACGAGGCGTTTGACCAGATTGCCGAGCGTCTTTTGGGGATTGTTGACGAGCGCGGGGCCCGTGCGCTGGGCATGACGCTCGGCGTGCCCTCGTTCGACCGTTACTGGGCGTATCGCTTTATGCATACGCTGGGTTCACCCAACGTATACGGTGCCGACGGCGCCTGCGAGGTAAGCCGACTTACCGGTTGGGAGCACAGCCTGGGCTATAGTCCCGCCTCCGACCTGGCGCACACCGATTGCATCATGTATCTGGGGCGTTCCATTGTCGATTCGTCGACGATGGGGGCCGTTGATGCGCTCAACGATGCGCGTCGCCGTGGGGCGAAGATTATCGTGGTTGACCCCCGGCGCAGTGGCTCGGCTGCTTTTGCCGATCGCTGGCTCCGCGTGCGCCCGGGCTGCGACTTGGCGCTGCTGTTGGGTATTGTCCACGTGCTGATTGTCGAGGACCTATACGACCACGACTTTGTGGCCCGCTATACCACGGGTTTTGATGAGCTGGCGCAGGCGGCTGGCGCTTGGACGCCCGAGTGGGCCGAGTCCATGTGCGACGTGCCGGCCGCAGAGATTGTCGCCACGGCGCGCGATCTCGCATCCGTCGCGCCTGCCGCCGTGGTGGATGCGGGCTTTCATGGTGGCATCGGTATCGCGTATGCCAATAGCACCCAGACCGCGCGTGCTATCTGCTTGGTCGATGTGCTGCTGGGCTGCATCGGACACGCGGGCGGTGCCCTCAATCCACCCGCGCCGCTTGTGTTGGGCGACCTCGATCCCGCACGCTTTGCGACGCCGCCGGTGCCGCGCGGGCCCAAGCTAGGGTCCGAGCGCTATCCACTGGTCGATCCGGTGCGCGGCCTGTGCACGACCATCGGTCAGTCGATTCTTGCCGGCGATTTGCGTGGGCTCATTGTCTATGCCAGTAACCCCGGTGCGGGCTATGGCAATGCACAGGCTTGGTTGAGTATTTTGCAGCAGCTCGACTTGCTTGTGACGATTGATATTCGCTGGTCCGAGACGGCGCGCGCTTCTGACTTCGTGTTGCCCGACGTGACGTATCTGGAGGCCGACCGCGGTGTGGGCGCAGTCGTGGGCGCCAATGATTCGCGCGTGTTCTACCGCAACGCCGTGCTGCCCATTTTGCATGACGACACGAGGCCGGGGCGGGAGATCTTTGCCGGTTTGGCGCAGGCGTGCGGCGTGGGCGAGTACTTCCGGTTTACATCCGACGATCTGGCGGCTGCCCAGGTGGCACCGTTTGGGATTGATCTGGACGAGCTCAAGGAACGCGGCTGGGCCGACACGGGTGTTGCGTTGCCGTTGCGTACGGGCGAGCCGGCGATTCCCTTGGACGGCGGCAAAATTGCGCTGGCAAGCGACGTATGGGAACGAGCCGGCCTGGGCCGCGTTCCCGGTTGGGTTGCGCCCATGGTGGAGCCCGGTCCGGGAATGTTTCGCCTCATTAGCGGCAACCGTCCCTTTGAGTCGCATACCTCGCGAAGGCTTGCGGCCCAAGGTGCCGCCGAGGCTGGATCGGACCTGGATGCTGTGCAGATGAATGCCGATGTTGCTGCGCACATGGGCATCGCCGACGGCGAGATCGTCGAGCTCGTGAGCGATATGGGCCGCGACCGCGTGCGCGTGGAGACGACGCCGTATCTGCATCCGGCGTGTATCTTTACGTCGGCCGCCCCCGGCGGACGTTCGTTTGGCGCCGATGCCGGCGGCGCTCAAGCCTTGGGCGTCGGCCCGCTCGACCATACACCGTTGCGTTGGGACCCGTTGACGGGCGCCGCGCTCACTCAGGAAAACGCCGTTCGCGTGGAAAAGATCGCGGCGCGCGAGGATAATAACGAGTAATTGACTCAGCTGATGTATTCGACTGATTCACGTTTCTTTTGAAAGGCCGCACATGAGCGATAGCCAGAACATGTCCGATGAGGTGCGCGCCCGCCTGCGCGCCATTCCCTCCGTCAACGAGCTGCTCGCAGAGTGGCCGGTTGTGAAGGCGGCGAGGGAGACCTGCGACGCGGTGGTGCATGCCGCCGTCACGGCCGAGCTCGCCGAGCAGCGCGCCGCCATTCGTGCCGGTGCCGCCCCGCGTTCCAAGCGCGACCTGGCCTCGGCCATCGAGTGGCGTGCGCATCGCTCTGCGCTGCCGAGCCTGCGCCCAGCAGTTAATGCCACGGGCGTGGTCATCCATACCAACTTGGGCCGCGCCCCGCTCGCGGAGTCGGCGGCAAAGGCAGTGGCCGAGGTCGCGCGCGGGTACAGCACGCTCGAGTACTGCGTCGACACCTGCTCGCGTGGGTCGCGCAAGGAACATGCCGCGCAGCTGATCCGCTCGCTTACCGGTGCCGAGGACGCGCTGGTCGTTAACAACAACGCCGCCGCTGTGCTGCTGGTGCTGGCGACCCATGCCGCAGGCAAAGAGGTCATCGTCAGCCGCGGCGAGCTTGTCGAGATCGGCGGCAGTTTCCGCATCCCCGATGTCATGGCGGCCTCGGGCGCCAAACTCGTCGAGGTCGGCGCCACCAACCGCACGCACCTGGCTGATTATGAGCAAGCCATCACGCCCGATACGGCGATGATCCTTAAGGTCCATCCTTCCAACTATCGCATCGAGGGTTTTCACGAGGAGGTGGGTTCTCGGGAGCTTGCGGCGCTTGCTCACAAGCACGGCCTGCTGTTCTACGAGGACCAGGGCTCGGGCGCGCTATTGCCTGACGACATCCTGGTTCGTGGCGGCGAGGAAACCACGCCGGCTTCGGTTTCTGCAGGGCTCGATCTGGTGTCGTGCTCGGGCGATAAACTGCTCGGTGCCGCACAGGCGGGCATTATCATGGGCCGTCGCGATCTGGTCCAGGCCTGTGGGTCGCATCCGCTTATGCGCGCCCTGCGCCCGGGCAAGCTCGCACTGGCGGCGCTCGAGGCTACACTGCGCATCTACATGGATGGGGCGGATGTGGCCCATCGCGAGGTGCCGGTGCTCAACATGCTCACGCTTCCGCAGGCTCATCTGGAGCGTCGCGCACGCAAGCTGCGCGAGCTGATGGTGACGGGCCTCGATAAGGCGGGTTGCCCGTGCGCCGTGCAGGTGGAGATCGTCGAGGAGTCGTCGACTCCCGGCGGCGGCTCGCTGCCTACCGTCGAGCTGCCCACGATGTGCGTTGCCGTGCGTCTTGTTGACGCGCGCCTGACGGTCGATGCGCTCAAGCGCTCGCTTGTCCAGGACTTCGACACGCCGGTCGTCACGCGAACCTCGCACGATCGCATTTTGTTTGACGTCCGTACGCTCGTGGGCGACCGCGATATCGAGACGGCGGCGTCGACGCTCGTCGCGTGCGTTGAGAGGGCGATTGCTCGATGAGTGAGGTTCAGGCGCTGGTGGAGTGCCCCGTTATCGTTGGCACGGCGGGTCACGTTGACCATGGTAAGTCGGCACTGATCGAGGCACTGACTGGCAAGAATCCCGATCGTCTGGAGGTTGAGCGCCGTCGCGGTATGACCGTGGAGCTGGGCTTTGGCGAGCTGGCGCTGCCGAGTGGCAAGATCGTTGGCCTGGTCGACGTGCCGGGCCACGCGCATTACTTGCGCGCCATGGTGCAGGGCGCCACGGGCATCGACGTGGCCGTGCTGGTGGTTTCGGCCGTCGAGGGCGTGATGCCGCAGACGCGCGAGCACGTGCACGTGCTGGAGCTGCTGGGCGTCACGCATATGGTGGTCGCGCTGACGATGTGCGACCTGGCTGATGCCGAGATGACCGAGCTTGCCGAGCTTGATGTCGATGACTTTTTGTCGGGTACCGTGTTTGCAGGCGCGCCGATCGTGCCCGTGTCGTCCAAGACCGGCGAGGGGATTGATGCGCTGCTGGCAGCGCTCGACGAGTGCGTGGACGCCTGTTGGGCTGCCTGTCGCGATCGCGCCGAGCGAACCGACGCTGCGCCGCGCCTGCCGATCGATCGCTGTTTTACGATCAAGGGTGCCGGCACCGTCGTGACGGGTACACTGCACGACGCGCCGGTTGCGGTGGGCGATGAGCTGGTCGCGCTGCCGTCGCGCACGGTCTGTCGCGTCCGCGGGATTCAAGTGCATGGCGACACGCAGCAGGCGCTGCCCGGTCAGCGCGTGGCGCTCAATTTAGTGGGCGATGGTGTCGCCGCGCTCGATCGCGGTGAGATGCTGGGCGTGGCGGACCGCTTTGGTCAGACGTTGCGCTTTATGATGACGTTCACCTACCTGGGGCGCGAGGGCGCCAAGCCGCGCGTGCTCGAGTCGGGCGCGCGTGTGCATGTGATGGCCGGCACGGCCGAGGTCGTCGGCCGCATCATGCTTTTGGAGGGCGAGGCCCCCATGGCGGTGGGCGAGACCCGTACCGTGCAGGTGCGCCTGGATGATCCGCTGCCGCTGCGTGCCGGAGACCGTGCTGTGGTGCTGTCGTATTCGCCCGTTATGCTCATCGGCGGCGGGCGCGTGCTGCTATCGCGCTGCCGTCGCTCGCGCGAGCTTTCTGCCGGCGAGCGCGCACTGTTTGCGGCGCTTGAGTCCGGTGATATCGCGGGCGGTGTGGGCGCTTGGCTGGCGCTGCAGATGCTGCCGGTTACGGCGGTTGATGTCGCCGAGGCTTTGGATCTTGGTGTCGGCGAGGTCGATGCCGCGCTGCGCGGGTTGGTGGCGCAGGGCGCTGCTTGCGCGCTTGCAGGCTCGGATGGCTCGCTGTATGCAGATTCTTCTGCGCTCGACGCCGCGATGGATGCACTGGCGGCGACCCTGTCGGCCATGCACACGGCGGCTCCCAAGGAGACGGGCTTTACGCCCGGCGCCGTTGCCCATGCTGCGTGGCCTGCCGTTGATGAAGGCGTTGCCGCGGCTCTGATTGCCGAGGGCTGCTCCCGTGGCGTGTGCGCCGCCGAGGGCGCCGAGGTATTCGACCCGCATTCGGCCGCCGCGGCGGCACGCGTGGTGCGAGAGGCTTGCGAGCGGATCGTCGCGCTGCTTGACGAGGCCGGCCTGGATGCGCCAGCGCTTCCCGAGGTGGGCGAACAGCTGCAGCTTGGCCGCGACACTATGACGCGTGCCCTGCGCGAGCTTTCGCTCAACCGCTCGATCGTTAAGGTCGAGCGCGACGTTGCCCTGTCTGCTGCCGCCGAGGCCCATGCGCGTGAGCTTGTTGCCGCCGCCATTGAGGCAGCCGGCGGCGCTGCCACCACGAGCGTACTGCGCGAGGCCCTGGGTGTGTCGCGCAAACGCGCCATCAGCATCTTGGAGCACCTGGATGCCGTGCGCTTTACGGTGCTCGACAAGGACGCCGGCGGCCTGAGGTCCCTGCGCTAGGCCGGTCACTCGCTCCCGCCTCCTCAGTTGCGGTGAAATAGTTCCTATTTGGAGGCTTTGGCAGCAAATACAGGAACTATTCCACCGCAACTTCTTGTTCGTCTTTTTGGGATGGAGCCGTTTCGGTTTGGTAAAATACCGCCGCACTTGGGAACGGATGGGCTCCGGTGGGCTCCGCGGTCCTCAAAACCGTTGCGAGGCGTGCAAAACGTCTTGGATGTGTTCGATTCACATACGTTCCCGCCATACGCTACCAGCGCTTTTGTGCTCGCGGTCTTGCTGCGTGCCGCAAAGGCGCTGTTTTGTTTTTGCACGAGCTTTTCGTAGCGTCGCTATTTCGGCGGCGGTATTTAGCTTCGTGCACCGGGCTTCGAGCATGCCGATGGAGGTGTTTTGCCGTATGACTACCGTAAGACGGGCCGATCTTTCTTGTGTCGTCCAAGCGGGCGGGCTGTCCTCACGCATGGGCTGCGATAAGGCTCGCATGGCGTTTTGCGGCGAGCCGCTCATCGAACGCGTGCTGGGTCGGCTGGCGCCAGTTACCGGCGAGTTGGTCGTGACGACTTCGCGTCCCAGCGAGCTTGCCTACCTTGAGGAGCGCACGTTTGGCGGTCTGGTGCCGCGAATAGTGCCGGACCTTGAGGGGCCGGCGGGCGCCATGCGCGGCATCGCGAGTTCGCTGACTGCGGCCCGGCTGCCTCTCGTTGCTATCGTCGCCTGTGATATGCCGTTTGTCTCTTCGAAGCTAATCGGTGCCCTTGCCAGCTGTGTCGAGGCCGAGGCGCTCGACGTGTGCGTGCCGCGCGAGGAGCGGGGGATTGAGCCGCTTTGTGCTGTCTGGCGCCGTGACGCGTGTGCGCCGGTCGCCCAAGAGCTGCTCGCCTGCGACCGTCAGCGCATTCGCTGCCTGATTAATCGCGTTCAGGCTGGTTATATGGACGAGCCTCAAATCGTTAAGGTCGCAGGCTCGACGCTCTGCTTCGAAAACGTCAATACGCCCGAGGAGTTTACGGCGGCCGAGTTACTCGCCTAGACGATTGGAGTTGCCATGTCTCACGATATTTGTCCCGACACGGGAGAACCTTGCACTTGCGATGGGTCCGAGCCTTGTACCTGCGGCTGTGGCGGCTGTGGACATACGGCCGAGGAAGAGGCAGCGGCGGCTGCGTATCGTGAATCGCACCGCGAGGCCTCGTTTGGCGATGCTCCTGATCACGAACGCAAGATCATCGTTTCGTTCGATAGCACCTTCGATGTGATGGAATGCGAGCAGCTGTGCCTTGCCGCCGGTGTGCCCGGGCGCATCATGCCGCTGCCCGGCTCCATCACCGCCGGCTGCGGGCTGTGCTGGGCCATGCCGTTCTCGGGCGATGCACTCGCCGCCTTCCGCGCTGCCACCGAAGGCCGCATAACCCCCGCCGACTACCATCAGCTCGTCCTCTAACCACCAACATCACCACAAAGGTGCCTGTCCCCAATGTGGTGGCTTGGAACACGTGGACGAAACAGGTTTGAAACACGGGTTTTGCATGTCGGGCACTCAAAAACGCCTCTACCTGCATCGTAATCAAAACGAAACATCTGCTCGTCGGCTTATGCGAAACTTTGCTGCAACAGTGCGATATTATCCATACTCGATAAAGCTCGCGGCGCATGGGGTGCCGCGACCGACACTTTTCGTTTCCCATCATTGGAGGAAGCATGAGCTACACGCAGAAAGTTCTCGAAGAGCTCAAGGCCCGCTATCCCGAGCAGCCTGAGTTCATCCAGGCCGCGACCGAGATCCTCGGCACCATCCAGCCGGCGCTCGACGCCCACCCCGAGTACGAGGAGGCCGCCCTGCTCGAGCGCCTCGTCGAGCCCGAGCGCATCGTTATGTTCCGTGTTCCCTGGGTCGACGACCAGGGCAAGGTCCAGGTCAACCGCGGTTACCGCGTCGAGTTCAACTCTGCCATCGGACCCTACAAGGGCGGCCTGCGCTTTAACCCGACGGTCACCCTGGGTATGCTCAAGTTCCTGGGTCTGGAGCAGATCCTCAAGAACAGCCTGACCACCCTGCCCATGGGCGGCGGCAAGGGCGGCTCCGACTTTGATCCTAAGGGCAAGTCCAACAACGAGATCATGCACTTCTGCCAGTCCTTCATGACCGAGCTCTATCGCCACATCGGCCCCAACACCGACGTTCCCGCCGGCGACCTGGGCGTTGGCGGCCGCGAGGTTGCCTACCTGTTCGGTCAGTACAAGCGCCTGACCAACGAGTGGACCGGCGTCCTTACCGGCAAGGGCCTCTCCTTTGGCGGCTCGCTCGCCCGTACCGAGGCCACCGGCTACGGCCTGGTCTACTTTGTGGACGAGTACCTCAAGAGCCGCGGTGACTCCTTCGAGGGCAAGAACGTCGTCGTTCACGGCTCCGGTAACGTTGCCATCTACGCGGTCCAGAAGGTCGCCCAGCTCGGCGGCAAGGTCCTGGCCTGCTCCGACACCCATGGCTGGGTCGAGGATCCCGACGGCATCGACTACACCGTGCTCGAGCATGTCTACAACAAGAAGCGCTCCGGCCACGACAAGGGTGTTACGCTCGCTATGTACGTTGACGAGAAGCCCAACGCCGTGTGGCACGAGGGCGACGGCCGCGGCGTGTGGCAGCTGCCCTGCGACATCGCGCTGCCCTGCGCTCGCGAGAACACGCTGCTGCTCGAGGACGCCCAGGCGCTCGTCGCCAACGGCTGCAAGGTGGTCGGCGAGGGCGCGAACATGCCCACGACCATCGAGGCCACGACTTACTTCCAGGAGAACGGCGTCGCCTTTATGCCCGGTAAGGCTGCCAACGCCGGCGGCGTGCTCGTGTCCGGCCTGGAGATGAGCCAGAACGCCGAGCACCTGTCCTGGACCTTCGAGGAGGTCGACGGCAAGCTCGAGCAGCTCATGCGCGGCATGTTCCACAACGTGGACGATACCGCCAAGGAGTATGGCCAGGAGGGCAACTTTGTCATGGGCGCCAACATCGCCGGCTTCCTGAAGGTCGCCGACGCCATGCTCGCCCAGGGCGTCTGCTAAATCTTCGCTCGACATAGCATGTGATAGGGCTCTCAGCCATTCCGGCTGGGAGCCTTTTTCTATGGCGGTGAGGGTCGTGCGCTCTCGTTTGGTACACTTAGAGGTACTGGACAAGTGGAGAGATGGGGGAGAACGTGCTCAAGTTCGGTACCTACGTCCGCGTTGGTAACGCGGCCGAAGCCTATGAGCTCTTACAGAAGAACCGCAACAACAAGATTGTGGGCGGTGGCATCTGGATGCGCCTGGGTTCGCGTCGCGTGGCGACGGCGATTGACCTTTCGGCCTGCGGACTCGATCAGATCGAGGAGACCGAGACCGAGTTTCGTATCGGTGCCATGTGTACCCTGCGCCAGCTCGAGCGCCATGCCGAGCTCAACGCGCTTGTCAACCATGTCTTTGAGTTCGCCGTCCACGATATCGTGGGCGTGCAGCTGCGCAACACCGCCACGGTGGGCGGCAGCATTTACGGTCGCTTTGGCTTCTCGGACGTTCTCTCCGCCTTCCTCGCGCTCGATTCCTATGTTGAGCTGACGGGCGCCGGCCGCGTGCCGCTCGCGGAGTTCGTGGACATGGGCTACGTGCGCGACGTTATCGAGCATGTCGTGGTCGTCAAGCACGATTACCGTGCGAGCTACGAGGCCGTGCGCAAGGCCGCGACCGACTTCCCCTCCTTAAACGTCACCGCCGCCTGGTGGGACAACAGCTGGCATGTCACCGTGGGCGCCCGCCCGCTGCGTGCGACCCTGCTGCAGGGCGAGGCGTGCGGCCTTACCAACGAGCAGCCTTCCGAGGACGAGCTGCGCGCCCTGGCCGCATCCGTGCGTGCCCTGAGCTACGGCACCAACCTGTGGGGCTCGGCCGACTACCGCCGCCGCATCTCGGCCCCGCTGGCGATTCAGGCCGTGCGCCGCGCCGCCGGCATCGAGCTTTCGGCCGCGCTTGCCCGCGAGCTCGAGACCGTGCAAGTGCCTAAGTTTGCCACGGACGAGTATTCCTGCCGCCGCGTGCCCGGCGTCGATTCTAGCGAGGTGCGCTAATGGCTGCCAAACTCATCGATCTTTCCTTTACGCTCAACGGTCGCAAGGTCAAGGTTCAGATTGCCCCCGATACCATGCTCTTTGCGCTGCTGCGCGAGCAGGGCTGCGCGTCGGTGCGCTGTGCCTGCGAGACCACCAACTGCGGTCTGTGCACGGTGTGGCTCGATGGCGACCCGGTGCTGAGCTGCTCGGTTCCCGCCGCCCGTGTTGAGGGCTGCTCCGTCACCACGCTCGAGGGTCTCAAGGCCGAGTCCGAGGCGCTCGCCCGCGCAATGGCTGCCGAAGGCGCCGAGCAGTGCGGTTTTTGCGCCCCCGGCCTCATCATGAACGTGCTGGCGCTCGCCCGTGCCGCCAAGGAGGACCCGAGCCTTGTCGCCACGCGCGAGGAACTCTCGCGCCAGCTCGCCGGCAACCTCTGCCGCTGCAGCGGCTACGAGAGCCAGCTGCGCGCTATCGTGCGCTTCCTCAACGAGTCCGGCGTGCAGTTGGGCTTTGAGATGCCTGAGCTGCCCGTCAACGAGACGAGCTCCGACGGTGTCGCGTACAAGCAGATCACCAAGAAGCAGCCCAAGAAGGACTCGAAGGCCCTGCTCGAGGGTCGTCCCGTCTACACGGGCGACCTGGTACCCGCCGGCGCGCTCATCGTCAAGCTCAAGCGCAGTCCCTATGCCCGCGCCAAGATCCGCTCCATCGATACGTCGCGTGCCCTGAAGGTGCCCGGCGTGGTGGGCGTTTACACTTACGAGGACGTGCCCAAGCGCCGCTTTACCATCGCCGGCCAGAGCTACCCACAGCCTTCGCCCTACGACCGCCTGATCCTCGAGAACCTCGTGCGCTACCAAAACGAGGAGGTGGCGATCGTCGCCGCCGAGACCGAGGAGGCCGCCGACAGGGCGCTCAAGCTCATCAAGGTCGACTACGAGGTGCTCGAGCCGCTGCTCGACTTTACCCAGGCACTCGATAACGACATCGTGGTTCACCCCGAGGGCGACGTGACCTTTATGTTTCCGCAGGGCGGCGACGTCCCGCGCAACTTGGTATGCAGCGGCACGAGCGACTTTGGCGACTTGGACGAGGCCTTTGCCCAGAGCGACATCGTATTCACCCGCACCTACACCAGCCAGGCCACGCAGACCGCGCCCATGGAGACCTTCCGCGCCTTCGCGACGACCGACGCGTTTGGGCGCATCTCGGTGACCACCTCTACGCAGGTGCCCTTCCACGTGCGCCGCATGGTTGCGCAGTCGCTCGACATTCCGCAGTCGCAGGTGCAGGTCATTAAGCCGCGCATCGGCGGTGGCTTTGGCTCCAAGCAGACGGGCTGCTGCGAGATCTTCGTTGCGTTCGTCACCCAGCAGACCGGCCGTCCGAGCTACTGCTGCTACTCCCGCGAGGAGACCATCACCGCGGGCAACTCGCGCCATCAGATGCAGATGACCGTCAAGCTGGGTGCCATGAACGACGGCACCATCACGGCCATCGATTTGCATACGCTGTCCAACGCCGGCGCGTATGGCGAGCATGCCACCACGACGATCGGCCTTTCGGGCCACAAGAGCCTGCCCATCTACAACCATGTGAAGGCGAGCCGCTTTAGCTGGGACGCCGTCTACACCAATACCAACCGCGGCGGTGCGTATCGCGGCTACGGTGCCACCCAGGGCCAGTTTGCCGTGGAGAGTGCCGTCAACGAGCTCGCCGACATGCTGCACATGGATCCCGCCGACCTGCGTCTTAAGAACATGGTTCACGAGGGCGAGATTATGCCGCAGTACTACAACGAGAAGCTCAACGCCTGCGCGCTCGACCGCTGCCTGCTGCGCGCGATGGACATGATCGGCTGGCGCGACAAGCCGCTGGCCGTGGACCTGGGCGACCGCGTGCGTGCTCTGGGCTGTGCGCTCACCATGCAGGGCTCGGGCATCTCCAACGTGGACATCGCCGGCATCGACATGCGCCTGGAAGAGGACGGCTTCATTACCATCGGCACCGGCGCCACCGATAACGGCATGGGCGTCGACACGATTCTGGCGCAGATTGCCGCCGAGGAGCTGGGCGTGGAGAGCTCGCTTATCGTGGTGCGCGGCGTGGACACCGACGTGTCGCCGTTCGACGCCGGCTCGTACGCGAGCTCGGGCACGTACGTGACGGGCCTTGCCGCCAAGAACGCCGCGACCGAGCTGCGTGAGAAGATCTGCGCCAAGGCCGCCCAGATGTGGGACGTGGACGCCGCCGATGTGGTCTTTGATGGTCAGTACGTGCGCTTGTCCGACGAACGTGCCGCGCGCGAGCAGAACCGCTACCTCACGCTGCGCGACTTTGCCAACCTGTGCGTCAAGAACATCGCGGGCGGAGACGCTCTCACCTCGCATGCCTCTGCCTGCCTGCCCGTTTCGCCTCCGCCGTTTATGGCCGGCATTGCCGAGGTCGAGGTCGATAAGGCCACCGGCAAGGTGACCGTGGTGGATTATGCGGCGGCTGTGGACTGCGGTACTGTAATCAACGAGGCACTCGCGCGCGTCCAGGCCGAGGGCGGCATTGCCCAGGGCATTGGCCACGCGCTCTACGAGATCGTCGAGCACGACGACCGCGGCCGCCTGCGCACCGGCAACTTTATGAGCTACAAGTTGCCCACGCGCCTGGATATCGGCAGTATTCGCGTGGCCTTTGAGCCGAGCTACGAGCCGACGGGCCCGTTTGGCGCCAAGTCGATCGGTGAGGTCGTCATCAACACGCCGCTCGCCGCCGTGGCCTCGGCCGTGGCACACGCCACCGGCCACCAGGTTCGCTCGCTGCCGATCACGCCCGAGAAGGCCCTGCTGGGGGAGTAACAGGTCAGCGAACAAGTCGTAATTGGCGGGGCGGGACAACTCGCCCCGCCTTTTGCACTCGTGGTGAGGTCGTGAGCCTGTAAAACGTGTGCGTGCGCTTGTCGTTCGTATCTGCTATCATTCCTAGTCTGTGCGCTCATGCGGGCGTGGCGGAATTGGTAGACGCGCCAGATTTAGGTTCTGGTGGGATTCCCGTGAAGGTTCGAGTCCTTTCGCCCGCACCAACGCATCTGCGTCGGCTTCGGCCGTCGCGACTCTTTGTTGCATAAAGGTACCAGCACCTCAGATAAGCTGGGCAGTATGAGGAGGAACGTGTTGAACATCACCGCTTCTGACGTCAAGGACGCCAAGCTCACCGCTACGGTCACCATCCCGGCCGCCGACGTCGACGCCGCGATCAAGAAGGCCTACAAGGACACCGCCAAGAAGTACCGCTTCCCGGGCTTCCGCGCCGGCAAGGCTCCCCGTCCGGTCATTGACTCCGCTCTTGGCGCCGAGGCTACCCTCGCTCAGGCCACCAACGACCTGATCTCCGCCAACGAGCCCGCCGTCCTCAACGAGCTGGACATCGTCCCCACCAAGAGCGGTGACTACAAGGAGCTCGACCTCGCCAAGGATCACGAGGACTACACCTACACCGTCGAGTTCTCCCTGCGTCCTGCTGCCGAGCTCTCCTCCTTCGACGCCGTCGAGATCGAGATGCCTCCCGCGGAGGTCACCGAGTCCGAGATCAACAACCAGGTCGAGATGCTCCTCAACTACCGTGCCACCTTCGAGGACGTCGAGGGTCGCGCCGTCGAGGCCGAGGACTACGTCACCGTCGACCTCAAGGCCGTCGAGAACGCCGACAACTTTGCCGCCGAGGGCCGCATGCTCATCGCCGGTAGCGACAGCAACCCCGCCGAGTTCAACGAGGCCCTGATCGGCGCTAACGTTGACGACGTTAAGACCGTCACCTGGACCGACGAGGTCGAGGAGGGCGAGGAGGCCGAGACCCACACCGTCGAGGTCACCGTCAAGGGCATCAAGGTCCGCAACACCCCCGAGCTCACCGACGAGCTCGTCAAGTCCGACTTCGGCTTTGACAGCATCGACGCCATGCGCGACGCCATCAAGATTGAGATCGAGCAGGACAAGGCTTCCCGCCTCCCGGCCGAGAAGGAGAACCGTTGCGTCTCCGCTCTCGCCGAGCGCCTGCAGCTCGACGAGATGGACGCCGACTACGAGCAGTCCGTCTTTGAGGAGCTTGGCCAGAACTTCCTGTCCAACCTCGCTGCCCGCGGCATGACCCTGGACACCTGGCTGCCGGCTTCCGGCCTGACCATGGAGCAGTTCATCGGCGACCTGCACAAGCAGGCCAACGACGTTGCCCGTGAGTCCCTGGCTCTCGACGCCCTCGCCCGCGAGCTCAAGATCGAGGTCACCGAGGACGACATCAACGCCGAGTTCGAGAAGGCCGGCGTCAAGGACGTCGAGGCTTCCAAGGCCGAGTTCATCGCCGATGGCCGCATGCCTGCCGTCCGCGAGTCCATCCGTCGCTCCAAGGCCGTCGACCACTTGGTCGAGAACGCCAAGGTGACCGAGGTCGACGAGACCGCCAAGGACGCCGAGTAATTCTCGCCACCTTGCCCGCGAGCGCATGCACGCGCCCGTGATGGGGTAAAGTTATAAGCCGGTTATCCGGTTGCTTCGTACGGTGCCAGCCAATGCATAGCATGCGGGCACCGTACGTTTATCTAGAACCAATTTGGTCCGCAAGAGAGAAATGGAGATGCGTATGATCGCTAAGTTCGATTCCGCCCTCGTGCCATACGTTATCGAGCAGACGCCGCGCGGCGAGCGCAGCTACGATATCTATTCGCGCCTGCTCAACGACCGCATCATCTTCTTGGGCGAGGAGATCAACTCCGTCAGCGCCAATCTGGTCGTTGCCCAGCTGCTGCATCTTGAGAGCCAGGATGCCGAGAAGGATATCTCGCTCTACATCAATTCGCCCGGTGGCGAGGTTTACTCCGGCCTGGCGATTCTTGACACCATGAACTTCATTAAGCCGCAGGTCTCCACCATCTGCGTCGGTATGGCTGCGTCCATGGCCGCCGTGCTGCTTTCGGCCGGCGCTAAGGGCAAGCGCTTCTGCCTGCCGCACTCTAAGGTCATGATTCACCAGCCCAGCGGCGGTGCCCAGGGTCAGCAAACCGAGATCGAAATCGTGGCCGAGGAGATCAAGAAGACTCGCCGCGAGCTCAACCAGATCCTGTCCGACGCCTCGGGCCAGCCCATCGAGAAGGTCCAGGCCGACACCGAGCGCGACAACTACCTGACCGCTGCTGAGGCCCTTGACTACGGCCTGATCGACCGTATCGTCACCTCGCGCGACCTCGCCGCGAAGGACGCCTAGGATGGCCGGTAACATGCAGGACAACTTTGACGAGAACGGCAACCCCATCCGCTGCTCCTTCTGCGGAAAAGAGCAGGGCCAGGTCCGTCGCCTCGTAAAGGGCCCGACCAACATCTTTATCTGTGACGAGTGCGTCGCCGCCTGCTCCGAGATTCTTGAGGAGTCGCTGGCTTCGGACTTTATGGACGCTGCCCGCAACGGCAAGCTGCCGGGCTTCCTCAATGACCACGGCCAGGCTGCATCCCAGCCCGCTGTGGATCCCGAGACCGAGGGCTTTGAGCTCGAGGATGATCGTCAGGTCATCACGCACGTGCCGACGCCGCACGAGATCTATGACGAGCTTTCGGCCTATGTTATGGGTCAGGAGGACGCCAAGCGTGCCATGTCGGTGGCCGTGTACAACCACTATCGCCGCGTGATTGAGGGCGGCGCTGCGGTGTCTGCCTTTGATGACGACATGGGCTCGCAGTTCGATGACGATATGGACGAGGTAGAGCTCGCCAAGTCCAATATCCTGCTGCTCGGTCCCACCGGTACCGGCAAGACCCTGCTCGCCCAGACGCTTGCGCGCATCCTCGAGGTGCCGTTTGCCATCGCCGATGCCACCGCACTCACCGAGGCCGGCTATGTGGGCGAGGACGTGGAGAACATCCTGCTCAAGCTCATCAATGCTGCCGATGGTGACATTGAACGCGCTCAGGTGGGCATCATCTACGTGGACGAGATCGACAAGATCGCCCGCAAGGCCGAGAACCTCTCCATTACCCGCGATGTTTCGGGCGAGGGCGTTCAGCAGGCACTGCTTAAGATTCTTGAGGGCACGGTGGCAAGCGTTCCGCCCACCGGCGGCCGCAAGCATCCCCAGCAGGAGCTGCTACAGATTGACACGACCAACATCCTGTTCATCTGCGGCGGTGCCTTTGTGGGTCTGGACAAGATCATCGCCGACCGCGTGGGCAACAAGGGCGTGGGCTTTAACTCCGAGATCGCCGGCCCCACCTCGGTCGACGAGAACGATCTGCTGCGTCAGGTGCTCCCGCAGGACCTCAACGCTTTTGGCATGATCCCCGAGTTTGTGGGACGTACGCCTGTCGTAACCCAGACGCAGGCGCTCGACGAGGACGACCTGGTGTCGATTTTGACCGAACCCAAGAACGCCGTGGTGCGCCAGTACCGTAAGATGTTCCAGCTCGAGGACGTTGAGCTTGAGTTTGAGGATGCCGCCCTGCACGAGATCGCCCGCATGGCGCTCGCCCGCAAGACCGGTGCCCGCGGCCTGCGCTCCATCTGCGAGGACGTGCTGCAGCAGACAATGTTCGACCTGCCCAGTGAGGAGGGTGTTTCCAAGGTCGTTGTGACCGAAGCCTCCGTAAAGGGCGAAGAGCAGCCCCAACGCATCTACGGCTAAACCAGCCAAAAACGTGCTTGCAAATAGCCTCCGACCACCCGCGGTCGGAGGCTATTTTATATATACGCAATAACCCCAACTACCTGTGTTATTCTGTATGTTTGTTTAAAGTCTCAGCAAAGTCCATTCAGACTGAAGTAATCGATACCTAAGGCGTTTCCGCCTGCTTGGTTTTCGTAGATTCCGCACGAGCCGAAGAGCACTAAATGTGCTCTTCGTGCGAGCCCAGGACCTGACCGAGCGAAAACCAAGCAGGCGGACACGCCGACGGGCAAGGGAGAGATATATGGAAGAAATGCCCAAGAACTACGATCCGTCGACCAACGAGCCGGCGATCCTGCAGAAGTGGCTCGACGGCGGCTACTATAAGCGCCGCGAGGGCGTGGGCGACTGCACCGTCACCATTCCGCCTCCCAACGTGACCGGCAAGCTCCACATGGGCCACGCTACCGACGACTCCATCCAGGACGCCATCATCCGTATGGCCCGCATGCGCGGCAAGTCCACGCGCTGGGTGCTTGGCACTGACCACGCCGGTATCGCCACGCAGACTAAGGTCGACAAGAAGCTTAAAGAGGAGGGCATCAGCCGTCTGGAGATCGGTCGCGACAAGTTTGTCGACGCTTGCTGGGATTGGACCCACGAGTACGGCGGCATCATCGTCGAACAGATTAAGCGCATGGGCTGCTCCGTCGACTTCGACAACGAGCGCTTCACCATGGACGAGGACTATGCCCGGGCCGTGCGCAAGGTGTTCTGCGACTGGTACCACGACGGCCTGATCTACCGTGGCAAGCGCATCGTCAACTGGTGCCCCAACTGCACCACCGCCATTTCTGACGACGAGGCCGAGTACAAGGACGAGAAGGGCCACCTGTGGCACCTGCGCTACCCGCTGACCGAGCCGGTCAACGGCCAGGACTACATCGTCGTCGCCACCACGCGCCCCGAGACCATGCTCGGCGACACGGGCGTCGCCGTCTCCCCGAAGGATCCCGAGAAGGCTGCCTTCGTGGGTAAGACCGTCATGCTGCCGATCGTCAACCGCGAGATCCCCATCTTTGAGGATTGGCATGTCGACGCCAACTTTGGCTCCGGCTTCGTCAAGGTCACCCCGGCCCACGACCCCAACGACTACGCCATGGGTCAGGCCCACGACCTGCCGCAGATCAACATTTTCGATGAGCACGCTGTGGTAGTCGAGGGCTATGGCGAGTTTACCGGCATGACGCGCGACGAGTGCCGCGAGGCCGTCATTAAGTGGTTCGAGGAGCATGACCTGCTCGATCACGTCGAGGACCACGACCACTCCGTCATGCACTGCTACCGTTGCGACGCTGCCCTGGAGCCGTGGCTGTCCGAGCAGTGGTTCGTGGCCGTCGACAAGCTCAAGGGGCCGGCGCTCGACGCCGTCAACTCCGGCAAGGTCACCTTCCACCCCGCGCGCTGGACGCAGACCTACACCACCTGGATGGAGAACCTTAAGGATTGGTGCATCAGCCGTCAGCTGTGGTGGGGCCACCGCATCCCCGTGTTCTACTGCGAGGACTGCGGCTGGGAGGACGCTCTGACCGAGGACACCGACGTGTGCCCCAAGTGCGGCGGCCATCATGTGCATCAGGACGAGAACGTGCTGGACACCTGGTTCAGCTCTCAGCTGTGGACTTTCGCCACGCAGGGCTGGCCGCAAAAGCCGGAGCTGCTCGAGGGACATCATCCCACGACGGCGCTCGTCACCGCGCGCGACATCATCGCGCTGTGGGTCGCCCGCATGGTCATGAGCTCGCTGTATTTCCTGGACGAGGTGCCGTTTAAGGACGTCGTCATCTACCCGACGATCCTGGCCAAGGACGGCAGCCGCATGTCCAAGTCCAAGGGCAACGGCGTTGACCCCATGGACCTCATTGGCATGTACGGTGCCGACGCCATGCGCTACAACCTGCTCACGCTGTGTACCAACAATCAGGACGTCAAGTTCGACGCGAACATCGATAAGAAGACCAAGAAGCTTATCGACAGCCCGCGTACCGACCAGGCCAAGTCGTTTGTGACCAAGATTTGGAACGCCAGCCGCTTCCTGCTCATGAACATGGAGGGCTACACGCCCGGCGAGCCCGTTGTGGAGACGCCGGCCGACGCCTGGATGTTCAGCCGTCTGGCCAAGGCCGTGAAGATGGTCACCGAGGGTATTGAGAACTACACCTTTGGCGATATGGCCCGCGGCGTGCAGCAGTTCTTCTGGAACGAGGTCTGCGACTGGTACGTCGAGGTCACCAAGGCCCGTCTGAAGGGCGAGGGCCGTCTGCAGGCTCAGCGCAACCTGATCTTTGTGCTCGACACTTCCATTCGCCTGATGCACCCGCTCATGCCGTTTGTTACCGAGGAGATCTGGGACAACATGCCGGCGAGCGTGCTCGACCTGGACGCCGAGGGCAACGTGGACCGCGCCGAGGTGCTCATGATTGCCAAGTGGCCCGAGCCCGCCGACTACGCCAAGTACGTCGACGAGCCCGCCGAGCGCGCGTTCGAGCTGTGCCGTACCGTCGTGTCTGCCGCCCGTGCTACGCGTTCGCGTTATCGCTTGAGCCCTAAGGCCGAGCTCGACGTGGTCGTGCGCGCCGGTGCCGAGGACATCGAGAAGCTCGAGAGCCTGCGCTCGACCATCGAGCCGCTGGCCAACACGTCTTCGCTGGTCATGGGTACCGACGTTGAGAAGCCGGCTGCGAGCATCGCCGTGGTCGACAGCGGCGTCGAGGTCTTTGTGGTGCTCGAGGGCAAGGTTGACCTTTCGGCCGAGAAGGCGCGCCTGGAGAAGGAGATTGCCGCGGCTCAGAAGGAGCTCGCCGGCTGCGAGAAGACGCTCGCCAACGAGGGCTTTGTGGCTAAGGCCGCGCCCGCGGTGGTCCAGAAGAAGAGGGACCGTGCAGCTGAGCTCAAGGAGATCCTGGCGGCGCTGACTGCTCAGGTTGCTGACTTCTCGTAGGTCTAACTTGGGGGCGCGTCCCGATGCTTTGCTCTCCGCTGCGGACAGTCCTGCGCAAGACGGACAGCACATTAAGTGCTGTCCTTTGCGTGCGGAACTTGCGGCGAGCAAAGCATCGGGCCGCTCCTAGTTCGTTTACGTGATTGTTTGCAACTGGTAGGTTAGGACCACTGGTTTGTGGCCTTGAGGTCGCTGCAAAGCGGTGTTTGGCTGATATTTTGAATGGGAGGGGCTCGTTGTTTATTACGGGCCTCTTTTTATGTTGAGGGGACTTTGGTTATGGCGAAGCGTTCGGGGTCGTATGTCGTTCCTTTCTCGTTTGAGTTGCTTTCGTTTGGTGAGGCTGTGGGGCTTGCTGCTGATACGGGGCGGATTTCTGGGGATGCTGGTCCTCTGCTCGAGACGGTTGTCGATATGCTCGATGAGCTGGGACGTCCGGACGAGTACTTTGATTGCATTCAGGTTGCCGGTACCAATGGCAAGACTTCGACTACGCGTTTTTCAGCTGCTATCCTTCGCGGCGAGGGGCTCAAGACCGCGCTGTATACGTCGCCGCAGCTTGTGCGCTATCCCGAGCGCATGGAGGTTGACGGGCGCGTTGTGAGCGATGAGGCGTTTGCCCGCGGTGTTTCTGCTGCTGTTGAGGCGGGCCGTCGCGTGAATGCCCGTCGTGTGGCGGCGGGGGAGCGTGCCTATTCCATCACACCGTTTGACCTGTTGACGGCTGCCGCGCTTGTGGTGTTTGCCGAGGCTCGCGTGGATGTCGCCGTGCTCGAGGTCGGCATGGGCGGCCGTTGGGACGCCACGAGCGCGACCGATCCCGTTGCCGTTGCCATCACGGGCATCGGGCTCGACCACACGCGCATTCTGGGCGATACGCTCGAGGCGATTGCGGGGGAGAAGGCTGCGGTTATTAAGCCTGGGCGCCTGGTTGTTTTGGGCGAGGGTGCGCATGAGCCGAGTGTTCAGCGCGTGATGGATGCGCGCTGTCGCGAGTGCGGCGTCGTGCCGCTCGTGGTGAACCATGCCACGACCAAGACGCCGGCGCATGTGGGCGATACGGTGGAGTTTAGCTGCACCACGCCGCGCGCGATTTATACGTCGAGCATGGTTAAGCCGGCGTATCAGCCGCAGAATGCCGCGTGCGCGATCATGCTGTGCGAGGGGTATCTGGGCCGCGAGCTCGACCACGAGGCGCTCGATGCTTCGCTTATGGGCTGCCCCACGCCGGGTCGCTTTGATGTGCTGGGAACCGACCCGCTCAAGCTGATCGACGCCTGTCATAACCCTCAGAGCTGCGAGAACTTTGTGAGCGCGCTGGACGAGATCGATCCGTTCGTGGAGAACCGCCCCACGCTGCTGTGTGCCGCGCTGGCAGACAAGGACGTGGCGGGCATCGTCGACGTGCTGATTCCGGCCTTCCCGCGCGTGGTCGTGACCCAGACCGATTCCGATCGCGCCCTGCCGGCAGAGGAGCTTGCTGCCCTCGTGGACGCCAACAAGCTCGCGGGCGTATACCCCAGCGTATCCGAGGCCCTCGCGGCTTTCAAGGCCGCGGGCGAGTCCTTCGTAGCGGCCGGCACCATCACCCTAGCAGGCGAAGTGGCCGGCCTGCTCCGTTAACCCATCCCCTCATCAGTTGCGGTGAAATACGGACTGTTTTACAAGCCAGAAGCCTCAAACGGTCCGTATATCACCGCAACTCAAAAGCAGTCAATTTGGGACGGGACTTTTTTGACTGCCCTCTGCTCCGAGTTGACTCGCTTGCCACGAAGTGGGCCTATCTACTACGTTTTACCGACTACCCTCGACCACACCGAGAATTGCGAAATTAAAACCGCAGGTAGATGGCTTGCGGATTTTGCGAAAACCCGGTTATGGTCGACCCATGCGGGTTAAACGTAGTAGATAGCCCGCTTTCGTGGCGCAGCTAATCGGAAGGTGACAAAGGGGCTGTCCCTTTGCCGCATTGCCTAGTCTAGGCGGACAGGATCGTGGGGGTAGGCGTTTAGAATCTCGACGCCGGACTCGGTAACTAGGACCAAGTCCTCGATGCGGACGCCGGTGCGGCCGGGGAGGTAGATGCCCGGTTCGATGGAGAACGTCATGCCCGGCTCGACAACCTGCTCGTTGGCAAGCGAGACGTCGCCCGGCTCGTGGTCCTGCAGGCCGATCGAGTGTCCCAGGCGGTGCGTAAAGTACTGTCCATAGCCCGCATCCTCAATCACGTCGCGCGCGGCGTGGTCCAGGTCGCACATGCGCACGCCCGGGGCGATGAGCGCCTCGGCGGCCTCGTTGGCACGGCGCACGATGTCGTAGATGCGCGCCGCCTCCTCGTCCGGCTCGCCCCAAAAGAATGTGCGTGTCATATCCGAGCAGTAGTTGCGATGACGTCCGCCAATGTCGAACAGCACCACGTCGCCACGCTTGAGCACGGTGTCGTCGGGTTCATGATGCGGGTCGCCGGCGTTGGCGCCAAAGCTCACGATGGGCGGAAAGCTAAAGCCCTCGCAGCCGTGCTTGCGGTACAGACCGAGCATCTGATCGGCAATTTCGCGCTCCGTCACGCCCTCGTGGACGAGCTTGATAACATCGGCCATCACAGCGTCGTTAGCGGCCGAGGACGCGCGCATGAGCTTCTGCTCGGTGGCATCCTTGTAGGTGCGTGCGTCGGTGACGGCAAAGTCGCCCAGGAAAAACTCGCTGGCGGCATGGCGCTCCATGAGGGGCATCAAAAAGCCGGAACGCATGACGGTGTCGATACCAAGCGGCTTGTCTGGGTCGATCTCACTCGCGATGGCGTCGGCCACGACATCGGTATCGGTGTGGTAGGCGACGCGCGCATTGTCATACTCTGGCAGCTGGTGCAGGGCGTTGACTAGGATCACCGGCTCGCTACCGCGTGTGAGCAGCACGCCACAAAAACGCTCGAACATATCGGCATAAAAACCGGTCAGGTAATAGATCGACCACGGGTCGTTTATGAGCAGCTGTGCGCCGGGGTGCTGGGCCTCGAGCGCATCGAGCACGCGCGCCACACGCTGGTCATCGACATGTGCCATGAAACATCCTTTCGCTAGGGTGCCACCATGGTATCCCAAGCCCGGCACATAGGGACGTTCCTTTTATGCCGGAACCTTGGGACACTCCTTAGCATGGGCTGTCTAGCGAACGTTCGGGCAAAAGTAGCTAAAAGAGGCCCGTCCCAAATGGGCTGGTTTCAAAAGTATGGCGGATTACGGGGCTGGACCTGTATTACTTGACCATGGCAAAAATCGCGAAATTAAAACCGCATGTAGATGGCTTGTCAAAAATTGAAAATGGCCGGTATGGATGGGGGTCTCCGAATCAGCCCCGTAATCCGGCATAGTTTTGAAATGGCACTAAAGTAGGCACAAGCTAAATACCGATTCCAAGGATAGTTGCGGTGGAATAGTTCCTGGATGCCGGGGTTTTGGCGGAAATCAGGAACTATTTCACCGCAATTGAGGAGGGGCGGGGTGGATGGCGGGGGTAGCTAAAGACCCCCGTACTAAATTAGCTACTTAGGCTCGGTCGATGTCCATGCTGGCGATTAGGTTGATGTTGGTGTCTAGGAGGTTCTCTAGCACGACGTCGCCCATGCGGATGGGGGCTTTGACCACTAGTCCGCGGATGAGGGCCATGGCTTGGGCGTGGAGCGCCAACGGGATGGCTTCGGCCGTGCGCACGGGGAGCAGGGCTTCGTCACCGCCTGATACGGCAACGGTTGTGGTGAGCACGCGCATGGGGCAGGTGAGCTCCTGATGCGCGAACTTATCGCCGCGTGGGCAGTTGTTGCCGGTTACGGAGCGCACTTCTACCACGGCGCCGTCTGCGTCACGCTCTACCTCTACGGTCAGGAGACATTCGGATGGGCAGGTGGTGCAGTTGAACTGCAGCGTCTCGGTCACATTCGTGCTCATGAGCTATGCCTCCTCAATGGGATCGACAGACAGAATAATCTCTCTAGCACCTAGGTCGAGTGCGCGCTGAATCACCTTCGCCGGCAGCGGGAAGCTTTCCATGACGCTCGGCTTAAATGCACGGACCTTGCCTGCGAACAGTTCCTCGCCGCCTGCCAGAATACGCACGCGGGCGGCGTCGACGGGTCGGCGCACGCGGAAGTTGAGCTTGGTGAGCGCCACAGCCGTAATGCGTCCCGGCAGCGCGTAGCCCGCGATGCCGGCAGGGGAGACGGTGAGCTCGCAGCTCGGAACGGTGCCCGCGTCGGTCCCCAGCGCGTACGCCGCCGCAGCTGCGCCGGCGCGCTCAGACTCGGTCGTCACGTTGTCGGCCAGGTCGTGCACGTGCAGCACGTTGCCGCAGGCAAAGATACCCGGTACGCCCGTCTGCAGACTCTGGTCCACCACGGCGCCGCGCGTACGTGGGTCAAGCTCAACGTCCGCGCCCACCGAAAGCTCGTTCTCGGGAATCAAGCCCACCGAAAGCAGCAGTGTGTCGCACGGAACGATGCGCTCGGTCCCCGGAATGGGCGCCAGGCGCTCGTCGACTTGGCTTACCTCGACGGCTTCCACGCGGTCGTGCCCGATCACGCGTGTGACGGTGGTGGACAGGTTCAGCGGAATGCCAAAGTCGTTCAGGCAGTTCTTCACATTGCGGCGCAGGCCGTTGGCGTACGGCATGAGCTCGTACACGCCCTCGACCGAAATCCCCTCGAGCGTGCAGCGGCGCGCCATGATAAGCCCGATGTCACCCGAGCCCAAAATGACGGCACGCGAGCCGGGCTTGAGGTTTTCGATATTGATGTATCGCTGCGCCAGGCCCGCCGTAAACACGCCGGCGGGACGGCTACCGGGAATCTTGATCTCGCTGCGCGTGCGCTCTCGGCACCCCATAGCAAGGACGACAGCGCGCCCGGTGAGCTGCAGCATGCCGGCGGGATTCATGAGCGTGACGGTGTGGACCGCGGCGTTTCCCGCGGCCCCGTCCGCGCCCGACGCGTCCCCGTCAATCCCAATCACCATGCTGTCCAAGAACAGCGCGATGTCGGTCTCGCGCACCTGATCGATAAAGTGCTGCGCGTACTCGGGACCGGTAAGTTCCTGTTTAAAGTGCGACAGGCCAAAACCGGGGTGGATGCACTGGCGGAGAATTCCGCCCAGATGCTGCTCGCGCTCCACGATGGCCACGCGTGCGCCGGCCTTGTGTGCGGCGAGTGCTGCCGCCATGCCGGCGGGTCCGCCACCGATAACGACCACGTCGAACGCCTGCGTCTGCACAGCGTCTGCGGCAGCAATCTCGGTGTCGCGTTCGGCGCAAATCTCGATATCCGTCGCCATCCTAGCGCACCCCCTTCAAAGGCCCCTCAACCAGCCAAGAGCCCGCGTCCTCTAACAGCACCTCGCTAGGGTCGCAGCCCAGCTCGCGGGCAAGAATCGCCACCACGCGGCTCTGGCAAAAGCCACTTTGGCAGCGGCCCATGCCCGCGCGGCAGCGGCGCTTGACGCCCTCGACCGAAATCGCACCCGGCTGGCGATGGATCGCTGCCACGATCTCGGCCTCGGGCACCGTCTCGCAGCGGCAGACGATTTGTCCCCACGCGGGGTCGGACTCGATCAGCTCCTCCTTGCGCGCAAGCGACGCGCGGTCAAAGTCGTCCGGTGCGCGGCGAATCGGATTCCAGTCGGCCTGTTCGCACAGCTCCACACCAGCCTCGCGCAGCACCTGCTCCATGCGCTCGGCAATGGCCGGTGCGCTTGCCACGCCCGGCGACTGAATGCCCGCCGCCTGGAAAAGCCCCGGCACAACGGCCGACTGTCCAATAAAGAAGTCGTTCGTTCCCTGAATGACCGGGCGCCCGCCGGCAAATGCGCGCACCACGCGACGCGTGTCCAGATCGGGCACCAGCTTGCGCGCGCCGGTCAGGAGCGCGTTGATATCGGTCGCGTAGGTCTGTGTATCGCCCGGCTCGCGCACAGCGGCGGTTGCGGTAATCACGGTGTTGCCGTGCACGGTGCCCGTCACGATAACGCCCTTCGACACCGGCGTCGGCACGGGGTAGAGCGGCATGAGCGTGCGCGGCTCCTTGTCCAGCACCACGATGTTGCCCTGACGCCAGACCATCTGGAACTCCTCGGCGCCCGCCATATGCGAGATGTCGGCGGCGCCGTTGCCCGCGGCGTTGATCAGGTAGCGGCAGCGTACGTTGCCAGCGGGCGTTGCCAGCGTAAAGCGCGCGGCTCCGTCATCCGAGCCGGTAACTTCAATGGCCTCCACCGGTGTGGAGCGCATAAACGTTACGCCGTTGGCAACCGCGTTCTCCAGCGCGGCGATGGCTACTTCAAACGGGTCAACGTAACCGGTCAAGGGGCACCATAGCGCGCACGTGGCCTGGGCACTCGCGCGCGGCTCCAGTTCGTGGATGCGCTCGGGGCCGATAATTGCCAGCTCGGACACACCGTTGGCCAGGCCATTTTGGCGCAGCTTCTCCAGGTGTGCGCGGTCCTCGTCGTTAAAGCCCAGCACCATCGACCCGGTGCGGTGGAACAGAAAG
>CALHDP010000165.1 GCA_938023085.1 uncultured Collinsella sp.
GAGAGAACGCTCCCGCAAACTGCCTCTTGACAACTTATAGGAGCGTCGGTTTTATTTTTCGTTTTCCCGGCATAGTTGAGGGTATCCAATTAAACGTAGTAGATAGGCCCGTTTTGTGGCATACAACCCATTCAAGCCCAATCTCGAAGGCTAAAGAGAGCCTCTCATCAACGCTTGCGAGTAGAAGATAGCAAAGTAACAAACGCCGGACCACCTAATGGTTGTCCGGCGTTTGCCCAGATAAAACCTGCCAAAATAAACCTGTCCCTTTTTGGCAGGCTACTCGGCGCTCTTGAGGGCGCCGACCATGTCGATCTTGTTGAGCGTTCGGTTGGTGGCAAGGTTGACGATAAACGTAAAGCCAAAGGAAAGCACCACGGCGAGCACGTAGCTTAGCGGCTCGACTTCGACGTCAAAGTACAGCGACGGCATCTGCAAAATGTACGTAAAACTCTCGGCCAGCAAGCCGCCCAGTGGCACGCCCAGCGCGGCGCCAATTGCCGTGAGGATCAACGTCTCCTTGTTGACGTAATGGTGCACCTCGCCACGGCGGAAGCCCAGCACCTTGATGGTCGCCAGCTCGCGTTCGCGCTCGGAGATATTCGTGTTGGACAGCGTAAACACCACCACAAACGATAGGCACGCCGCCATAAAGGTCACGAGCACCACGACGGAATTGATAATCGTAAAGTTCGCCTCGTAGTTCTCCCAATGCTCGGCCGTACTCGAAATCGTAAGCCAACCGTCGCTCTTAAGATTCTTGCTAAACGCAATCTGGTCGGCCGACGAGCCCTTAAGCAGCACAAAGACGCCGTTGAGGCGTGCGCTTCGACCGAACGCGCGCTCATAGGTGCCCTGCGTCATGTAAAGCGTGTTGCCCAGATAGTTAAGCGAAATGTCACTGACTTTGACCTTGGCAACATTGAGCGACGAATCCTGGACGTGTGCCGTATCGCCCGGCTGAATCCCCAGCACCAGCTGTGAACTCTTACTCAGATACACGTCTCCGTCACGCAAAGACAGCGGCTCTTTGGACTCGTCCTCGAGGCGCACATAGTCGTCCAGGTCGTTCGTGCGGTCATCGGGCACCACGATCAGCTGCACGGTCTCGCTCTTGCCGCCAAACGTAAAGGTGACGTTGTCGGTCATAATCGGCAGGGTCGAGGTCACGGTCACGTTGAAATCATTGGCCGCGCTGCGCTCATCCAATGCCGCGCACGTCTGCGAAAAATCGTCGGGATTGGCGACCGCCAGCAGGTCGTAGCGCGTGATATGCCCGTACTGTTTGGGCGAAAGCGCCACCGACGTGTCGCGAATGCCCATACCGCAGATCACGAGCGCCGTGCAGCCGGCGATACCGAAGATGGTCATAAAAGCGCGCTTTTTGTAGCGGAACAGGTTACGTGCTGCCACCTTGTTCAAAAAGCCCATGCGGCGCCAGATAAAGCCGATGCGCTCAAGCAAAATGCGCGAGCCGGCGCGTGGGGCCTTGGGACGCATGAGTGAGGCCGGGGTCTCGGCCATCTCGTGGCGGCAGGCGATAATCGTAGCGCCCACCACGCCCACGGCAAACAGCGCCACCGAGACGATTGAGGACACGATGTCGTACGAGAGCAGCATCTGGGGCAGCGAGTACATGTCGTCAAACACCGTAAACAGGAACAGCGGCAGGCCCACAAATCCGATGATGTTGCCGAGGACGCCGCCGATCAGACATGCCCACAGCGCATAGTCCACGTATTTGGACAGGATGCGCTCGCGTGAATAGCCAAGCGCCTTGTACAGGCCAATAAGCGTGCGCTCCTCCTCGACCATGCGCGTGGCGGTGGTAAGACTGATGAGCACAGCGACGACAAAGAAGATAAATGGGAAAACCGTGGCGATGGCCTCGATCGAAGAACTGTCGCTCTCGACGCTCGAGTAGCTTGCGATGTTACCGCGGTCCTGAATGTACCAGGTGCATTCGCCCAGATCGGAAAGCTCGGCGCGGGCATCGGCAAAATGCTGGTCGGCGGCGGCGCGGCGCTGGTCCAACTCGGCCTGAGCCTGGACGCGCTCCTCGCTGCCCTCGGCCATACGGTTGATGTTATCCTGCTCGATCCCAAAGAGCATGGCGGCCTGACGCTCGGCCGTATCCAAGCTTGTCGGCGTGTCAACCGTCAACTCCTGGACGCGCGCCTTCTCACGCTCCTCGCGGATCTTCTCGATGTTGCCTTTGACCTCGTTGATCTTTGTCGTGTAGGCATCTGAATAGGAGTTAAGACTCTTGGCTCCCTCGACGATCACGTGGACTGCGGAGTAGGAAGAAGATGTCGCGGCATCCTCGCTCACATAGAACTTATAGTCCGCAGCCGAAGCAGCGCGAAAGGCGTTGACGGTCGAGTCGGAGCTCACGTCGGTAGGATCGAGGACCTCGGCCGTAATGGTGTAATCGCCCGCGGCAAACTGATCCTTGGCACTTTGGTTGGACGAGCTCGCGTCATTGGCGGCAAAACTCACCGTATCGCCGAGCTTTTTGCCCGAAGCCTTCAGGAACTTCGAAGTCACCGCGACTTCACCGGCGCTCTCGGGCAAATCGCCGCTCACCAGCACCGGCTGATCGATGTTCTCCTTGGAGAGACTTTGCACGACCACGCGCTCGCGCGTTGTGCCCACGGCGGTGTAGGCGGTCTCGGTGTAGATGCCCTCGACCGTCTCGACGCCGTCGACCTCTTGGATAGCCGCGAGATCGTCGCGCGTAAGGCCATAGGTCGACTGCACGTTAATGTCATAGACATTCTGCTGGTCAAAATAGGCGTCGACCGAATCGCACAAATCCTCGCAGCCCGCCTTAAGGCCGCACATCACGCTCACGCCAAGCGCAGTGATGACCACGATAGATAGGAAGCGCTTAAGACTGCCCCGAATCGTGCGGTAGATGCCACGGCGAAAAACCGTCGGCACCATATCGTTTGAGCTTTGAGCGGTACGGTAGGTCGCGAACTCCCGGTCGCGGCCCGCGTGCTCCGTATCGTGGTTTTGGCTGTTTTGGCAATCTTGGTCCATGGGCGCTACCACTCGATCGTCTCGATAGGCACGGGATTTTGCTGGACCGTCTCGCTCTCCACGCGGCCGCTCTTAAAGCGGATCAGGCGATCGGCCATGGGCGCCAGCGCGGAGTTGTGGGTGATGATAATGACCGTGATGTCCTGCTTGCGGCAGGTGTCCTGTAGCAACTGCAAGATCTGCTTGCCGGTTTTGTAGTCGAGTGCACCCGTGGGCTCGTCGCACAAAAGCAGCTTGGGGTTCTTGGCCAGCGCGCGGGCGATGGACACGCGCTGCTGCTCGCCGCCCGAAAGCTGCGCGGGGAAGTTGGCGAGGCGCTCGCCCAGGCCAACCTGGCAAAGCGTTTGCTCGGCATCGAGCGAATCGGGGCAGATTTGCGCCGCGAGCTCGACGTTTTCGAGCGCCGTCAAGTTGGGGACCAAATTGTAGAACTGGAAGACAAAGCCGACATCGGCGCGGCGGTATTCCACGAGCTGCGCCTCGTTGGCAGAGCTCACGTCGCGCCCGTCCACCGTCACGGTGCCGGAAGTCGCCGTATCCATGCCGCCCAGGATGTTGAGCGCCGTGGTCTTGCCGGCGCCCGAAGCACCCAGAATGATGGCGAGCTCACCGCGCTCGACCGTAAAACTCGCGCCGTCGAGCGCGTGAATGCGGGCGTCGCCCTCGCCGTATGCCTTGATGACGTCTTTGAATTCGATATAAGCCATCGAGTAATTCCCATCTGGTCGGATAACTCCTTAGTATTACCCATTTCGCACCGACCAAAAAGGGACAGGTTTATTTTGGTAGGTTTTAGAGGCGGACAGTGAAGGTGATCTGACGATCGTGGCCAAATACGGTAGCGGAGCCGCCATGGGCCTCGGCGATGGCCCGCACCACGGATAGGCCCACGCCCGAGCCACCTGTCTTGGAACTGCGCGACACGTCCGCACGATAGAAGCGGTCGAACAATCGGTCCAGGTCACCCTCGGGCAGCTCATCAACAGCATTCGATACGACAAGCTCGGCCAAGCCTTTGCCCGCACCGCGCGAGACGGCACGCAAACTCAGCTCAATCACGCTGTCCTCGCTCGCATAGCGCGTGGCGTTGTCCAGCAGCAACTCAACCACCTGCGCCACCGCTGCAGCGTCGGCATGGGCCCGCACACCGCTCGCGATCGACGTCGACAGCCGCTTTCCGCGCGAAACCGCCACCGATTCAAACGGCGCCGCAGCCTTGTCCACGGCCTCCGAAAGATCGATCGATGTCATGGTAAAGCCCGCCGAGCCCTCATCCATGCGAGCCAAAAACACCAGACGCTCCGTAAGCGCCGTCAACCGTGCAACCTGTTCGTGAATGCTCTGTGTCCACTCGCTCTCGCCACTCTCAATTTCCTGTACCTCGTTAGCGGCGTCGATCACGGCCAGCGGCGTCTTGATCTCGTGGCTAGCGTCGGTAATGAAGCGCTTCTGCTTGCTATAACTCTCGACCATCGGCCGAATCACCGCGCCCGAAGCCACCGTCACAATTGTCAGCACCGCCAACCAGCCAATGCAGCTGATTGCCACGCTCGCGCTCAAAAACGAATGAAAGCTTGCAAGCTCGCGCGAGCAGTCCACGAACACATAGGTGGTCTCATCGTCTTGAACGTCAGCCGTATAGCGATAATTGCCAGAAAAACCCGAGACCCAACCCTTAGAATGCAACTTTGCGGCAATACTGGCAGCGCGCTTGGCACCCACCGCGGCAATGCGGGCCGTGTTGACATCGGTCACCTGCCCACCGGCAATCGACACCGTAAAGTAGCGCGTGTCGAAGGGAGACTCCGCCGTCATGCCTTCGAAGTGCCTGATGCGAACGCCCGTTTGGCCATCGCCGGCATCCTTGCCATTAGCGGGATCGGTCTTGGGCTCATCCGTCCAATCGATGCCGTCCTTGCCCGCCAGGATATAGTCCAGGCGAGCGTCGGCCATCTTGCAGACATGCGAATAATTAACGACGTTGATGCCGACAATGATGAGCGTGAGCACCACGATCACAGCACCCAGGGCAACGAGGATGAACTTGCGACGCAGGCGGCGGCCCAATGCGTCAACAGAATTTGCCCGCCCCGTACTACTCGAGGCGGCGTGAAACCGCTCCGTCATGCGTTTGCGCCACGCGCGTACGTTCACGCCTGTTCGCCTTCCTCGACAACCTCAAGCGAATATCCCTGATTGCGCGACGCGCGGATGGCGACGTTGGCACCCAGCGCTGTCAGCTTTTTACGCAGGTACGAGATATAGACCCACACCACGTTGGCGCCCTCGGGCGCGTCCTCGCCCCAGACCTTGAGCATCAGACGCTCGGTGGGCATGCGCGTGCCGGCGTTGCGCATAAAGAGCTCCATAAGCTGAAACTCACGATTAGCCAGATGCTCCTCGCCCAAAGGGCCAACGAGCGTGCACGATGCCGTGTCGAGGCGCACGT
This sequence comes from uncultured Collinsella sp., assembly GCA_938023085.1. GTDB lineage: Bacteria > Actinomycetota > Coriobacteriia > Coriobacteriales > Coriobacteriaceae > Collinsella. The sequence continues at coordinate 5,495 of CALHDP010000165.1, forward strand.
TGCCCACGCTGAGCGTCGTGGCGTCAATTGCCGTCGCGGCACGCGTCATGGCACGAATACGCGCAAGCAGTTCCTTGGCGGCAAACGGCTTGGTCAGGTAGTCGTTGGCGCCGGCATCCAGCCCCTCGACCTTATCGGACACTTCGCTTTTTGCCGTGAGCATGATGATGGGCAGTCGCTTTCCGGCGGCGCGTGTACGCTTGAGCACCTCGATGCCGTCCATGCCGGGCATCATAATGTCCAGGATTGCGGCGTCGTAATCGTTGGTGAGTAGATACTCGAGCGCCGTCAGGCCGTCGAGCGCGGTGTCGACCTCGTAGTCGCTATGTTGAAGAATCGCGGTAAGAGCGCGGGAGAGGCCGGGTTCGTCCTCGGCAAGCATCAGCTTCATAGTTGCTCCTTTGGCGCATGGCTATACAGGTTTTGATACTGCCGATAATAGCGTACCGTCAACCGCCTTAGCGCAGCCTTAGCTGCTCAACCTGCGCGTTTTTAAATACGCAGGATATGGCTTAGCCAAACTTAAGGCGCACGTGTCGAGCGCTTTGACGCATGCCGAGCGCGAAGGGACAGTGGCTCGTCCTTTCACGGCGCCCTAGTTATGCAAAGTGCTCGAGCGTTACTCCTCGTACGCGCCCTCAAGCCGCAGCAGCCACTCCTTACGGTCGAGGCCGCCGGCATATCCGTTAAGCGAGCCGTCGGCGGCAACCACGCGATGGCATGGCACGATTATCGAAATGGGATTACGCGCGACCGCGGCCCCCACGGCACGGGGAGACACAACGGGTGCCTCATTTCCCGGCACACGATGTCGAGCCGCAACACGCTGGGCGATCTCGCCATACGTAGCGACCTCGCCACGCGGAATAGAAAGCAGTTCGTACCAGACTTCACGCTGAAACGCCGTACCGATCATATGTAACGGCGGCGTATACCGAGGCTCCTGCCCTGCAAAATAAGCATTCAGCCAAGCCCACGAACGCTCAAGCACCGAAGAAGCCGCACC
>CALHDP010000166.1 GCA_938023085.1 uncultured Collinsella sp.
AATCCAAGGGTTATACCCTAAGAGCAAACCACCCCTTTTAGGGGTGGTTTTGATTGCTTGCATGTCCTCGGCAGCATTTGCCCAAATGGTGAATGCTGGTGCCGGCAGGTTGCTGAGTGCGTGTTGCGGGTATACCTCACGCGTACCATGATCCAAACACTGTGAGGTGTCTGCGCGTGTGCGCGATAATTCATTTTGGAACTGACGGTTGGCGCGCTCGCGTCGATGAGGACTTCACTGCCGATAACGTTGCCCGTATCGCCGATGCCGTCGGCGAGTTGTGGCAAAAGACCAATCCGGGCAAAACGGTATATATAGGGTTCGACACCCGGCCCCTGGCGAGCGAGTTCGCTGAGCTTGCGGCGGGCGTGCTAGCAGCGCACGGGCTGGACGCCGTGCTCGCTTCGCGACCTGTTCCGACCCCTGCCCTTACGTGGGCGGCGGCTTATGACGGTGAGGCGTGCGGCGCGCTCATGGTGACGGGGTCCCATCATCCGCAGGGTTATCTGTGCCTCAAGATTCGCATGGGTGACGGCTCGACCGCCAACCAGGATGTCATCGAAGAGCTCGAAGAGACCATGGCTCCCGAGCCAATGGGGATCGAGGGGCAATATCGCACCGCGGATATCATTCCTGACTATATGCAGGCGGTGGCATCGTTTGTCGATGCCGAAGCCATCCGCGGCGCGCACCTGCGCGTGGTTGTCGATCCCATGGGCGGCGCAGCCCAGGGTTATCTAGCCGACTTGCTGCGCGAGCTTGGCGTTGAGGTGCACGAGATTCACGCCGGGCAGGCGTCTGACCAAGAAGATATCTGCCCCGACCCCGTTGAGCCTTGGGTGGACGCTTGCGAGCGCACGGTTATCGATGACGGAGCTTGCGCTGGTCTGGTGACCGACGGCGACGCCGACCGTATCGGTGCGGTTGACGAGCGCGGCAGATATATACATCCGCATCAGATCATGGCGCTCGTTTTGGGCGACTTGGTTCAATTTCGTAATTTGGAGGGGCGCGTCGTCGTCAATCTTTCATGCTCGACGCTCGTGCGTCGCATTGCCGAGGCGCTTGGCTGCCGCGTGACCGTCAAACCAGTCGGTTTCAAATATATAGCGGCGGAGATGAAAAAGGGCGGCGTCCTCATAGGCGGCGAAGAAGCCGGTGGTATCGGCATCGCCGCGCATATGCCCGAGCGCGATGGAATCCTCGCCTGTCTAATTCTGTGTGAGCTTATGGCAAAGACGGACGCGCCTTTGGGCGTTCTGGTCGACCAACTCGAGGACAGTTTTGGTAAGACGAGTTACGGTCGACGGGATTTGCGCCTTGAGGCCGAAGATGCCGAAACGTTACGAACCCTGCTGCCGGGCGTAAACCCCAAGTCGATTTGTGGCAAGGTGCCGCAAAACGTTAGTCATATGGATGGCTTGCGTTTGGCATTCGAGGATGACACGTGGCTGCTGGTCCGTCCTAGCGGGACCGAACCAGTGGTGCGCGTCTACGCCGAGGGGTTCTCGGTGGAAGAGCGTGATGAGTTGCTCGATGCTGGCTGTGCTTTAGCTAGGGGGACGTATCCGCTTTAACCATGAGTCTGCCTTATATAGAAGAGATGCTCGGCGAGCGGTAGGTAACGGCTGGCAAACGTTAGCCGGATCACAAAATGTGTAGGAAATGTGTACGCCCAGATTCCCGCCCACGGGGCCCCTCCGGTCTGG
>CALHDP010000167.1 GCA_938023085.1 uncultured Collinsella sp.
GGATAGGCAGATGGCTGACTTCTTCGCGCAGGGCGCGGTCGTCGGAGAACTCGTCGCCTACGACCAGGAAGACGCCATCAACGCCGCGCGTCACCAGCTGGCGCAGCAGCTCCAGATCGTCATCGGCGCTTCCGCCCGAGCTGGTAATGAAGAGCGCATAGCCGTCCTCGCGGCAGCGCTTTTCCAGGCTACCGGCGAGCGAGGCAAAAAAGCGGCTCTCGATGTTAGGGACGATAAGGCCCAGGGTGCGCGACTCGCGCATGACCAGGCTGCGCGCGATCTGGTTGGGAACATAGTGGTTGCGCGCCGCGACCTCTTTGATGAGCTTGCGGTTTTCTTCCGAGATGCGACAGGGCCGATTATTGAGCACAAGCGAGACCGACGAGGGGGAAAGCCCCACCTCCTGGGCGATCTGCTTGAGGGTGACTTTGTTGGCCATCTCGCTCCTTCCGGGTTTACGCGCAATCTCTTGAAAGTATAGCGACTACCCCTCTACCTCGGTGATAAACACTTTACCAATCCGGTAGACGGCTGTTTTATCGCCGCCAGCGCACCAAATCCGTCCGGGTGGGGTATATTGCAATCGATTGATGACAACGACCACCAAAAGGCGGATATTCATATGCACGAGAACGACTTTTTTAACGAGGACCTGCTGTGCGCGCTCGCTGGCGTTGCCGGCGAGGACAACGTGTTGATGAGCGAGCCCATGCGCGAGCACACCACGTTTAAGATCGGCGGCCCGGCCGACGTCTTTGTCACGCCCGATACCGAGCAGGGCCTCGTCGCCACGCTCGATACCTGCTATCGCTGCGACCTGCCGCTTACCATCGTGGGCAACGGCTCCGACCTGCTTGTCGGCGACAAGGGCATCCGCGGCGTCGTCGTGGCGCTGGGCGAAGGCCTCTCCGACATTACGGTCGACGGCACGCACGTCACGGCGGCAGCCGGCGCCTTGCTTTCCGATGTCGCCGCGGCGGCAGCCGAGGCCGGCCTCACCGGCATGGAGCCCATCTCGGGCATCCCCGGATCGGTCGGCGGCGCCTGCTACATGAACGCCGGTGCCTACGGTGCCTGCATGGCCGATGTGCTGGAGTCCGTGCGCGTCTACAAACCCGCTCGCCAGCTCGACGACGGCACCCGCGGCAGCGGCAACATCATCGAATTCGATGCCGACGAACTCAACCTGGGCTATCGCAAGAGCCGCATCGCCGACGACGGCTTTATCGTGCTTTCGGCCACTTTCAATCTCGCCCCGGGCAACGCCGCGATGATCAAGGCCGACATGGACGACTACCGCCAGCGCCGCGAGGACAAGCAGCCGCTCGACATGCCGAGTGCCGGCTCCACCTTCAAGCGCCCCGAGGGCCACTTTGCCGGCAAGCTCATCATGGATGCCGGACTGCGCGGACACGCCGTTGGCGGCGCGCAGGTGAGCGAGAAGCACTGCGGCTTCATCGTCAACGCCGACCACGCCACCGCCGCCGACGTCGACGAACTCATCCGCTACATCCAAACAACCGTCAAAGACCAATTCGGCGTAGACCTAGAACCCGAAGTCCACCGAGTAGGCGAATTCCTTTAATCAGAACCACCCTTAAAAAGGGTGGTTTGCTCTTAGGGTATAACCCACGGGCCCCGGGCTCGCGTCTAAAGGCGCGGGCCCGGACTTCGTCCAGGCCTAGTGCATCTTGACCCGTGGCGCGCCGGTCGAACCGGCGGGATCACCTCCTCTTGAAGGGGTCCTCGTACTCCTTCACGCTCAGCTTGTCCAGCGCGATGTCGTGGGACTCCTGCTCCCTGATGTACTTGGCGATCGTCGCCTCGTTCAGGCCGACGGTGGACACGTAGTAGCCCTCCGCCCAGAACTTCCTGTTGCCGAACTTGTACTTGAGGTTGGCGTGCCTGTCGAATATCATCAGCGAGCTCTTCCCCTTCAGGTAGCCCATGACGCTCGCGACGCTGTACTTCGGCGGGATCGCCAGCAGCACGTGCACGTGGTCGGGCATCAGGTGCCCCTCGATTATCTCGATCCCCTTGTACTCGCACAGCTTCCTGAGGATCTCCCCTATGTCGCTCCTGATTTGGTTGTAGATCACTTTGCGCCTATACTTCGGCGTGAACACGATGTGGTACTTGCACATCCACTTCGTGTGGGAAAGGCTGTAGGCCTTCTGGGCCATGGCGACCACCCCTTCGACTCGAATTCTTGACGGCCTGAACAATCGTCAATATCGGTCGGAGGGGTGGCTTTGTAAAGCCGTTTGTCTCCACCCGCGTAGCGGGTGGTTTAAAGCTGGCCGCTGCGCGGCCAGCAGACTAAAGTCTTGAAACAAAGAAGGCCCCGAAAGGGGCCTTCACCATATTTATTCAGATAACCCAGTCCGGTGTGTCGCGCTCAGGACCCGAGAGGGCCGGGACAGTCCGAGAGGCATAAGGTTGATCGCGAGTTCCGCACGAGCCGGAGAGCACTTAATGTGCTCTCCGTGCGAGCAGGACTGCCCGAGCAGGCAACCTTATGCCTCTCGGGCTGTCCCGGACCAAGCCGCAGCTACGACAGCGCAATACCGCCAAGCCAGCCCCAACGCACGCCAGAGCCAGTGCCATAGAAGCTAATAAACGAATCAAGCGACTTAGACGTAATGGCACCCTCGTTGCTCATAACGATGCCGCCGCCAACATAGATGCCCACGTGGCCATAGATCAGACCCGGCATGCCGGTACCGCTATGCGATGAGTCGGCCACGATCATGCCCACCTGCAGCGCCGAGCGATCGGAGCTATAGCACCAGGCGTTGAACATGTCACACGCGTTGCCGCCAAAATAGCCCACGCCGGCGTTACGGAAGACATTGGTAACCCACGCCGCGCACCAGTTCTGACCCGGCGAAGGCGTGGAGTAGCACGCGTTGACGACGGCCTGCTGTTTGCCCGAGCCGGCATTCTGTTGCGGGGTTCCGGGCGCATACGATCCGCCACCCGAACTCGAACCACCCGAGTAGGAATTGTTCTTGTTCGCGGCGGCAGCGGCAGCGGCGGCCTTCCTGGCAGCCTCCTCAGCCTGGGCGGCAGCGAGGATCTCGGAATCGCGCTGAGCCATGAGCTCCTTGACGTCGTCGGAAAGACCGTTCAGCACGGTCTGGACTTCTTGCTGCTTGGCCTGCATATCCTGCATCTGAGCCGTCTGCTGGTCCTTGAGTTTTTCCAGGTCGGCCTTTTGTGCTTCGAGCTCGGTCTTCTGTGCGTCGAGCTCAGCCTGAATCGTCTGGATATCCTCGATGGCATCGCGGTCGCTCTTGTTGATCTTCTCAACGTAATGCGCGTTGGCGACGAGTTCCTCAAACGAGCCAGAGGCCAGCAGCAGCGACAGGATGTTCGTGCCGCCGGACTTGTAGCTGGCGGCCACGCGATCGGAAAGGTCGTTGCGCTTCTTCTTGAGCTCGGCCTTCTTTTCATCGATCTGGGCCTGCGTGCCGTCAATCTTTCCCTGGACATTCTCGATGTCGTTGAGGGTCTGGGCATTCTTGTTGGCCAGCGCCGCATACTCATTTGCGATGCTGTCGAGCTGGGCCTGAACCTCGTCGAGCTGGGCCTGGGCGGCATTCAGTTTATCGGTGGTTTCTTTGGAAGCCTCCGCCGCATGGGCGCGAGCGGGCAGGCCAAAAAGAACTGCCGCAGAAGCGGCGCCGAACAGGGCCTTGAGGGCAGTGCGGCGCGAGAGCTCCTGGGAAAGGATGGGATCGCTGTTTGGTGACATATGTACTCCGTTACATGTTTATTTATATGTCGCTCAACTCATACATATTAGCGTACATATGGCGCGTCCCAACGATTTCCACGAACGGCAAGAAACTACAAGGTCAGCGGCTCGTAAGCAAATGCCAAAGATCAGGTTATGCGTACGCAAGCTCTTCTGATGAGTACGTTAGCACAATCCTCTGCTTTTCCTACAGCGCACGATTTGGGCGTCCCTGCCTGCGCTATACTCCCCTGAAGAAGTGTTCCTGATTCGATAGGAGACTACATGTCCAAAGCACTCGACCCCAAAGACACCTGCGTCCTCGTTACCGGTGGCGCCGGCTTTATCGGCTCGCACACCGTCGTTCAGCTGCTCGAGGGTGGCTACCAGGTCGTCATCGTCGATGATCTCTCCAACTCCAGCGCCGTCGCCGTCGACCGCGTCAAGACCATCGTGGGCGACGAGGCCGCCAAGAACCTCACCTTCTACGAGGCCAACGTGCTCGACCGCGATGCGATGAACAAGATCTTCGATACCCATCAGATCGACCGCGTCATCCACTTTGCCGGCTTTAAGGCCGTCGGCGAGTCGGTGAACAAGCCCGTCGAGTACTACCACAACAACATCGAGAACACCCTGGTGCTCATCGACGTCATGCGCAACCATGGCTGCAAGTCCATCATCTTCTCGAGCTCCTCGACCGTCTACGGCGACCCGGACAACCCGCCCGTCACCGAGGAGGATCCTAAGAAGCCCGCGACCAACCCCTATGGTTGGACCAAGTGGATGATCGAGCAGATCCTTATGGACGTCCACACCGCCGACCCCGAGTGGGACGTCGTGCTGCTCCGTTACTTCAACCCCATCGGCGCTCATCCGTCGGGCCTGATCGGCGAGGACCCCAAGGGCATCCCCAACAACCTGGTGCCCTATGTCGCCCAGGTCGCCGTGGGCAAGCTCGAGGCCGTTCAGGTCTTTGGCAACGACTACCCCACCCCCGACGGCACCGGCGTGCGCGACTACATCCACGTGTGCGATCTGGCCTCTGGTCACGTTGCCGCCCTTAACTGGATGAACGGCAAGACCGGCGTCGAGATCTTTAACTTGGGCACCGGTACCGGCACCTCGGTACTCGAGGTCGTCGCCGCCTTCTCCAAGGCTTGTGGCAAGGAGCTGCCCTACGTGATCCGCGAGCGCCGCGCCGGCGACATCGCTGCCAACTGGTGCGACGCCTCCAAGGCCGAGCGCATGATGGGCTGGAAGGCCCAGTACGACATCGCGGACATGTGCCGCGATAGCTGGAACTGGCAGAGCCACAACCCCAACGGCTTCGCCGACGCCGAGTAGCACTCAACCGCGGTAGATTTCTAGGCATATTCCAAAATCTACGGGCCCCGGCCTCCAATGTGAGGTCGGGGCCTTTTAGGAGCTCGTTCTCGGGCTCGAGCTCGCGCATGCACTTGCGGCCGCCGCGACCGGGTGGTTGGTCAGCTCCTTCTTCCTGACCGTCACCCATCTTCCCAGGGTCTTCTCGTTGATGCCGAGGTCGGCTGCCACTTGGGCGATGGGCTTCCCCGACGCGGCGGCGAAGTCTGCGGCCTCGGCGCGGTACCCCGCTGTGTAGGAGGGCCCGTCTGCCATGACTGACACTCCTTTCTTTTTGGCGCTGAAACGATTATCGCCGCTCAACGCCATTCCTCTAAGTCAAGTGTCCTTGAATACGATACAGTTCAAATGGACGAGGAGAATCTGGCGCTCCTCTCGATGAGCCCGGAGAGGTCCCTGGTCGTCACCTTCCCCCGCGCGAACGCGAAGCGGACGGCGGCGAGCCATGTCCTCACCGCGCGTTCCATTTAGGGAGTCCTCGAGAAGTCGATCTCTCTGTGCGATAATCGAGCTATTGAGTCTCGCGAGTTTAGAGCTGGTGATATGCATTGAAAATCAAGATGAAAAACATCGGCAGGGTCGCTGAGGCCGATATCGAGATTAATGGTATTGCCGTGATCGCCGGGGAGAACGGGACGGGGAAAAGCACGGTTGGAAAAGCGCTTTATGCGGCCTTCAACAGCATGTCCGATTCGGAGAACAAAATCGACCGCATGAGGCGCAATAGTGTTGAGCGCGCCATCAGGAAGGCATATGTGGGAAGCCCTCTCGACTCCACGTCTCGCCACAGGCGAACTGCTGGAAGAATGAATAGTTTCATCGACAGGGTTTTTTCGGGCGAGTGCACGAGGGACGAGCTTATTGATGAGATAAAGGAGTATTACGGGGAGGAGATCTCCCGTGAGATCGAATCCGATTTCACGAATGGCGTAGCAGGAGTTGCCGATCAGATTATCGAGATCATGGATATCTCCGATGATGAGGTATTTCGTGCGATTGCGACAAACAGGTTCCGAAGCGAGTTCAACGGCCAGATCAATTCGGTTTTCGGCGAAGAGCCCGGGAAGGTCGAACTCCAGATAAAGGACGCATCTACGGTTTTCTCGGTTGCAAGTGACGAGGTGGCGGAGGTGCACGATAGGAGGGTTTTGCGATTCAGGGCGCATTATCTGGACGACCCGTTCCTGATCGATTCTCTCGGAGGACCCTACGGCCCCGCTTTTCGGTTCAAGCCCCTCCTTGGACACCAGGAGGAGCTGCGGCAAGATTTGATTCAGGCGACCATCCGTAACGATGACAGCGAGTCCTCGCTGTTCGAAGAGATCGCGAAGGAGCGACACCTGAAGGTTCTCATGGACAAGGTTTCCTCCTTATGTCCGGGGCATTTCGAGAGGAGCGAAAGTCGCGGTCACCTTACGTATCTCGAAGAGGGCTTCGCTCGGGGGTTGGAGCCTGGGAACCTTTCTGCTGGCTTGAAGACGTTCGCCATCATGAAGGTGCTCTTGAAGTCCGGCGCGCTAGATGCCGGAGGGACTATTATCCTCGATGAACCCGAGATTCATCTTCATCCTGCATGGCAGCTGGCCTTCGCCGAGATAATCGTGCTGCTCCAGAAAGAGCTCGGGATGCACGTCTTAATGAGCACCCATAGTCCATATTTCCTGAATGCGATCGAAGTGTATTCTAAGAAGCACGCTGTTGATGGATTGTGCTCATATTATCTTGCGGAGACCTGCACTGATGGACGCTCTCGCTTTGCCGATATAACCGGCTCGACTGAGGTCGCCTACGAGAAGCTGGCGGCTCCTTTTGATACGCTTGAGAGGGAGGAGTACGGCCTTGAGTAGCGACCTGTGCGCCTCCTGCCCTCATCCGAACTCTCCCGCGGTGCCAGATGGCAGCGATGGTTGCTCCCGTTGCAGGACCTGTATCCTAAGGGACTGCACGTCGACCATCTCCAAAACATCCAGAGACGGGAGCGTCTCTCTTGTGGATGACGATTTCCCTGTTGTCAATTTTGACTCTGTTAAAGAATGCTACTGCAAAAAGGTCAATAGGTGGATGCAACTCCCGCGCTCCGCCGATGCGCTGTATTGCGACCGGGAAACGTTATATCTAGTCGAATTTAAGAACGGCAGTCTGAAGGAGACGCTGGGGAAGAGGCTCAATCCCAAGGATGACGAAGAGCTTGGTATCAATCTTGGCCAAAGGGACGCCCTCATCGAGAAGTGCAAGGACAGCGTTTTGATCTGCTCGGACCTGTGGGGAAAGAGGACGAGATGGTTTCGCGAGCACTGCGTCTTTGTTTTGGTATACAACGAGGACAAGAATAAGACCGCGTTGAAGCGAGTTGCCAGTTCGATTAGGAGAAAAGCACGCTTTGGGCTTCCTGACAAATTGAAAGGGTTTTGCGTGAAGGATGTCTTGACGCTAACCGAAAAGGAGTTTTCGACATCGCTCCTTTCAACTTGGCGAGACGCAGAAGAAATCGCGGAGGTCGACGCGTAGGAGACCGAAAAGCATCCGGTGGCTATCTGCTCCCGATTTCGATCGTTCGTCTACAGTCGGTTTTCTTTCCGCTGCGACCGCCAGTTTGCGATGAGTCGCGCACCGTGTGAAGCTCAACACGGATGAAATACAAATAAAATCCCCCTTGCACTGTGTTGATAAATATTACTCGTCGAACTCATCTGAGCTGGGCCTTCTTGCATAGAACTGCCTGAACCTGAGCGTTTTCGGGTATCGCATTGCCCGATCGAGCACCATCGCGACCTTCTCAAGCTTGTCCTCGGGCGGACTCATAGCCACAGCCCTGCATGTCGTCCCGGTTGGAGCCGGGGTGAACCCTCAGGAAGCTCTGCATGAAGTAGCGCATCCGGTTCACGGGCCCCAGCGGGTTCTGGCCGTCGGGAACGCACTTGAGCAGCTTCGCGTTGTAGCGCTGGCTCTTCAGTGACAGCTTGTTGACAAGCGTCATGTGCGCGCCCTCCATGTCGTGGATGAGCGTGGAGCCGGGCGTCACACGGCCCTCGAACGTCGCCAAGGTCTTCGCCCTGCTCGTCTTGCCAAGGCCCTCCCGGATGAAGATTGAATGCCTGGTTCGTCGCAGCCGAGTGCGACACGGCCTCTACCCGAGACCATCATCTCTACACATAGCCCATCATTCGACAAGAACGCGCAGTTCGTCCTGCATAGGCGCATGGTGTCCCCCTCCGCCGCAAGAGGGGAGCAAAAGAAAGGTCCCCTTGTCACTACCGGACAAAGGGACCCCCCCTGGGCAAACACGCTATAAAACCTTCTTGCCGAGCGGCTGAGTCTCAGGACACCGACGGCGCACCCGTAGACCTACCCATAATCCACGCCATTTCGAGCTTCTTGGTCTTCAACGTCACAATCCGATAATCATCCAGGCATCGAAATGACCTCGTCACAGGCGGCAAGCATCTCCTCGTCATGAGTGACAACGATTACAATATGGTCTCTCTTAACTTCGTGAAGCAATTTGATCAGCGCGCCTCGACTCTTCGCATCAAGTGCTGAGGTCGGTTCATCAAAAAGCATAACGTCCGGCGATTTCAACAGCTGTCTCACAATTGCAATCTTTTGCTTCTCCCCGCCGGACACCCCTCCTTTCCCGCCGTCAAGCATCGCCGCTGCCCCGTTCTCCACAGAGGCAATCATTTCGTCTAGCCCCAATATGGCAAGCATCCGATTCAGCTTATCCATCTCGTAATCATCAGAAAGCAGCGTAAGATTATCGAGAATCGTCCCCTCAACGATAGGGGGTTCTTGCTCCGTAATGCTGACTCGACACCGCCGCAATGCATATCGATCGATGCAACGCTGTGACACCCCGTTGTAGCGAACGGCCCCTTCTGTGTCATCTGGATATAGCCCCAATATCACTGACAGCAGCGAGCTCTTCCCCGAACCATTCGGCCCCGAGATTCCATATAGCCGACCCCTGGAAAACGCGAGCCCCTCAATGCTTAACGCGACCCTTTCCGCCCCTGGATAACGTAGCTTGATGTTCTCTAGACGGATTTCCTCAATCGGACCAAGCGCCAATTTGCCATTCGCTTCCACCGGGACATCCCAAATTCTTTTCAGCCGCTCATAGCATACGCGATTAGTCTGGTAATCCCTTCCCCAGCCCAACAAATACTGTACCGCTGAGCTTAAGTTCGAATAATATCCAACAGCAGTCACGAGAAAACCAGGCAACAGTCTCCCGCCCATCACTTCAACCGCGCCCACAGCAAGAAGACATCCTTGAGCGGCGGAAGCGACCAACGCGTTGCCAAAGGTAAATCTAGACCCTACTTCCTGATTTGCTCTCATCGTTGGATAGAGCCCATTAAAAGCTTCGACCAGTACAGCGCGGGACCTATCGAACAAAGCATGTTTGCGGATGAAATCAACTTTCTCCAACTGATCTTGTAGACAGGAAAAAAACCTCGCGCTCTGCTCTTGTACGTCAAAACTTCTCTCAAACAGCCTTGCGCGTGAAACCGCATAAAAAGCGGCACTCGCTGCCGCAAGAACAAGGCAGACCACACTCAACTTGATATTCAGGCTACCGAGAACAAACAGGGCGGACAAAAGGGTGATAACGTTGCTTGAAACCCCCACAACCGAGTTGATTACGAAGATGACAAGGTCATTAGCGTCGTGATTGATTTGCTGGTTATAATACGACGCGTTGAAGCCCTCGAAGAATGCCTGGGGAAGGTGCTTCACGTGCTCAAGCGTATCCGCATTTAAGCCGAACCCCGCATGCGACTGAAGGTTGATGTACAGCATCTCTGAGCAATACACTAGTCCCGCTCGAACCGCTTGGACCGCAACCAAAATAAGGCAACAAACGAGAACGGCGGCAAGATCGGCGCTGGCCGGCATCGCCAATCGGTTTACCACTATGCCGGTAAGAAAGGGACCCGCAAGCGCAAGCAGCCCGACCAAAACTGTTACGACAAGATAGGCGTAGAATCGACCGCCCAGTATATATTTTCTACAGAGATTAAGCATCAGCCTCATTTTGCCCCGCACCCCGTTTTGCCGTATTCATCATCTGGGAGAGCAGCATTTTTTGCTCGGCATCATACCGGAAGGAAACGCAACGTTTCCCCTCACCGTTTAAGGCGTGGTTGGGGCACCCTCCCATGCACATGGGAAAAGCAAAGCACTCTTGGCATTCCGGGTCATCCGGCTCATATGCCATCCAGTTAATCATGTTCTTGCTCAACATTGGCGGCTCGAAAATAGTTCCGACCCTCCGCTCCTTCATTCCAATGTCATCCCAGCACTTATACAAATCTCCGACGGGATCAACCACGTACGAGTTGATTCCAACGGCGCAACATATCCCGAAATTCGTCCCACCAAAAGGTTGAACTTTGAAGCCCCGCGCAATTGCCCTTTTATAAAACTCAGTCTCCTCATACGAGAACTCTTTTACAGTAAAGCAGTGGCTGTCGTTCGCACATACCTGATTGATATCGTCAACAGGGGCTAAATAGAAGTGAACCTTATTCATCAGGCCATTTAGCTCGAGATAATCCAATAGCTCTTGAGCGGCCTCGATGTTGGTCTTGTCGACGTTGCTCCTTATCGAAATATCGATGATGTCGGCACACTCTTTGACGTTCTTGAGAATACGTTCGTATGTAGGGCTTCCGTCGTGAAGAATCCTTCTCGAATCGTGATCCGACTTCGATCCATCTATAGTCACTTGCGCGCTCGTCACACCACATGCCGCGAGCCTCCTTGCAACATCAGGCGTCAGCAGATAGCCATTTGTCACTATCGATGCGGAATATTCACACGTTGGCCCCACGACATCTTTCAGATCCGACGTAATCCGTTCGATCATCTTCATTCCGAGCAGAGGCTCGCCGCCGTACCATCCAACTGAGAGACTTGCGATACCAGGATAGTAATCTTTCACGAACTTGGAGAGCTGTGTCAAAACCTCCTCGCCCATCGTCGTGTACGCCTGTCCCTTTTCATAGCAGTAGGGACAGCAAAAGTTGCAAGCCATCGTTGGCGCAATGGTAAGGGACAGAGCAGTATTCGCAAAGCGCGCGGCGCGACTTTGCAACCTGATCTCCCCAAGCTCGTCCCTCTCCTCATTGACTAGGATGCCTCCCCTTATCAGCTCCGCGACAAGATCATCGGCATCCCGAACGTCCCCTTCTTGAATCCTTTTGAATTTCTGCGCGTATTACGGATTTAACGACAGGATGCCGCCGGTTCGCGCATTCATGATAAGAAGACTTCCGTTATGTTCATGCACCACATTAAATTGCGACAGTTTCACTTCGCACCATCTCCATTTCCAATCAAATCCATATCGACCCTCAGACGCTGCGCATACGCCAGCGCACTACCTTCTTCGATAAAAACTGCACGAAAGCAGCAATAGACATGCGAGCGACACGATGACCGCATGGCCGCACGCAGCCATCAGGACCGTCCCGCCGGCAGCCCCGCACGCCCTCATCCAATAAGCCATGTGAACCGGGGGTAAAACGGTTGGGAAACTCATCGCGATAACAAGGCCCGCGAACGTTGCGACCAGCAAGGCTCCCGACACAAGAGATCTGATCCTGAACACCTCATATGCAACCGCAACCATCAGCGTATAAGCGGCGTCTATAACGATATTCGACAGGAGTGCCGAGGTCACATTACCAACCGTAAGGCTGTCTAGACCGCTTCCGGAGCACACGGCAAAGACCGCAGCGACACCGAGAGTAAACACGATGTAGGGGCACAGCGTATACACTTCGCAAGCCAATGTCTTTGCCGCAAACAGCTGCCAGCTGCGGAAGCCCCGAGCAATCGAAACTCCCCTTGCCGACACGCTCGTCGCATCACCGAATAGCGTCCCCGCCACAACAACAGAGACGATTGGGAAGAACACCGTATGCGCCATGGAGACGACACTTAGCCAGGAAGAGATACCCGTTGGCCCAACCCCTATCGAGAAAAGATAGCCCGGATCGGCGGAAAAGCCAAAGAACTGGCCCTCTCCCCCTGCGGAGACCCATGCGCCGGACCCGGCAAACACATAAATCCCCGCGATGCCCAAATACATCAGCGCTATTATCACGGCGAGTTTCATTCTCCTTGCGCGGAACAGTTCCGCCCTGACCGACATCCCAAGATTCATCGAACCGCCGTCCTTACAAATAGCGAGACGAGCGCAACTCCAACCGACACAAGCACAGTGCCGCCCGCATACAGCAAAACCTGAATTACACCAACATTCTGCATACTCAGGGAACACAGGTTCATCAGGTAATACACGGGCGAGAGCATGAGCAGCAAGCTGGGCTGACCGCTTCCGTATGTACTTGGGAACCACACCATCACAAATGTCGAAACCGCTATTGCAACGACGCTGCTCGCCACCACACTCCTCGTGAGCAAATACAGGGCGAAGGTAGCGGCGTACATCGAAATGAGCAGCAGCGCGATCATCAGCGCAATCGATACAAATTGGGCAAACCCTGAGCACGAGGCCCCAACGTCCCATTGGGCCATCTTGGTTAAATACAGCGCAGTCGTAGAAAGAAGATACACGGCACCGACCAGAGTGCAGTTCACCAACAGCTTCGTGATCACAATCGCCGCCTGCGACACCCCTCGCGATCTCGATACGGCGTAAGCCACGGATTCAAAGTCTCTCGACGTAGCGTAAACCGCGTAGAGAATCGTCACCGGAATCCAGACCACTGTAGACGCAAAAGACGTCCGGGCAACAGAGCCCAAAACGTCCCCTGCATCCACTAGGTTTCCAATAAAACCTATAGCCCCTCCAAGCGTATACGGGTCATCACCGGCGACCATGATCAGCACCTCAGACGAAGTCGCAGCCGCAACCACATACAGCACAGCCGCAAGCGCAATCATCAGAGCGGTCGCCGGGTGCCTGGCGAGCAACCATACCTCGCTCCGAAAAGCTGAGATGAACTCGCGTTTCATCACAGCTCGCTCTCTCGACCGATGAGCTCCGAATAAAACTCCTCAAGGCTCTTCCTATGAGAATACGCCTCCGCAACCCTCACACCTGCGGTCGAGAGCGCTTCGATTGCAATGCCCCGCCCTTCCTTTTTCTCCTCATAGCGCATAAGGACGCTGCCGTCCGGCAGAAAAGAATGTGAGGTCTCATCTCCGAGAACCGATCTCGTTCGCTCCAGATCGTCCACATGCAACACGAAACCACCGCGGCATGACTTTTCCAGCTGAGGTGCGGTCATCCTTCGAATGAGGCGACCATGACTTATGAAGAGGTAATCAGTTGCCAGCTTGTGCATCTCCTCAAGATTGTGGCTGGATACGAGAATCGTTTTACCTTGATCTTTGTTAAGATGCGTAAGGATTTTTCTTACTTCGACTATCCCCATCGGATCCAGGCCGTTTGTCGGCTCGTCCAGGATCAACAGCTCCGGATCGCCCAGCAACGCTATGGCCAGATCGAGACGCCTCCTCATTCCCATTGAGAAGTTCTTCACTTTCTTCCCGCCGGCCTCCCCCAAACCGACGGTTGATAACACACCGTCGATGGAACGATCGGTGGGAAGCCCCCACTCAATACAGCGAACGACCAAGTTGTCTCGCGCGGTCAGATTAGGATACGAAGCATTGAGGTCGGGCATATAACCCAGCCTTTCCCTGCAGCTCCGTATTTCACGTCTCCCGGTTTGCCCAAACATCGAGATCGTTCCTGACGATGGCTCCGAAAGCCCCGTGATCAATCGAATTAACGTGCTCTTGCCGGCACCATTCTCCCCAATGAGTGCACACAGCTCGCCTTCCATTAAAGAGAACGAGACTGATTTAACCGCTTCAAACCCGCCATATCTCTTGGATATGGCACGCAATTCAACTGGGACTTCCCGCATGGACGACATCCTCCCCGTCAATAAAAAGGGACGACATGGCAATTGTGCGGGGTTATAGGTAACGTCGGTTCGCCCCCCATATTGCAATGCCACATCGCCCCTCAGGCGCTGCTGGCCAAAATATCTTTGAACAGTCTGTGCACGCCGTACGGCGTGCACTATCCGCTAAAATCGGATAGTGCACTCCTGTGAAGAACACTTGGTGCTGCAGCTGCCGTGCGCGTAAAAGAAGCAATTGTTGCACATGGGCTCAGCCCCGGCTGACGGCTCGGTAATCCATTCCATTTCATTCCCCTCCTTTCGCGGTAGAAAGCCAGTTCATCTCTGCCCCCTAGAAACGGAACGTGCAGGACTGATTGGGGCACCTCTTCGTGCATCCCCCGTGCGCGTAGAAGAAGCAGTTGCCGCACGCGGGTGCAACGCCTTCCTCCGGCTCGTTAATCCAATCCATCTCTCCCTCCTTTCCTTGCATACCGAATTGATAATGTTATTCTAATTCGATATGTATCATATTTCAATATAAGCTTATTTATATATTACACAAGGTAAGCACCCCCCTGCATCCAGCACAGGAAATGACTCTCTCGTTCCCCAGTGACGCGGCGAGAAATACAGGCCACTGCAGGACGTTGAATGAACAGCCCGTGAAAACCGTTGTTTTCACGGGCTGCACCTGCTCAATACTTTTTTATTCTCCAGCCTCAGTCGTCTCTAAGATCGACCACGTAAACATGATCTGACTCCAGGACCGGGTCATCACCCGTCGCGGTCGCCCTGCTCAGCGCGTTGCGGGCGCGCCGCGTCGCCAGTTCCTCAAGTTCTCTTTCGTTGACGCGCTTAATAAGATCGCCAGGCTGGCAATCAAGCTCTACGCAAATATCCAGCAATGTCTTTAACCTAATTGCCTTCACCTTGCCATTTCGTATTTTTGAGATACTTGCCGGTGTGTGCCCGGTCGCCCGAATGATATCCGTACTCGTCTTTCCGCGTCGAAGCAATAAGCTTTCAAGCTCAATAATCAGATAGTCCATGCCGCCCCTCACACCAAATCCTCGGTCTGGTCTTGAAGCAGAGCTCCGTAGCGCCATATCGCAGAAATCGAGAAGCAGCAAACGGCCCCCAGCACAGCACCAATATCTATGGGCAGGGCCAGGTTTTCAAACATCGAATAGGCGTTCCCCAGCAAGTCGAAGGGGCCAATCACTATCGAAAGAAACCCCGGAGAAAACAAGAGGTCACCTATTGCCGCTGCAACAAACAGCCACCCGATAATCGAGATTCTTCGAGCATGCGAAAGGGTAAAGGGCGATTCGCCATGAGCCATGTCCATGCTGATTCCCCGCAGGGTCCATGTGGCCCCTCCGGAAATCAGAAGATACATCAAAGGAACCACTACGGAAACCGTCTTTGATGGATCATATAGGTTTCCTTGAGCAGCCATAAGCCCAATGGAAATAACCACCACCACCGAACAGCAACACACCGCTATAAACAGCGCCGTAAACAGAATCCCAAGCCTTCTTCCGAGAGTCATCATCTTCTGGATGGACTTATCGATCTTCTGGGCGCTATTCACCACAGCTCCTCCTAAAGCAATCAGAGGTCTTCTTACTTACTGTTTTTCCTACATTGTAACGAACTCGATAAGAAGAGGGTCGCTTCACGCCGCGCAATCCCGAACTCCAAGCGTTTCTCATCAGCATTGCCCATCTTTCGAGTCGAAATTCAAATCCAGTTTCTTATCGCATGCTGAAATCAACCCGAACTGGATGTGACTGGAAAACAGCGCGCTGCGTCGGTCGCGCTTTCCCGAGCGACTCTGGCACAACAGACGATATGAGTTGAACATTGGGGCCTCTCCCCTTGCAGCTCTCTCGTGGGTCGGGCGACAATGGTCGTACCATCAACCGCGGCCGCGCGCTGCGGGCCCTCGGCCTCGGCTGCGTCGTCGGGGCGGTCCCGAAGATGCACCGGCCCGCGGCCGACCGCGGCCGCAAGAACGACCGCCGCGACGCCGAGTGGCTGGCACGCATGCTGGCGCGCCGCAACGTCGTCGAGGTGTGGGTCCCCGACGAGCGCCCTCGAGGACGCGCGCGACGACCTGCAACACGCCAAGCAGCGGATGTCGAAGTTCCTGCTGCGCCACGGCCTCGTCTTCGACGAGACGACGCCGGCCGGCAGGCGCAGGGGCGCCTGGACGGGGGCCTACTGGGACTGGACGGAGTCCCTCTCCTTCGACGAGCCCGACGACGCCGCGGCCTACGAGCACTACATGGACGGAAATGACCTGGTAGAGAACCCTCGCACCGTCTACGTCGCAGGGGACGTAGACGAACTCGTCGAGCACGAGCAGCCTCGCGGGCGACACGTCGTTCAACAGTTTCGACAGCGTTCCCTTGCGCTTCGCGTTGCCGAGCTCGAGAACCAGCTGCGCGGTCTGCCAGAACCTGACCGACATGTCCGCGGCGACCGCGCGCATCGTGAGGGCGACTGCCATGCGCGTCTTGCCGCGCCTGGACTTACCGAAGAAGACGAGGTCTTCGCGCGATTGTTTGTGTCAACGGCCAACTGAATGTGAACCCTTCTTGCATTGTTGCAACCTGGCTGGCAGCCGGTCTTTAATGACGACGACCATTGTCGCCCGACCCACAAAAGAGCCGCAAGGGGAGGAGCTCCCAATGTTCAACTCATATCGTCTATGGCGCACTACCATTCACCGAAAGTCGGCAACTTTTTCATTCTCTCTATACATGTTTAAACAACATGTTCTACAATAGGGACAATAGAAATGGAAACTCGGGACGAGCCGTCTATCCATCTACGGCGCAGCCCCTTATTCAAAAGGACGGTGAGTGCATCCATGGAGCGTGCAAGCGGTGTTCTGATGCCCGTTTCGTCATTGCCCGGACCTTACGGTATCGGCGGCTTTGGCTGGAACGCCTATGACTTTGTCGATTTCCTCGCCTCGTGCAAACAACATTACTGGCAGATTCTCCCCCTTACGACAACGAGCTATGGCGACTCGCCCTATCAGTCGTTCTCGGCCCGTGCGGGCAACCCCAATTTCATCGACTTTGCCGAGCTTATCGAGGCCGGCTATCTGGAGCAGTGCGATATCGACGGCGTGTACCTGGGCTCCGACCCCAGCAATGTCGACTATGGCGCCATCTTTGGTGGCCGTCGTCAGATTCTCGACCGCGCCGCCGAGCGCTTTGCCGCCGACAAGCCGGCCGACTTCGACGACTTTGTCCAAGCAAACGAAGACTGGCTCATTCCCTACTGCGAGTTCATGACCGTCAAGGAGGAGTGCGGTCTCAAGGCATTTTGGGAGTGGCCCGCAGAACTGCGCACCCGCGGCGAAGCATCTGCCAAAGTTTGCGCCGCCCATCCCGCGCGCATGCTCTACCACCAGATGACGCAGTACTTCTTCAATCGTCAGTGGAGCCGCCTCAAGGCCTATGCCAACGAGCGCGATATCCTTATCATCGGCGACCTGCCCATCTATGTCTCGCGCGACTCCGTCGAGATGTGGGCCACGCCCGAGCTCTTTAAGATCGACGCCGCCGGTAATCCTGTGAGCGTCGCTGGCACGCCGCCCGACCAGTTCTCGGCCACCGGCCAGTACTGGGGCAATCCCATCTACGACTGGGACGCCATGGAAGCCGACGGTTTCTCCTGGTGGGAGGGCCGTATCCGCGCCGCCCTCGACATGTACGATGTCATCCGCCTGGATCACTTCCGCGGCTTCGAGGCCTATTGGGAGGTGCCGTTCTCCTCACCCGATTCGTCCTACGGTTCGTGGACGCAGGGCCCCGGCCTCAAGTTCTTCAAGACGCTCGAGGAAAAGCTCGGCACGCTGCCCATCATCGCCGAAGACCTGGGCTTCCTCACCCCCGGCGTCATCGACATGCGCGACAACTCGGGCTTCCCCGGCATGAAGATCTTGCAGTTCGCCTTTGAGGGCACCAACTCGTACTACCTGCCGCACAACTACATCGCCAACACCGTCGCCTACGTCGGAACGCATGACAACGAAACGGCACGCGGCTGGTATGAGGGAACGGCCACCCCGCGTCAGCGCGAGCAGGCGGCCCTGTATACCCACCAGCAGGCAGGCGAGTCCATGGCCGACGCGCTCAACCGCACCATCGCCGCCAGCGTGAGCGATACCTGCATCTACACCATGCAGGACCTGCTCAATCTGGGCAACGAGGCGCGCATCAACACTCCCGCCACCCTGGGCGGAAACTGGACCTGGCGTATGCTCGATGGCGCCATCACCCGCGAGCTCGAGCACAAACTCACCGACTGGACCGAGACCTACTTCCGCATCCCGTCAGAAGCCGAAATCGAGCTTCCCCAATAGGAGCTACCGCGCCCGATCCCACCCCACCGTGTGGACGCGACCGTTTTCCCGCGCGAGGCCACCCCAATCCCCTCGCGCGGGCTTCTTTTGAATTATTGACATGTAGACAACTCACCACAGGAGGAAACATGCCCCGTATCGATCTTGCGGATCTTGCCGAGCAGTCCTTTGGAACTTCGCTCGAGCAACTCGATGACCGCCGTATTTATAAGCTGCTGGCCAAGCTCGTGCAGGAGCGCTCTGCCGCCTGTCCTCTCAACAACGGCAAGAAAAAGCTCTACTACATCTCTGCCGAGTTTTTGATCGGCAAGCTGCTCATCAACAATATGATCGACCTTGGCATCTATGACGAGGTTAAGGACCAGCTCACCGCCGCGGGCCACGACCTCAACAAGATCGAGGAGTTCGAGGTCGAACCGTCGCTCGGCAACGGCGGCCTGGGCCGTCTGGCCGCATGCTTCCTGGATTCCATCGCCACGCTGGGCTTGACCGGCGATGGCGTGGGCCTCAACTACCATTACGGCCTGTTCCGCCAGCGCTTTGTCGACAACCAGCAGAAGGCCGTCCCCGACGAGTGGCTCGGTGAGCAGGACATCCTAGTCGACGATGACCGCTCCTACACCGTCGAGTTCGGCGATTTTGCCGTTACTTCCAAGCTCGTCAACATCGATGTGCCCGGTTACGGCCAGCCCACCAAGAACCGCCTGCGCCTGTTCGACCTGGCGAGCGTCGACGACGGCCTGGTCCCCGGCAGCTCCATCGACTTCGACAAGACCGAGATCGCCAAGAACCTCACCTTGTTCCTCTACCCCGACGATTCCGACGAGCAGGGCCGCCTACTTCGCATCTATCAGGAGTACTTCATGGTGAGCAACGCCGCCCAGCTCCTGATTGACGAGGCCATCGAGCGCGGCAGCAACCTGCACGACCTGGCCGATTACGCCGTGGTCCAGATCAACGATACGCACCCCACCATGGTCATCCCCGAGCTCATTCGCCTGCTCACCACCGAGCACGGCATTGAGTTTGACGAGGCCGTTTCCATCGTACGTTCCATGGTCGCCTACACCAACCACACGATTCTTGCCGAAGCGCTCGAGAAGTGGCCGCTCGCAAGCCTACAAAAGGCCTCCCCCGCCATCGCCGACATCATCGTCAAGCTTGACGAGGTCGCCAAAGGCGAGCACGACGATCCGCGCGTCGCCATCATCGACGAGCACGACACCGTCCACATGGCCCACATGGACATCCACTTTGGCTTCTCCATCAACGGCGTCGCCGCACTCCACACCAAGATTCTGGAGGACACCGAACTTCATCCGTTCTACGAGATCTATCCCGAGAAGTTCTCCAACAAGACCAACGGCATCACCTTCCGCCGTTGGATCCATGGCGCCAACCCCGCGCTCGCCAGCCTGCTCGACGATGTGATCGGCACCGATTGGCGCAATACCGGAGATCTGAGCAAACTCGCCGAGTTCGTCGACGATAAGAACGTTCTTGAGCGCCTGGCTGCCACCAAGGCCGAGGCTAAGGCAATCATGCGCCAGTTCATGGCGCTCGAGCAGGGCGTGACGATTCCCTCCAACGCCATCATCGACGTCCAGGTCAAGCGTATCCACGAGTACAAGCGCCAGCAGATGCTCGCACTCTACATCATCTGGAAGTATCTCGACATCAAGAACGGCAACAAGCCCAATCACCCCGTCACCATCATCTTTGGCGGCAAGGCGGCACCTGCCTACACCATCGCCCAGGACATCATCCACCTGATCCTGACGCTGTCGCAGTGGATTGCAAACGATCCCGACGTGGCCCCTTACCTGCAGGTTGTCATGATCGAGAACTACAACGTCACCGCCGCCGAGCGCGTGATCCCCGCCGCTGACATCTCCGAGCAGATCAGCCTGGCCTCCAAGGAGGCGAGCGGCACCTCCAACATGAAGTTCATGCTCAACGGCGCCCTAACCCTGTGCACGCTCGACGGTGCCAACGTGGAGATTGCCGAGCTCGTGGGCGACGAGAACATCTATACCTTTGGTGCCTCGTCCAAACAGGTCGAGCAGCTCTATGCCGACGGCACCTATGACGCCGGTGTGCTCTACCGCAAGCCCGGCATTAAACTGCTGGTGGACTTCATCACCAACCCGGCCTTTATGGCGACCGGCAATGCCGAGCGCCTGCAGCGCCTGCACGACGACATTAAGGGCAAGGACTGGTTTATGGCCCTGCTTGACATTGAGGAGTACATCCAGACCAAGGAGCACGTGCTGGCCGACTACGAGGACCAGGACGCCTGGATGCGCAAGGCGCTCATCAATATCGCCAACGCCGGCACCTTCTCGTCCGACCGCACCATCTCCCAGTACAACGACGAGATCTGGCACCTGAACTAATTTCACTTCCCTTACCCATCCTCTTGAGAAACGGAGTCGTGGCGACACGGCTCCGTTTTTTGTGCCCGCACGTTACCCTGCAACCCGACTCGACCGAAGAATCTCGATCTGTAACAGCTACTCGGTAAAAACGGCCCCAGCTGTTACAGATTGAGACATACCGGCCCCTCCCCTTGGGTTTATCTCAATCTGTAACATCTAGCAGCTGAAATTCGCCTTTGGTGTTACAGATTTAGATGAAATGGTTAGCTCGGCGGAACCGTCTCGATCTGTAACATCTAACGTCCGAAATCAGCTCTACCTGTTACAGATCGAGACAAACGACCGGCCAGACAACCCCGATACAAAGAAAGGCTCCCCTCTCGCCCAGCGGACGGGAGGGGAGCCTTATATGTGACCGCGGCAAAAGGATGGCAATACCGCAGTCGCCCAAAGGGAGGGTCCGGATGCACCGGGCCTAGATAAGGTTCTTGCCAGACACCTTATCGAAGAGATGGGTCGCGTTCTTCTCGAACTTGAACCAGATGGTGTCGCCAGCCTTGAGCGCGCCCTTGGCCTCGAGGTCGACGACGGGGATAATCAGGACAAACTGGCCGTCGGGGGCGGTCACGTGGACGTGCTCGGTCGAACCCATGAGCTCGGTCACCTCGACGGTACCCTGGAGCGCACCCTCCTCGCCCTTGTCGGCAAGCAGGATCTGCTCGGGGCGCACGCCGGCCGTGATCTCCTTCACGTCGCCGCCGTCCCAGTTAAGAGCGAGTTGAGCGCAGGTCTCGGGGGCGAGAGCAACGTTCATGTCCTCGGTCTTGACGGTAAAGCCGTTGCCCGAGCGCACCAGCTGGGCATCGAAGAAGTTCATCTGCGGCACGCCGATGAAGCCGGCGACGAAGATGTTCGCGGGATGGTTGAAGACCTCCTGCGGCGTGGCGATCTGCTGGACGACGCCGTCCTTCATGACCACGATGCGGTCGCCAAGGGTCATGGCCTCGGTCTGGTCGTGAGTGACGTAGATGAACGTGCCCTTGATCTCGTGGCGCAGCTTGATGAGCTCGGCACGCATCTGGTTACGAAGCTTGGCGTCCAGGTTGGACAGCGGCTCGTCCATCAGGAAGACCTTGGGGTCACGCACGATGGCGCGGCCGATAGCGACACGCTGACGCTGGCCGCCCGAAAGCGCCTTGGGCTTACGGTCGAGGTACTCGGTAATACCCAGGATCTCGGCAGCGGAGCGAACCTTACGGTCGATCTCGTCCTTGGAGACCTTCTTGAGCTCAAGCGTAAACGCCATGTTCTCGTACACCGTCATGTTGGGGTACAGAGCGTAGCTCTGGAACACCATGGCGATGTCGCGGTCCTTGGGCGCCACGTCGTTGACCCGCTTGCCGTCGATGAGCACGTCGCCCGAGGTAATGTCCTCCAGGCCGGCGACCATGCGCATCGTCGTGGACTTACCGCAGCCAGACGGGCCAACGAGGACGACGAACTCCTGGTCGTGAACGGTGAGGTTAAAGTCCTCAACAGCGAGCACGCCATCCTCGGTAACCTTGAGGTTGTGCTTCTTCTCCTCGGTCTTCTTCTTTTTGCCAAAGAAGCCCTTCTTTTTGGACTCGGTGTTGGGATACACCTTCTGAACATGTTTGAGAACGATCTCGGCCATGTCTTTACCTTTCGATATGCGGCACCATGTTGAGGGCGCCGCAGAAACTTGCAAAACAGTTACGGCATCAGCCCTTGACGGCACCTGCCACCACGCCGTCGATGATGTACTTCTGGCAGAGGATGTACATGATGACGATGGGGATAACGACCATCATGATGCAGGCCATCATGGGGCCGAGCTCGACGTGGCCGTAGCCGCCGCGGAAGTACTGGATCAAGATAGGAATGGTCTTGTACTTGGTGGAGTCGAGAGTGAGGTAGGGCAGCAGATAGTCGTTCCAGACCCACATGGTCTCGAGGATGCCGACCGAAAGATAGGTGGGCTTCATGATGGGAAGGACGATCTTAAAGAACACCTGGACCGGGTTGCAGCCGTCGATCATGGCCGCCTCTTCGATCTCGAGCGGGATGTTCTTTACAAAGCCGGCGAACATAAAGACCGCCAGGCCCGCGCCAAAGCCGAGGTAGATAAAGCAGATGTTGAACGGCGTGTTGAAGCCGATGCGGTCCGCCAAATTGGACAGCGTGAACATGAGCATCTGGAAGGGCACGACCATCGAGAAGACGAACAGGTAATAGAAGAAGTTCGAGATCTTGCTGTTGACGCGCACTACGTACCAAGCACACATGGAGCAGCACACCAGAATCAGCACGACCGACGTGACCGTGATGATGAGCGAGTACATAAATGCCGAGGCAAAGCCCTGCTCGTTAAGGGCATGCATGTAGTTTGCGAGGCCGTTGAACGTCTCGGGCGTGAGCAGATCGAATGCCGTGGTGGTGCTGATTGCAGTTGCCTTTTTAAAGGAATTGAGCGCAATCATGAACACGGGGTAGATCCACGCGAGCGACAGAATCGTAAAGAAAATCGAGAGCGCGCGGTTGATAACCTTATCGCGTTTCATTACTGCTGCACCTCCTTGGACCTCGTGGCCTTAAGCTGAATCATGGAGATGGCTACGACCAGGATGCAGAAGATAACCGCCTTGGCCTGACCGATGCCCTGCCATGCGATACCGGCACGCGAATAGAACGTGTTGTAGATGTTCAGGGCGAGCATCTCGGTGGAGTGCGCGGGGGCGCCGCCGGTAAGGGCGAGGTTCTGGTCGAACAGCTTAAAGCCGTTGGTGATGGACAGGAACAGGCAGATAGTGATGGTCGGCATCAGGTTAGGGATCTTAACCTTCCAAAACGTCTGCCATGCCGTGGCACCGTCGACCTTGGCGGCCTCGATGTAGTCGGACGGAATGGACTGCAGACCAGCGATGTAGATGATCATCATGTAGCCGACCTGCTGCCACAGGGTCAGGATGATAAGGCCCCAGAAGCCAGCAGCAGAGTTAAGGGCGATGAGCTGGGCGCCCACGTTGGAGAGCAGGCAGTTGATCAGAATCTGCCAGATGTAGCCCAGCACGATGCCGCCGATCAGGTTAGGCATAAAGAAGATCGTACGGAAGATGTTGGTGCCCTTGAGCGCTTTGCGGGTGAGCGCCTGCGCGATGGCGAGGGCGATCACGTTGATGAGCACCGTCGACAGGAAGGCGAACGCCACGGTAAAGAAGAACGACGTGGCAAACTGCGGATCGGACAGTGCGCGCACGTAGTTCTCGATACCGACAAAGTGCGTGTTGTTGATGGTAATAAACTGGCAGAACGAGAGATAGAAACCCTGGATAAAGGGGATCACGAACCCGATCATAAACGCCAGACACGTGGGCAGCATAAAGAGCGGCCACCAGCGCTTGAGTGCTTTGCCCATAGAAGGGTCCTTTCAATATGCAGGGGGCGGGCAAACCAACGTCTGCCCGCCCCCTGTCGCTAATCAGATAGCTTGGGCAGCAACTGCTTACTCGGAAGCAGCCTTCTCGGTCTTCCAGCCATCGACGAAGGCGTTCTTGACGCCGTCCCACTTGCTGTTGTCGGCAGCATAGGCAATCAGAGCCTGCTTGAGGTTCTTCTTCCACTCCTCAGAGGGGATGTAGACGAAGTCCCAAGCGACGGTCTTCTTGCCGTCCTTGGCCATGGCAACGGCCTGCTGCGAGAAGACGTTGGTGGTCTCCTTAGCGCTCTTGAACGGGGCAGTCAGACCCATCTTGTCAGCGATGATGCTGGTGGCGGTGTCAGAAGTGACGCACCAATACATGAAGTCCTCGGTGGCCTTCTGGGCATCCTCGGAAGCCTGGGAGCTGACGCACCAGTAGTTCTCGCCGCCGGAGCACAGGCCCTGGTTCTCCTCGCCGTCGACACCGATGTAGATGGGCATCATGCCAATCTGATCGTCGGTCATGCCGGCCTTGGTGAGGTCAGCGTAGGCCCAAGAACCGTTCTGATAGAAGACGGCCTTGCCGGTTGCGAACTCGTTGGTGGCGTCGTCGCCGGTCTTGGAGGCAAGCTGCGAAGGATCGCAGGTGGAGTCGGTGATGTACAGGTCGAAAATCTGCTTGAAGTTGTCGAGATACTCGCCCTTGATCTCGTCGTCCTCCTGGTTGTGCTCCTTCTCGAACTCGTAGTAGAGCGGGAGGTTGGCGAGGTGGGTGGTGTAGCGCCAGCTGGAGGAGTCATCCATGCCAGCAGAAGTGAAGGCACCCTCAATGCCAAGCTCGTCCTTGCGGGCCTGGATGTCGTCGGCACAAGCCTTCAGCTTGTCGAAGGAGTTGATGTCCTCGGCCTTGTAGCCAGCCTTCTCGAGCAGCTGCTTGTTGTAGATGATGCCGTAGCTCTCCTGGACCCAGTCGATACCCAGATCCTTGCCATCGGACTGCAGAGCCAGGGAGTCGTCAATGAGCTCACCGCGGAGCTTGGTATCGGACAGGTCGGCGCAGTAATCCTTCCAGTTCTTAAGGCCGGTGGGGCCGTTGACCTGGAACAGGGTCGGAGCGGAGCTCTTGGACATCTCGGACTTGAGCTTCTCCTCGTAGGTGTTGGAGGCAGCGGTCACGATCTTGACCTCGACGCCCTTCTCCTTCTTATAGGCCTTGGCGATCTCCTTCCACTCCTTGTCGACCTCGGGCTTGAATTGGAGGAAATAGACCTCGGCAGCGTCACCAGAAGCAGAGGAGCCGGAGCCGGCGGAGCCGCCGCAGCCTACAAGACCAAGGCCCAGAACCGCAGCCGCGGAACCAGCAAAGCCCAGGAACTGCCTTCTGCTCATTTCGTTCTTCATTACAATCCACCCTTTCACACCGTGGCGGCACCCTTTGCCGCCGCCTTCGGAGATTGGCTCGGGGACTTTGCCCCTTTTGCTGATTTGTACAATACGCTATTTGGCTAGTTGTTTGAACAAGTATTACTAGAGCGGTAGAAAAACATCGGTGAACGGTAATTTCAACTTGATACTTGACAAGTTTTGTATAAACAATTATTTGTTATCGATTGCAGAGAAAACGCCCGGTCAAGCCGATGCATCGTCGGTTTGACCGGGCGTTTTCTCTTTGAGGGCATGAGTCTCGTCAGGCTGCGAGCTAGCCGGCTATCGCTTGGAGTTGACGCGGTAGTGGAAGATCTCAGGATGCGTGCGGGTATGCGTGACCTCGAACAAGATGCCGTCCGAGGTGTACGACTGGCTCTCCATGACGGCGACACAGTTGTATTTGCCAAGGTCCAAGTAGCTGCAGTCCTCATCGTTGGCAAGCTCGACGCTCACTGTACGGCGACTCGCCATCACCTTGACGCCGCGTTTGTGCTCCAGATAGTCGTAAATTGACTTTGCGGCGATCTCGGGCGTCAGACCCTTGGCGATCGACTCCAAAAAGTAACCATGGTCTACTTGGCGCGCATTGCCGTTAAGGCTTCGGACACGCACCACGCGAATCAACTCCTCGCCCACCTTAAAGCCCAGGCGACGAGAGAGTTGCTCAGTGCAAATCAAATGCTCAAAAGACTTGACCTCGGTCGATGCGACGGCATTGTTGCGCTTTGCAAACTCGCCAAACGACTCAACCTCTTCGAGTGCGCCCAACATGTCGGTTTCGCCCTTAAGCCAAATAACGCGCACGCCCTTGCCGTGTATGGGCTGCACAAACATCCCGTCGGACAGCATACCCAAGGCGCGACGGACGGTATTGCGAGTGCATCCGAACTCCGCGGTCAGCTCGGCTTCGGTTGGCAGCATCTCCTGAAACGCATAGGTCCCATTAATGATGCGCGAGCGTATTTCTCGGTAGATTCCTTCGTATATCGCTTTTGGCATTGTTTCACCTCTACATTGTTCATTTCCGGCTAGGCACGATAGCATTTCTTAAAGTTGTTTAAACCGAATATCGGTAAAGCGACAGGATTTAACCGTTGACGGTTTCTGTCATGCCCAAATCGGTTTCGCTCAAAACTGCCGGTACGACAATCGTCTGGTCCTCTACAATGAATCCATTGTTTAAACGTTTCCCCACGCGCAACGCGCCTCGATATTCGGAAGGCAGAACATGCTGCAAAAAATCCAACGCTTTGGCGGGGCAATGTTCGCGCCCGCCATGCTGTTTTCTATATCAGGCCTCATGGTCGGCGTCTCCGCTCTCGCAACGACTGCGGACATCGTCGGCGATCTCGCCGTATACGGAACCCCTTGGTACGTTTTTTGGACCATCATCCAGCGCGGCTCGTGGACGGTCTTTAAACGCCTCCCGCTCCTTTTTGCCGTAGCGCTGCCCATCGGTCTTGCCCAAAAACAACCGGCTCGTTGCTGCCTCGAGGCTCTCGTCGCCTATTTTGCCTACTGCTTCTTTTTGAGCGAGATCATTAAGCTGAGCGGAGACAACCTTGGACTTGAGTACCCGTCATCTTTGACCCCCGTCAGCGGTATCACCGTCATCGACGGCATCAAGACGCTCGACACCGGCATTATCGGCCCGCTGGCGGTATCGGCAACCGTCGTCGCCATCCATGACCGCTTCTACGATGCCAAGATTCCCGATTGGCTCGGCACCTTCTCGGGCTCCTCGCTGGTCTACCTCATTAGCTTTTTTGCCGTGTTTGCCCTTGCCGCTATCTCGGCCGCCATCGTGCCCTACGTATACGATGTAACCGATACGCTGCGTCACGCGCTTGCAGGCGTCGGTCCCTTTGGCGTGGGCATCTTTGTCTTTTTAGAACGAGCACTCGAGCCCTTTGGCCTGCACCACCTGCTCTACATGCCGATCTACTACGACAACCTGGTCATTAACGACGGCATCTACGCCACGTGGAGCAGTTTGCTCCCCATCCTCTCCCATAGCACGCGCCCCCTTAATGAGCTTGCGCCGTGGGCCGGTTTTACCGCCACCGGCTGGGTCAAGCTCTTTGGCCTTCCTGCCATCGCAGCTGCGTTCTACTCCACCGCAAAACCCGAGCGCCGCGCCGGCCTCAGGGTCATCCTTGCTCCCGCCATCATCGCCTCGGTGGTTTGCGGCGTTACCGAGCCACTCGAGTTTCTCTTTATGTTCACCCACCCCGGGCTCTTTTTGCTCTACGCCGTCTTATCGTCTTGCCTTGCCACAGCCATGAATCTCTTTGGCATCGTCGGCATCTTCTCGGGCGGCCTCATGGAGATGGCAGCCTTCAACTTTATTCCGCTCATGCGCACGCATGCCGGTGCCTATCTTTTGGCGCTCGGCATCGGCCTTGCCTTTAGCCTCATCTTTTTTGTTAGTTTTCGAGCACTCATCTTGGTCTATGACCTTAAGACGCCGGGCCGCGAGAATCATGTCGCCAATCGCGCGGCAATCGATTGTTTAACGGGAAGCGACTTTGCCAAAGAGCAATCTCCCAATGACGAGGTCAATAGTCGATCCGATCAAGATCACGTCCTCGCTGAGCGGGTAATTCAGCTTTTAGGTGGCGTTGGCAATATCGTGGGCGCAACCAACTGCGCCACGCGTCTGCGCGTCGAGGTCGCAGACCCTTCCATCGTTGCAGATAACGCGTCGTTTGTCGCGGTGGGCGCCAAGGGCCTTATCATTACGGGCAAGACCGCCCAGGTGATTATCGGCATCTCCGTTCCCCGCGTTAAAGAGCATTTTGACCAGATCATGGGCCTCGAGCCGGGATTTGTGCCCACCACCTCGGCCTCCCCTGCCGCCAGCGCAGCCCATAAGCGCGGCGACATCTGCTTCTTCGATATCGACGGAACGCTCGCCTGGCAAGACCCCAGGCTCGCCCAAGACCTTCCCGAAGACGAGCGGGACCTCTCCCCCTATCCCAACGAGGCGGTTTCGCAGGCAATCCGCGATTTCGTTGCAAACGGCAACATGGCCTTTATCTGCACAGGGCGCACCCTCAGTTGCATCCACCCCAAACTTCTTGAGCTGCCCTGGACCGGCATCGTCTGTCTTGCGGGCGGTTACGCCGAGATCAACGGACACGCAATTCGCGATCTGTCGATGACGCCCAGTATGCTGCAGCGTCTTGCCCCCTATCTTGAGCAGTCGGGCGAAGTCATCCGCTTTGAGGGCCTCAACGGCGTCGTGCGCATGAGTGCCGATGCCCCCGATGCTCCCGGATACGCGCGCACCCTGGGCGACGCAGTCACGCAGCTGCAACATTACAGTGCCTACAAGATCTTGATGTCTACATCGCTCGCCAACCACATCGCTCAAGATAAGGCACTTGAGCCGCTGTTGTGCTTTAACGAGCTCGAACTCGAGGTAACCGAAATCTCGCCCCGCGAATGCACGAAGCGCAGGGGCATCCAGTCTGTACTCGACGCCCTCGATCCCCACCATGGAACCGTATACGGCATCGGCGACGCCAGCAATGACGTCTCGCTGATGAACGCCGTCGATGTCGGTATCGCCATGGGCAACGCGCCGGACTATCTCAAAAAGCGCGCCGACTACATCACCGACTCGGTCGACAAAGATGGCGTCGTCAAGGCGCTCGAGCACTTTAGGCTTATATAAGCAGCCGGCACGCGCACGCGTCCCGTTTCCCCAAATCGCCAAAACAGACGCGCCGGCAACTCCAATGTGGCAATATGGTATCTGCACACCGCAACGATGTAACCCAAGAAAGAATGCGAGAACCCGTGTCCAGTCCGTTTACCAGCTTTTTAGCCCAGCACTTTGACCAGATCAACGACTATCTGGCCACGTTCTTTGACGGACAGGCGACCTCTGCCGATATCGAGCGCTACCTGTACGCGCCGCTCTCGGCTTTTACGGCCAACGCCGGCAAGCGCCACCGCCCGCTTATCTGCATGCTCGCCGCAACCGCAGTGGGCGGTAGCTTTGAGAGCGCTCGCAGCGCCGCGGCAGCTATCGAGCATTTCCAGTCGGGCGCACTGATCCACGACGACATCGCCGACAACGGACAGCTTCGTCGAGGCAAGCCCTGTATGCACCTTACCGAGGGCACGGGCCTTGCCATCAATTGTGGCGACCTGGCGCTCACCATGGTCACCAAGACGGTTCTCGACGACCCCACGCTGGAGTCCGACGTGAAGCTGCGTGTGCTCCACGAGCTTACCGAGATGATCGTCCGCACCATCGAGGGTCAAGCGCTCGACCTGGGTTGGGTCCGTGACGGGCGCTTTGATATCTCGGTTGATGACTACCTGGACATGGCGACGCACAAGACCGCGTTTTACAGCGGAGCCACGCCGCTTGCCGCCGGAGCCATTATCGGCGGCGGCAGCGATGAGCAAATCGAAGCGCTGCGCGCCTTTGGCCTGTATACGGGCCTTGCCTTTCAGATTCAGGACGACCTGCTCAACCTTGTCGGCACTAAGGAAGCCGCCAACAAGGACTTCCGCACCGACATCACCGAGGGCAAGCGCACGCTTGTCGCCGTACACGCCCTCTCTGATGAGCGCCACCACGACGAGGTCGAGGCGATTCTTTCCTCGGGCACCGATGATCCCGCGCAGCTCGCACGCGCCGTGGAGATCTTCCAGGAGACCGGCTCCATCGATTACGCCCACACTTACGCGCTCGACCTGACCGCTAAGGCCAAAGCGGCCATCGAGAACGTTGAGCTTGATCCGCACGCACGCGAGCTGTTCCTCTCCATGGCAGATTTCTTTGTGGAGCGCCTTAACTAACGGGGGCTATAAAACCTGTCAGCAGCGTTTTTAGGCACAACTTGCTACACTGTTGAGTGCATGTTTATGCATCCCTTTGCGTTGTCTATCCGACAGACGCTCAAATAGTACGAATGGTACGCCGAAAGGGGTTCGTTCATGGAACCTATTACAACGGGCATGCAAGGAGCAGCCGTCGAGGACGTGCAGTCTCGTCTCCTGCAGCTCGGCTACACGATTGATGCCGCCGAAGTCACCGACAAGTACTTTGGAGCCACCACTGAGCAGGCCGTCAGCACCTTCAGACTCGACAGCGGCCTTGCTGCCAGTCATGCCGTCGATATCCCCTGTTGGAGCGCCCTTGTAGACGCTTCGTATAAGCTGGGCGACCGCACCCTCTATCTGCGCATGCCCAATTTCCATGGCGCCGATGTGCAGGCCCTGCAGCGCGCTCTCAACGTTTTGGGCTTTGCCTGTGGCGAAGACGACGGCTACTTTGGCCCGCATACCGAGGCCGCCCTGCAGCAGTTCCAGGAAAATGTCGGCCTGTTTGCCGACGGCATGGCCTTCCAGGACACCTACGCCTACATCAACCGCCTGCACCATGTGTGGGAGGGCAAGCCCTCGGTCACCGAAGCCGAGTCCCGTATCGGTTTTGCTCGCGCCGCCAACGTGCTCGAGCGCTTCCAGATCGCCGTTATCGGCGAGGACCCCATCGCACGCAGCGTTGCGTCGCGCATGTGGAATATCGCCACGGCAACGACCGACAACAGCGGCATGATGCTCTGCGACTCCGAGGTCCCAACCGACGTAGATCTGGTGCTCGAGATCGCAAGCGACGAGCTGCCCGCCGACGCCGCACCGCGCGCCACGATTGCCCTCGCCGAGTGCCACAACCTGGCCCAGCGCATCCGCACTGCCAATGTCGCCGCGCAGCAGAAGCCGGCTCGCATTCGCATTGAGCTCACGGGCATGACGCGCTACAACGGCACCTTCACGGCCAGCGACGCGCAGACACTCGCCGTACGCCTGCTCGATGGCGTTTGCGATGCCCTCGCAGATTAGGTACACTAAACGAGTTGCTTTTGGGCAACACCACACATTGGGACGTAGTTCAACGGTAGAACTCCGGTTTTTGGTGCCGGCTGTTGGGGGTTCGAATCCCTCCGTCCCAGCCAAAGAAACAAGCCTCTCGAACGCATAGCCGATCGGGAGGCTTTTCTTGTGAGCAAGCGGAGGGATTCGAACCCGCAAGGGTGCGGAGCTGAGGAAACGCGAAGCGTTTTCCAGCGCAGCACGCAAGGAGCGAAGCGACGCAGCGGAGCGCGGCCGCCGACCAGGCGGACGCGGAATCCCTCCGTCCCATACCAGCAACGGGCTCCCCACATCTCGACTTACCAGCCAAACCGGCACTTAGGGACGTTCCTAAAGTGCCGGTCATCAACATGGTGCCGTGCGGCCCCGGCGGGCCGGCGTAGCATTACAGACCAAGCGACCATTTCCATGCGGGAATAACCTCGATGACGCCATGCTCCGTTTTGATCTGGGTCGCCTCGCGCAGCGTGATGATATTGGCATCCTTGATACCGGTTTTTACCATAGCAACCTCAAGGGAACCAACTTCACGCCTGCGCGTTTTCTCTGCCGTCATATCGACTGTCACCTGGTAAAGCGCGTATGGTTCCGATGCCAAAGCGTCGCCGACCAAGAAATCAACTTTTTCTCGTGCTTGCGTTGGAGCCGTAAATGAAGTCACCGTTTCCAACCGGCCGTTTGCCGTACGGCGCATGAGTTCAGCATAAATCGCAGTCTCCAAACGCTTTCCTATATCCTGCTGATTAGCACGCGATGTTGCATATGCCATCCCCTGGTCGACGGCATAGACCTTGTCTGTTGTCGTTGTCTTAGGAGCCAAAGAAGTTGAATACTCCGGAAGTAATCCAATGAGATGAGCCTGCTGGAATAAACGAACGAGTTCGTTTATTTTTTCCCATGACGCTCGATATCCGACAGACTTTAAGGCTTCCAACAAACTGTTAACCGAAAGGTCGCAACCCGTGTTTCGAAGGCAGAAGAGCCCTACTTGGTTGGCAAGAGCGATATCCGTGCGCCCGCTCCGCTCGAGAATGTCTCGTGCAACAACATCTCGCAAATAGGCTTGAAGCATCTGAATACGCGAACCGGCATCAAGCTCCTGAACCCCAGGAAAGCCACCCTCTATGAGATAACGGTCATATGCCGATTCCAGAACAGTTCGCCGCTGCGGAGAAACAGCTGGAGCCCCAGCACTAGTAGACATATCCGGCGTTTCAATGTGATGAAACGCACAATACTCGCGGAATGAAAGCGGATGCATAGCGTGCTCTTGCGAGCGACCGCGAAACTGCGTCGCTATTTCATCGGCAGATAGTTTTGAGGACGATCCGGTGATAACAAGCGTTACGCTCTCGTGCTCCGCCAAACGCTGACAAACGCCCTGCCAGCCATCGGTCTCCTGCACCTCATCCAGAAAGAGATAACAGCCTTTCGTTCGCGCTGAGGGAACCTGCCGCCAATACTCTTCCAAAATGTCGCTCATGAGCGTGTCCGGCGCCGGTCGAAGACGGTCATCAGCAAAATTGAAATAGAAGATACGCTCGGCATCGACACCGCGATCGATAAGGCGACGAATCCATTGAAACGCATAGAACGTTTTGCCGCAGCGCCTGATACCCGTGATGATATGGACAAGATTGAACGGCTTTGGCTCAGGAAGATCACTGATGGCATCGTCTCGATGCACGACGTGAGGAATCTCAAAGGAACGGGCCTCGGCAACAATCTCTGCAATACCCAACGCTGTAGGCGCCATAATGCTCTCCTTTCAACATCTTGAGTATATAACTTCTCGTCCTACAAGAGAAGTTTCAGCTACAACTTCTCGTCCTACACTAGAAGTTTGAGGTAGATTTTCAGGCATGTCCCAAAAATCTACCTCCAAAAGATAGGCGCCCCAGGCCCGTTAGGACCAAGAGCGCCTTACATCTAGAAATCATCAGCCCAGTTCCGAAAAGCGAGCCGCTTGCGACAACCAAGTAGCCACAGGCCCCGGGAGAGCGGGGGCACCGGCTTAGGTTTATCGCGAGTTCCGCACGAACAGGAGGCCACTAGCCCCGATGTTTTGGACGTGACAGCGAGAGGGGCCCTGGCATGGCAAGGTGACGTGAAACAAGGCGGCGCCGACCTTCTGGTCGCGCCGCCGAAGTTGAACGTCAGATTGCCGTGCCAGGGCCCCTCGCAGCGTCGAGAGGACCGCCGTTCGGTAGAACGGCGGAACTAATTGTTCAGCATGCGGTCGAAGCTTCCCGAGTCGCCATCCCGATAGTCGGCGGTCATCAGAATCTCCTGTGGAATGCGTCCGCCCTCGCGCAGCACGTTGCGGAACTGCACGCGCGTGACCATGGGCAGATCCTTGATCGTCGCCGCCAGGTTCTGCGGCACACCCTGGTTGGCAGCTGCGGGTTCGCACTCTCCGCCGGCCTTCACGCGACGCTTGTGCTCGGCAAGCATGGCGCGATACATACCGGCATGCAGGCGAATCTCTACCACATTGGCGTTACGGGTCTGCTCGACAATGCGCGCACCCTCTCGGTCGATGTCGCCCACGTAGTAGACATAGTTAAAGCGATAGCCGATCTCGGCCAGATAATCATCCAGTACGTGCGAAACGCTCGCCTTGCAGCCACCGCCAAAGATCACGCCGCCCACCTTGGTGCCAAAAAGCTTGGCGTGCTTGCGGCCGCGCAGGAGCTTGACGATTTCGTCATAGGTGTCTAGGTTCTCGACCATAATGAACGGCTTGTCGGCGCCCAGCGTAAAGAAACCCGTAAAGTGCACGGGGCGGTTGGGGGCGACCTTAATCGCCTGCATGCTGATACCTTTTTCGGTCATACGCCGAATCAGGCGCTCGCCGTGCTTGCCGTCAAAGGCCTTCTCATCG
Organism: uncultured Collinsella sp.; assembly: GCA_938023085.1. Taxonomy (GTDB): domain Bacteria; phylum Actinomycetota; class Coriobacteriia; order Coriobacteriales; family Coriobacteriaceae; genus Collinsella. The sequence continues at coordinate 34,422 of CALHDP010000167.1, forward strand.
TTAAAAATCTGGTAGGCGCGCTGGCGACGCGAAGCGACCGGCGTGTCGGCACCGCGATTCTGCTCAATCCAAGCCTGGATGATCGCAATTTCCTCGGCAATCTTGCGGTTGGACATCTCGTTGTGCTGAGTGCGCTGCGGAGCCTTTTTGCCGTCCTTGCCCTCGACCTTAACAATTTGAGTCTGCTGCTCCTTAATCTTGGAGAGCGCCATTGGCGTAGGAACGACCTTGAGCAGCTGCCTGCCCAGGACACGTGCCAGAGCAAACGCCGAAACCTCGCCATGAGCGGGCGGCTCAGGCTGCTGGGCGGCCGCAACGTTTGCAGTCGGTTTGGGCTGAGCCTGGGATTTGCGCTTGGAATCTGCCTGAGCTTTGCGCTCTTGCTTTGGCGCGGACGAGCTCTTTTGCGAACGTTCGGGCTTGTCCCCCTTCGCCGGCTGGCGCTTGGGCTGCTCCGCCGGGGCCTCAGCCTTCGCATCCTTGCTTTGCGTCGCTGCCTTCTCGGCCGCAGCCTCGGCATTTGAGCCACGACCGCCGCGGTGACGACGGCGGCGGGGCTTGCTCGAGGCGCTCTCCCCCGCCTGCTTATCGGCGGACTGTTGAGCTTTGACCTCGGTGCCAGCCGCAGACTGCGACTCGGAAGGCTGCTGCTCGCGAGCCGCCGGCTCAACGGTTTTCTCGGTTTGTTCGGTCTTCTTGGTCTGAGTGGTCGAAGCCGGCTCGCTCTTCTCCTGACGCCTTACGGGATACGCGCGCCCCGCAAAACCACGTCCGGGACGACACGAACCCGGAGCCTTCTTGGCAGACTCCTCAACATCGTCTGCAACCTCAGAAGACTCTTCAGCCTCACGCGCGGCATCCTGCTGTGCAGCCTTAAAGTGAGCACCGCGACGGCGCTTGGGCTCTTGGGCCTCCACGGGCTTTTGCTCCTTCGTGGGCTTCTGCGACTCGGCAGCAGCCTCGGTCTCAACAGTCTCGGCATCCGTCTCACCCTTTTGAGCAACGGCGCGACGGAAGCGCTCCTGCTGGGCGCGGCGCTGCGCATCGCGCTTGCCACCCCCGCCAAAACCGCCGCGTCCTGCCTTGGCCGTAAAGGCACGCACGACGTTCTCATCGAGCAACTCATCGGTATCGACATGCTCGCGCGGAGCAACTTCTTCCACAGCAGGCACGTCAGCGGAATCCTCGACGACAAAGTCTTCGACGGACTCGGTAGGTTGTTCCTGGACATCGCTGATCTCGGCATTGATGGTATAGAACGCCGGGCGCCCGTTAATGCCGCTACCCTCGATCTTTGTCACGATTTTTGCCGCGATAAGCTCATCGCGCATCGCCTTGGTGTCACATTCCTTATCGACGGAGCGGAAAATCTGCGCCAGCGCACTCGACTTAATCTTGAGCGCCTTGCGGCAGAGCAGGTCGTAGGCAACCAGCTTGGCACGCTCGGCAGAAAGCGACGTCTGGCTGCTCAGACGTTCAGCCAGGGCATCGACATTATTTTGGTTATCGGAATATACCGTCTTGGCCACGGGGCCCCTTTCATATGTACACATATACGTCTATATGGTACAACGCACGCCCTTATCCACGCAAAACATCTGCGAGAACACTCGAGCGTCACCAGCTTTTGCATGAAAAAAGGACCGAGCCCGCGAAGTCGCGGACCCGGTCTTTCCGAGTCATATAGATGTGACGTTCAACTCGTCAGGTCGACTAAGCCTTGGCGGCCTCGGCGTCGGCAGGAGCCTCAGCGGCAGCGGCGCGGCCGTACTCGGCCTTGCCCATCTCGGACCACTCGGGCTCCTCGTCGGGCATGGAACCGGCCTCCTTGCCGAAGAGCTCCTTGAGGCAGTTGACGGCGACGATGAGGCCCAGGACCATCAGCAGGACGGCGAAGACGAGCTGCAGGCCCTTGGTGGCGGCGACGGAGACGGCGGCCGTGGTGGCGGTAGCCGGGATGGTGCCGAAGAAGCCGTAAGCCTGGACAGCGGCCATGCAGCCCATGGCGCTCTGGACCAGCGAGGTGAAGGTGCAGCAGAGCAGGAAGACGACGGGCACGTAGAGCATCCAGCCCTTGCGGCCGGTACACTTGCAGAACACGGCGAGGGTGATCATGGTCATGCCGCCGAGCAGCTGGTTGGAAGCACCAAAGAGCGGCCAGATGTTGGCATAGCCACCAAAAGCGAGGGCGAGACCGGGAAGCAGGGTAACGACCGTGGCGAACCAGGGGTTGCCGAGGACCTTCATGTAGCCGGCCTTGGACTCGATGGCCAGGGCATCGTTGGTCTGGGCAAAGAACTCGGAGAACGAAGTGCGGGCGATGCGGGCGACGGCGTCGAGCGAGGTCAGGGCCAGAGCGGAGACGTTCATGGTCATAAAGACGGTAGCGAGCGTGCCGTCAACACCGAAGGCCTGCATACCGCGGGAGATGCCGGCGGCGAAGATCTGGAACGGGGTGGAAGCGACGCCGGCGTTGAGGGCGCCGGTACCGGCGGTATTCATGTCGGAGAACATGATGCCGGCGACGATGATGGCAAGGATGCCAACGAAGGACTCGACGATCATGGCGCCGTAACCGACCTTGACGGCGTCCTGCTCCTTCTCGACCTGCTTAGAAGAGGTGCCGGAAGAAACGAGGCTGTGGAAACCGGAGAGAGCACCGCAAGCGACGGAGACGAACAGGACCGGGAACATCATGCCGGAGGCAGTGGAGAAGCCGGTGAAGACCGGAGCGGTGATAGTAGCCTGACCGTTGACGCCCAGGACGACGATGCCGAGGACAGCGCAGACGATCATGACGATCATCATGATGGAAGTGAGGTAGTCACGCGGGGTCTTGAGCATCTGGATGGGCATAGCGCCAGCGAAGACCAGGTAGACCATGACGACGGCGAACCACTGGAACTTATCCAGGTAGACCGGGAACTGCATACCGACGGCGAACATGAGAACCATGAGGACCACGCCGGTGACGAACTCGGCAGCACCGGTGAGGTTGAACTTCTTCTGGGCCCAACCAAAGGCGATAGCGACGAAGGTGAACAGGATGGAGATGGTACCAGCGCAGCCGGCGGCATAGGACTTGGTGAAGTCGATGGCACCGGTAGCAGCACCAGAAGCGTCAACGGCCGGGGTGAACATGAATGTCTTGCAGACCATGTCGGTGAAAGCGGCGATGACGATGATGCAGAACAGCCAGCAGAACAGCAGGAACAGGCGACGGCCGGTCTTGCCGATGTACTTCTCGATGAGCTGAGCGAGCGACTTGCCGTTGTTCTTCATCGAAGCGTACAGAGCACCAAAGTCGTGGACGGCACCAAAGAAGATACCGCCGACGAGGACCCAGAGCACGACGGGCAGCCAGCCAAAGGCCATGGCGACGATCGTACCCGTGACAGGGCCAGCACCGCAGATCGAGCTGAACTGGTGCGAGAACGCGGTGAAGGCGGAGACGGGCGAGAAGCTCTTGCCGTCCTTCATGCGCTTGGCCGGCGTGAGGGCCTCTTTGTCAACACCCCACTTGTTGGCCAGCCAGCGGCCGTAGCCCAGATAGCCGCAGGCGAGCACCGCCGCAGCCACAACCATGAGCAAAACTCCGTTCATTACATTTCCTCCTCTAAAAAGAACTTCCTAGACATAAAAAATGAGGGCCGTCGGTTGCGCTCGACGGCCCTCATCTTCATCAGCCGCCCGTTATCGTACGGGCTAGCTGTATGTGCTAACCCGCATCAGATAATTACTACGCTGATAATGTTTAGCTGATGCGTGAACATGTCTAAGAAATCCTCTTCAATCATGATGCGAACGATCCGTGCGTGTTCACATCCCCCAGTGGTTGAAAAGGAGTATGAAACTTTAGTTACCTAAAGTCAACGCAAATTTGTAATGAATTTTCAACTTTTTTTGATTTCTCGGTATAAAACGCCACTGACCTCGGACTTTATCCCACGACAGTTTTTGCATGAGAGATGCCCCTGAGAGCCGCGGGAGCCGGGCGGCGCATATGAACTTTCCTGCTCTACAGTCCTGCGCAAGACGGAAAGCACATTAAGTGCTTTCCTTTGCGTG
>CALHDP010000168.1 GCA_938023085.1 uncultured Collinsella sp.
CGCGAACCTTATCGAGGAGCTCCTTGTGGGCATCCTCGCGGGTCAGGTCGGCGATACGCTCGAGCTCGGAGGTCTGCTTGGCGCAGAGCTCCTCAAGCTCGCGGGAGCGTTTCTCGACCTGACCGGCCTGGCTGGACAGCTGGTGCTCACGCTTGTCGAGAGCGTCGTTTCGGCGATCGAGGGACTCCTCGCGCTGCATCACACGGTTCTCGAGCGTACGAATCTCGCTCTTACGCTGCTTGTCCTCGGCCTCGGCGGCCTGCTTGTTCTTGATGATCTCCTCTTTAGCCTCGAGCAGAGCCTCTTTTTTGAGGGTCTCGGCCTGACGCTTAGCATCACCGATCAGGGACTCAGCCTGCGCGTGTGCCGACTGAATCTTTTCGTCGGCCTCGTGAAGACTACCCTGCTTGGCGGTGCGCATGTAGGCAATGGCGGCGATGGCACCCAAAACGATGCCAACGAGCGCTGCGATGATAGGCATGCTCACTCCTTTTTATGGATTCGTTACACAACAAAGCGAACCGTCCTTACGAACGGCTCGCGACATTTGAGTAATATGGGCGCAGCTTATGCGGGTCGGATACAGATAAACATATAAACAAACTCATCACAGATGAGCACATATCACAAAGCAAATGACAGTGTTTATCGTACGTTGAACCACAACAACTGTCAAATAAATGGCCCCGGCACGGCGGCTAAAACGCGGTGAACGGCAGGGCCACAAAGCGCATACGCCTAAACCGCACATTTCTCGCGTTCGGCATCGAGACGTGCCTTAACGGCATCGGCGGCGATGTGATACGAGAAGCCTTTGCCCATCAAAAACCGAACCAGTTTTTCGAATCCGCGCGTCTCTGGAACACGCCGCTTGGCGAGCAGGGCTGACGCACGCGCCAAATCGTCTTCGACGGCAAAATAATCCTCGGGATAACCGGGAATGTCATCGAGCACGACATGACGGCGCTTGAGCTCGGTCTCGATTTTGCGCTGTCCCCAACCGCGCCGCTTGCGCTCCTCGATAAAGTACGAGCAAAAGCGGTTCTCGTCTAAAAAGTGATACTCTGTGGCGCGCTCGACGGCGAAATCGATCGCGGGCTGGTGAAAGCCGTAGCGAGCCAGCTTGTCACGGACCTCACCCGTCGCATGGTCGCGGCGCGATAGCATCTCGGTCACCATGGTAAGTGCACATTTACCCTCGATGAGCTGCACCGCCTCACGAAAGTTGTCCCAATCACAGGGAAGATCGGGGCGGTTTTTGACATACAGCCGCGCGACCCGCACGGGAATCCAAATGGACCGCTCAAAACCGCCCTCAAGCTCACAATCGATATGTGCGCAAGGCTTTTTGGACGCATACCCGCTCGAGAACGAGGAAGCCGCCTTCTTATCGGGAAAGAAGGCCGTGGCCTCGGTCACCGTATACGACATGAGCGTAACCGCTACTCGTCGTCATCATCGAGCATGGCGGAACCATCGATGGCGTAAAGCTCGTCAAACTCCTCAGGCGCAGGCTGATCGGTCAGCTCGACCTCGGACGGAGCATCGTCATCAAACTCAAGTCCGCAGGCAAGGCGGACCTTATGCTCAATCTCGTCGGCGCAATCGGGGTGTTCGCGCAGGAAAGCCTTGGCGGCCTCTCGACCGTTGCCAAGCTTGTCCTCGCCATAGGCAAACCAGGAGCCCATCTTCTTGCAGATGCCGCACTCGACAGCCATGTCCAGAATTGAGCCCTCCTTAGAGATGCCCGTACCGTACATGATGTCGAACTCAGCAGAACGGAACGGAGCTGCCACCTTGTTCTTAACGACCTTGGCGCGCACGCGGTTACCGATAACCTCGTCCTTAAGCTTAATGCTGTCGATACGGCGAATGTCGATACGCACCGAAGAGAAGAACTTAAGGGCGCGGCCGCCCGTCGTAGTCTCGGGGTTGCCGAACATGACGCCGATCTTCTCACGCAGCTGGTTAATGAAGATGCACGTCGTGTTGGACTTGGACAGCGAGCCGGCGAGCTTGCGGAGCGCCTGACTCATTAGGCGAGCCTGAAGACCGACCGTAGTATCGCCGATTTCTCCCTCGATCTCGGCACGCGGGGTCAGCGCGGCGACGGAGTCGACGACGATGGCATCGATGGCGCCGGAACGCACGAGCATGTCAACAATCTCAAGCGCCTGCTCGCCCGTATCGGGCTGGGAAATGAGCACCTCGTCGATATCCACGCCGATGCGCGCGGCATACGTGGGATCAAGCGCGTGCTCGGCATCGATAAATGCCACAACGCCACCCATTGCCTGGGCCTCGGCCAGGATCTCGAGCGAAAGCGTCGTCTTACCGGAGGACTCAGGACCGTAAATCTCGACGATACGGCCGCGCGGCACGCCGCCGATACCCAGCGCGGCATCGAGGGCCAGGGCGCCCGTGGGAATGGCCTCGACCTCGAGCTCGGGACCACCGTCGCCGTACCTCATGATGGAACCCTGGCCGAATTTCTTCTCGATCTCGGCCTTGGTGGTGGCGATCATCTCATCGCGCTCTTTACCCGTCGTGCGAGCATGAACGGTACGTACGGGACCTGAATTCTTGGCCATGAATAGCCCTCCTCTTAACAAACTGCATCGATAATAAACGAACGGCTGTTCGTGGTCAACCGTTCAGGCCAATCATATGCAGGCGGTCTTTCCAAAACCCAACCAAACGCCGACCAAACACTGACCAAATGCTTGACCACAAAGGACCAAATATGAACAAGGCAGGCAAAAATACATCTACAACCAGCACAAACGCCAAATGAGCCTAAGGTCCCTATCTCCACAATTAAGGGGCTCGGAGGCCCCTTAAAACACGTCTATTCCATAGAGTTGAGCACAAGGGCAATGCGACCCAATGCCTCCGTGACCGCATGGGCACGAACACACGAACGGTCACCCTCATAGTGGCAGCGCACAGAGTCCACGACCGGCACGCCCCCATCGGCGGAACGATGCGACCAGCCAATATAGAAAGTGCCCGCCGGATCGTCCTCAGTGCCACCGCCGGGGCCGGCATAACCCGTTGCGCTCACTGCAATATCGCTCTGGTACAGCTCCAGCGAACCCACCGCCATCTCGCGCGCGGTCTGATGCGACACCGCGGTATAGCGGTCGAGCGTCTCCTGCTCAACACCAAGAACGCGATGCTTAATCTCATCGCAATAGGTCACCGCACCGCCACGCAGCACCGCCGAGGCGCCCGGGATATCGGCAATCGTCGATGCGATCATACCCGCCGTCAGCGACTCAGCCGTCGAAACCGTCACGCCCCGAGCGCTCGCGTGCTCGACAATATCGCGCGCCAGCTCCTCGTTATGTGCGGAAATCTGCTCAAAAGAGTCCGTCATACCCACCAGGACCTAGACCGAAAAGACGATCTTGCGGCAGTTCCAGAAGTACTGGGCGCCCGAGATAACGGTCAAGACAACGGCAACGGCATACAGGAAGCGCGACACCGAGTAGATGCCGAGCGTCAGCGCCAACGGGCCAAGGTGCAAGCCGGCCATAGCAAAAACGCACAGGTAACCGCAGATGGAGACCATCGTGGTTGCCGTCTTGTACTTGCCGAGCTTATCGGCCGCAACGACCACACCGGCCGCACTCGCGACCATGCGAAGGGCGCTCACCAGCAGCTCACGAAACAGGATAATGAACACCGACCACACGGTCACCGCGCCAAAATCCAAGAACAGCAGCAGGGCCGAGAACACGAGCAGCTTATCGGCGATGGGGTCCAAGAATTTACCGAAGTCGGTGATCTCATTGCGCGAACGCGCCAGATAACCGTCGACCTTATCGGTACACGACAGGATTACATACAGAATGAAGGCAGCGGCGGCGAGCGGGCCGTCGAAGGTGCTCCAATCCGTACCGGCAACACTCGTGTGAGAAAGCGCCGACACGATCATGAACACCGGGATAAAGACGATGCGAACGCACGTCACGATGTTGGCGGGCGTCCAGACACTCGTCAGTTCCTTATTGCTCTCGTTAGCCACGACGCTCTCCTACTCCACAACATGACCGATAAGCTCATAGCAGAAGCTATCGGTAAACTCGACGGTCAGAATATCGCCCACGGACGCCTCGCTGGCGTCCAGATGCACCGCACCATCGGAATCGGGCGCCTGGAACCAGGCATGGCCGATCAACTCGGCGCCATCCTCGGTCTCTTCGATACCGTCGACGATTACCTGGGCGCGCTCGCCCACATGTGCGGCGGTGGCGGCAAAACCGAGCGACTCGGCCAGGTCCATGGCCTCCTGGGCGCGCTCGAGCTTAACCTCCTCATCGACCTGACCCTCCATCTTAGCGGCCAGGCTGCCCTCCTCCTGCGAGTAGGCAAAGACGCTCGTGTAGTCAAAGCCG
>CALHDP010000169.1 GCA_938023085.1 uncultured Collinsella sp.
CAGCGGTCAGGCCCTTTCCCGAACCGTTGCCCGAGCCGGAGACGGAGACATCGGGGTTGGCATCCATGAACTTCTCGGCAGCGGCCTCGACAAGAGCCTGGAACGAGGAGGCGCCGTCATAGGTCACCTCGCCGGAGACAGACTCAGCAGCGGCAGCGGCGCTGCCCGTATCGGCGGCGTCGGATGCGCCGGAGCCGCCGCAACCAACGAGACCGAGACCGACGATGCTGGCAAGACCACCAGCGAGGCCGAGGAACTGACGACGAGAATAAGCCTGATCGAGCATGATCTTCCTTTCATACATGCGACTCGCGGGCACCCTGCCCGCTTTGCTGTTTGGAAAGATACGGCCCCGATCGGGCGACGGCCGCGTTATCTGCGGTTTCTTACGGGCTATTGATAGACCCTTACCGCAAGCTCTGCCCAGCCTTTACAAACGGATAACAATCCAGCGCCGAACATGGCGCACCTTTTACACCAATAAAAACAAAGTTGCGGTGAAATAGTTCCTGCTTGGCTATCAAATGGCCCATTCTAGGAACTATTCCACCGCAACTTAGATTGGGAAACCGCGAAACCTTAAAGCTCTAATTCATTCAAACGGAGGATCGCAACAATATAGATCTTGAGTGCTTGCTTGAGCTGCTCTTCGTTGGCACACTCGTTGGGACCGTGCATCTGGCCGCCCCACTCGGGCAGCTCCAGGCCGGTCTCCTCGGGGCCAAACGAGACGGCGCGGGCAAAGTTGCGCGCGTACGTGCCGCCGCCCATGGCAAAGGGTTCGGCATGCTTGCCGGTGAACTCGTTATAGGTATCGATAAGCGCCTTCACGGCCGGATCGTCGGCAGAGACCGAGAACGGCACCTTCGCACGGCCCACACGGCACGTCACGCCAAAACGGCCCACGAGTGGATCGAGCTGCTCGCGGATGGTATCGGCACTCGTGCTGTCGGGGAAGCGCACGTCGATGACCTGCTCAATATGGCCATCCGCCACGCGGATGACGCCAGCGTTGCAGGTAAGCGGGCCAAACGCCGGACTCGTCGCATCGATACCCAGGCCGCGGCCATAGGCATCCGCATGCACAAAGGCCAGGAACTTGACGAACTCGTGCTCGGCAGGCGTCAGCAGGCGCTCGTCGCGTGCACCAAACGCGTCCTCGGCCTCGCGCAGATACGACACGATCAGGCCGACGGCATTGATCGTCCCCTCGGGCATCGAGGCGTGACCGCCAATACCGTGGGCGAAAATCTGCACATGACCATTGTCGAGAGCCGTGATCTCCAGGCGGTCAGCATTCTCGACCGGCGCCGGCAGCTCATCGGCGGCAATCGCGAGCTCGCAGATGGACTGCGACGGGATAGCGTTACTCGCCTCGGCACCGCTCCACGATACGATGCGCCCTCCATCGATCTTAGGGCTCACAAACGTCGCCCCAAACTGGCCCTTCTCGGCATTGCAGACCGGGAACTCGGCATCGGGCGTAAACAAAAAGTCGGGGTCTGCGTGGTTCTCCAGATAATGGTGAACGTCGGACATGCCCACTTCCTCATCGCAGCCCAGCAGCGCGCGGAAGGTATAGCGCGGCACAATGCCGTGCTTGAGCAGGTACGCGCCGGCATAAAGCGACAACACCGCCGGGCCCTTGTCGTCGATCACGCCACGGCCGAGCAGCCAGCCCTCGCGACGCTCCATCGCAAACGGGTCGGTGTTCCAGCCGGGGCCGGCGGGCACCACGTCCACGTGGCAGATGGTCGCGAGCTGCTTGTCGCCGCGGCCAGGGATATCGGCAATGCCCACATAGCCCTCGTCGTCGCTCGTCTGATAGCCGAGCTTCTGCGCAATGCCGAGCACGCAGTCGAGCGCGTCACGGACCGGGCGGCCAAACGGCGCGCCGGGCTCTGCATCGGCAGCAACTGCCACGGACGGATAACTCACCAGCTGCTCGATATCGGCGACGACATCCTCCCAGACCTCGTCGACATACTCGGCAACGCTCTGCTCCACCTGATTCATGGACGACCTCCTTACCAATGAGCGACGGGTACGCCCGCCCCTCACATTACGTCTATTAGATAGCGAAAAGTTTAGCAAGCTCGGCCACCGAGTGCACCACTGCATCGGCACCCGCCGCCTCGTGCTCGCCCGGCGCCGCCGCGCCCGAATAGATACCAACGCACGGCACGCTCATCGCGTGCGCGCCCTCCACATCGTTAAAGCGATCGCCGATCATCACGGCATCGTCGGCCGTCGCGCCGAGCGCCGCCAGGGCATCGCGGACCGAATCGGCCTTGGTCTCGCGTCCCTGCGGCGGATTCATGCCAACCACCGCCTCAAACTGAGAAAGCCCGAGCTCGCCCACCATGTCAATGCACTTTGCCTCCATGCGTGACGTCGCCACGGCCAAGCGATGCCCCTGCGCGACAAGGCCATCGAGCAGCTCGGGGATTCCATCGAACACGGGATACTCTTCCGGTCCCAGCTCATCAAAAAAGGCACGGTACTCGTCAGCCACCACAAGCGACTCCTCGCGGGAGAAGCCATAAAAGTCGTGAAAGCTCTTCCACAGGGGCGGCCCGATCATGCGGCGCAGGTCACCCATCTGCGCCTCCGAAAACCCGCGCGCGGCCAGTGTCTTGCGCGTCGAGGTCATCACCGCCCGACCCGTATCTGCCACCGTGCCGTCAAAATCGAACAGCACAACCGGCCGCTTGCATATCTCCAGCGCCGCCATCGGCACCCCTCTTCCCCAGTTGATGATTTCCACACCGACACTTCAAACTGTTGACTATTCAACAATTTAACCTAGCAATGTAGAGCAACTCCACTATACTTGTCGCACTTTGCTCTCAGAAGGCGGCGCCGTCGCGCCCCAACGAAAGGTGCAATTATGTCTTTTGCCATCATAACCGACTCCACGTCGGACATCTCCCCCGCCCGCGCCCAAGAGCTCGGCATTTACGTCATTCCGCTGCATGTGATTATCGAAGGCGAGGACCTGCTCGACCAGGTACAGATCACCGCCCAGGAGTACGTCGCCCGCATGGCCGGCTCCGAGCAGCTGCCGCATACCTCGCAGCCGAGTGCCGGCGAGTTCAAGGCGCTGTTTGACCGCGTGCGCGCCGATGGCCACGACAGCGCGATCTTTATCTCGCTGTGCAGCGAGTGGTCCGCCTGCTATTCCAATGCATGCCTGGTCGCCGAGACCCACGAGCTCGACGTGCGCTGCATCGATTCGCGCACCGGCTCGGGTGCCGAGGGCCTGCTGGTGGAGTACGCGCTCGCCATGCGCGAGGACGGCCGCAGCCTGGACGAGACCGAGGCACAGATCCGCGCGACCCTGTCCGACGCGCACCTGCTGCTGATTCCCCGCACGCTCGAGAACCTCGTTAAGAACGGCCGCGCGCCCAAACTCGCCGGCCAGCTGACGCAGATGCTCAACATTCGCCTGGCCGTTTCGCCGGAGTGGCAGTCGGGCGAGATCAAGGCCATCAAGAAGGGCCGCGGCGCCAAGCGCATCGTCGCCAACACCATGGCAGACT
>CALHDP010000170.1 GCA_938023085.1 uncultured Collinsella sp.
GCCCCACCGACGACAAGAAGCGCCGCCAGACCACGTTTGCCGGCGTCGAGGTCATTCCCGTGCTGCCTGACGATATCGACATCGAGATCAGCCCCGACGATATCCGCGTGGACGTGTATCACGCGAGCGGTCCGGGCGGCCAGGGTGTTAACACCACCGACTCCGCCGTACGCGTGACGCATTTTCCCAGCGGCATCGTTGTCACTTGCCAAAACGAGCGCAGCCAGATTCAAAACAAGGCTGCGTGCATGCAGATTCTCAAGGCCCGTCTGTACGAGATCGAGCTCGAGAAGCGCGCCGAGGCGCTCGACGAGATTCGCGGACCCAAGACCACAATCGGTTTCGGTAACCAGATTCGCAGCTACGTGCTCTACCCGTATCAGATGGTCAAGGACCTGCGTACGGGCGTGGAGACCAGCAACGTCGAGGCCGTTCTCGACGATGGCGATCTGGATCCGTTTGTGATCGGCTACCATCGCTGGGCGACTGGCAACGCCGATGCGGAAGGCTCGGGCGCCTAGGCACATGGTAGGCTCCGGGTCGATGCGAACACTTCGCAGGGGTGGTATTTGCTCGGTGAATCGGTAGAATCGAATACAGCAAGAAGTTCAAAGCGCACTCGTTTGGGTGCGCTTTTTTGAGGGAGGCAGCATGGCATATCGTCTGGACATCAAGCGCATTCTTTCGCTGAACTTCTTTCACGATCTGCCCAAGATTATGCTGGGCTGCGCTCTGGCCGCTATCGCGACGGATCTATTTTTGATTCCCAACGGTCTTGCTGCCGGCGGCGTTACGGGTCTCGCCACGATTATCCAGGCGGTCGGCGCCTCGCATGGCATCTCGCTGCCTGTCGGTATTCAAACCATCGTGATGAATGCCTTGCTGCTGCTGGTCGTTATGCGCGAGGGTGGCATGTTCTACGTGGTCCAGACGGCGACGGGCTTTGTGCTGCTGGGCTTCTTCACCGACCTGTTTGCTCCGTTTGTGGCGCCGCTGGCACATGCAGACCTGATGCTGCCCGCTATGTGGGGCGGCATTATCACGGGTATCGGCTACGGCATGGTGCTGCGCGCCGGTGCCAACACTGGTGGCTCAGACACCATCGGTCAGATTATCTCGCGCAACACATCGCTGCCGGTTGGCTCGACCGTCATGGCGATCGATGTTGCCGTGTGCGCGCTGTCGGCCCCGGTCTTCTCGGTCGAAAACGCGCTGTATGCGGGCCTTTCGATGGTCATTAGCGGCTACGTGATTGATGCCGTGGTCGACGGCGGCAACAGACGCCGTATGGTGCTCATCATCTCGGACAAGTTTCCCGATATCGCGGCCGACATCATGTATGGCCTGGGCCGCGGCTGCACCAAGTTTAAGGCGACCGGTATGTACTCGGGTGCCGAGAAACCGGTGATCATGGTCATCGTGAGCCGTCGCGAGCTCAATACGCTCAAGACGATCGTGCGCGAGCGCGACCCGCGTGCCATTGTGACGGTCGCCGACGTTACGGAGACCTTCGGCGAGGGATTCAAGGACATTAACGCGTAGGGCCGACTGCGTTCCATCCAAAAGACGTTCACATTGATAAACCGTTTCATCAGCGGTTCTGCC
>CALHDP010000171.1 GCA_938023085.1 uncultured Collinsella sp.
TAATGACGGCTGGTGTAGGACTCTGCAGCAAACATACCCGCTCCGATCTTCGTAGGAGCCAATAGAAAATGCACCAGAAAATGCCCTGGTAGCAGCAGTTATTAGTTTAGCGAGATCAAGCCATAAACAAAGAAATTGCCCCTGAGCTGTGGCAGGAATTAGGTGTAAATCGTTTTGCCAGTCGGTGAAAGGATGAATTCGGGTTGAGCCAGACGTGCTATACCAACAAGCTATTGAACGACTTTACTCAATCACATGTCTTTATCGGAATCTGCGGATATACGTTGAGCCCTTTCGTCCAACTCTTCAATAGCTTCTTTGATGTCATTGCGAATCCATTCGGTCCTCAACTGTCCCATGCGTGATTTGAATCCGACCTTGACTAATCTGCCGTCAATACTTCTTAACCATTCAATAGCTTCGGTTAAGCTCTGACCATCTAAGTACTTCTTTATGTCTCTATTGAAAAATGAATGTAGAGACATTTGAGAAACTGCGGTTCCTTCATAGATTGACGCAGCAACATATTCCGCTGGTACATTCACAATCGTCCTTGAGTACCCGGACTGCATAGCTTCTTTAAATAGGTTGGAGAGCGTATTTCCTGTATCCCCATCAACATCGGACAACTCTAGGCTGATGCGATTTAATGCTCGTTCACTTTCCTCTTTTTCAACGTTTGATATAAGCTCATCCATAATTTGATCAGCGTTCATACCGTAAAAGTCATTGGCCATTGCCCGCTCTTGCCTTAATATGTCCGCGTTGCACTTAGGGTCATGATTGGCGGCTAGCCGAAGCGATTCGAGAAGCTTCTCGCGAAATGATTCATCCCAGAATCCAAGATCAATTAGATTAAGCGCAATCCTAATAATCTTATAAAACCAAGTTAGAGAATACTGTCCCTCAGTTAAAAGTATTTCAAGTTGGTTCGCTAACAATTCGACCTGATCATCTTCCAGCCAGGGCAAAGCAAACCATTGGTTTTCTATGTCTCGGGCCTTGAGATCCGCGGAGGATTCTGGGTTTTTGGCTAGAACGAACTCCTTGAAAGAGTTCTCGATAGCATTAGGACTTACTTTCCCGCCTTCTATTAAGGGGGCAAGAGCCTTTGATACCAGTAAATAGTTTTCGTATTCAATGACCTTAGAATTATCGATCATGTTCACAGCTTTCTTTGAGGTATCGGGCTTTTTGGGAGTATTTCCTGCCGATGCCAGGACTGCATAACTAATAAAATCCGAGAGTGCTTGGGCTCTCCCGCATGATTTTACGGTCTTATCGACAAGAACTGATGTGCCCAAGACGCAGTTAATGGTTGGAATTGATCTGGATAAAGCCCTTACATTAATGGCGGATCCTTTAATTCCATCAATAATTGCGTCATCAATATCAAAATCAATCTGTTCTGGAAATTGCAGTTTGGGTTTAACTAAGCCCCGATAAAGTGCCTGAAGATCAGGCCCAAATAGGATTTGGCCCATAATCGCTTTTTCGACAGAGCTCTCATCCTTAAATGACAGTGGCTTATTTCTGACAAGCATTACATGCCAGCCATGATTTTCGACCATATTATTTACGAACCCAAGAAATACTCGATCGTCTTGAGCGAAGCGGCTTCGTTCGCAATCATCAAAAATCACGAGAACTTTCTTCATGTCGAGTAAAGGCAGTAACAAATCTGGTTTTAGAGTTAACTGAATTCCAAGGTCTTCGATTTTTTCGCTTAATATTGAGGAACCAGCTTTAATAGTGTTTTTCACTAAAGCGCTTATCGCGGCACCCACACCGTGTGCAACCTTATCAGATAAAGGGAGACAGGAAGCGATAACCCGATTGAGAACCTCGTCATAATCGGACACACCAAATAGCGACACGCGACATGTCTTTACGTCTATTCCTTTTAGAGCAGCTTTAAGATCGTTCTCACAATAATAAGTCTTGCCTGAACCCCATTCGCCATGCAGGACTAACGCTTGAAGACCAATAGCGTCGCATTGCATGTAATTCTTAATTGCCTCGGTGATTTCATTGGCTTGCATTGCGTGTTCCCCAATCGGTCATTCCCGGATTTGCAGCACTAGAGCAAGTGTTTACTGATTCAATATTTTTAACAGCTAATGTCTTCCCTACTTGCAGATCTTGCTGAACTTGCACATTCGGAATCCGTTGTTGTAATTGCTGATAACTACGAAAGACGGGGGTGTATCGGCGCTAGCCGATACACCCCCGTCCTAAGCTAAGGTGACTTCGCCGTCAGCCAGGTCCTACCTAGCACAGGCAACTCTCCCCTAGTTCCTCTTAAAAAGATTCCTCGTGTACACCTTGTCCGCCACATCTGCGAGCTCGTCGCCCCAGCGGTTGGCGACGATCACGTCGCAGCCGACATTGAAGGCCTCCAGGTCGTGGGTCACCTCGGAGCCGAAGAACTCGGGCGCGTCCAGCGTGGGCTCATTAACCACCACGGACAGTTCTTGGCCTTCACGCGCTTCATGATACCCTGGATGGAACTCACTCGGAGGGAATCGGAGCTGAGCTCCATTAACAGGCAGCGCACGCCCAAGACAGGATTCCCCTTTCCGGCATACATGTGATCCCACCCCATCTGCAGCATCACGCCGGCCGCGAATTCCTTGCGGATGCGGTTGGCCTCCACGATGGCCTCGATCTTGCTCTGCGGCACGTACTTGTAGTTCGTCAGCAGCTGCGTGGCGCCCTTTGGCAGGCAGCTGCCGCCGCAACCGAAACTAGAATCCGGTGAGGAGAATCCGAATCAACGACTGTGCTGTAATTAATCACTGAATAATAATTCAGTTGCAGCAAAATTAGTTAAATTGAAATGAATAGACCCTTTTGAATCAGGGGTTACAAATAAGAAATTTATCCAACCTTGAACACCGCTTCGCCAAGGCTTCATCGAAGCTCAGTTAATGAACGAAATCAACTTTAATGTCATCGAGGATGCCGACAGGATAGCCGGCACCCTCCCTTGCGACTAAATGGGCCTCGCAGTGATAGTGCAAAGGTCGTCGGTAGGTTCCTGAAAAACAGTTCAAGGGCGCACGTTATCCACATCTCACAATCGGTCACTTCCCAATCAGTTTCAGCAACTTGTGCTTCTTGGTGCGAAGCCAGAATCGTTTCCAGGCCCAAGTCTTCCGAACGGCCGATTCGAACCCAACCTTCCCATATGCCTTAAGAAACCGAGACCTGTCCCTTGTCCTTGGGGAGGGTTCGTGGAGGTTAGTCTGTTCCACATTGTCGGCCTCGCTGAAGAGGCGCTCCTCGCGGTAGACGGTCTCAGGCAAATCGGCGAGAGCGTCGATGCCAGTCTCCGTATTGCACAGTACTACGGAGACCTTGCCGGGCGGCGCAGACCCCAGTGTTGACTTGTCTAGCCCCCAAAAGTCTCCGAGAGTGATGTCTCCCGCCCGCTGGTTGCACGCGTAAGGACATTCGTAACAGACGTCACGATGGATGGCACCTGTTACGAAGACGGAAAAATATTCGTCTTCGTAACAGGGCTCGTCGAAGACGAGCTCACCGTCGCGATATGCGCACATGTGGAAATCGTTCGCCCCACGAAACGAGAACGAATCCCAGCCTCCTTTGACCTTAAGGTCCAAATGTTCGCGAAGGAATGCAATCGGAGGGGTGCCGTGGCATATGAGATCGATGCAAATCAAGCCCTCGCGCGTATCGCCAACGATAGAGCGTAAGGCAGCGACCTGGCATGGTGTCGAGATGAAGAGTACTTTCCTGCCGTCAGCGAGATACTTTTTGACGTCATTGTATGCGCCGCCGGGATCACTGTAGACGTACTTGGATCCACGTAGGCTCTCCAAGTCGACTTCTCGATCGACTGAAACGCAGCGCGCCGCCCCGTTCACAGAGGCCGTTCCGTAAACGACGCCGCCCCCGTTGATGACCTTCCTTGCAAGCGCTGTGGCAATGCCGCCCGATGAAGAGAGCGCAACGTCACTCGGTTCACTGCTCCAAGCAGCATAGGTCTTTAGGGGCTTCCTGAGCTCGACGGGAGCGCATGCTGGGCAAACAGCATGACATCGCCCACAATCCCTGCAATTTGAGGGGTCGACAGTCGGCACGGGCTCGCCACAAAGGCCGCTTTCCTTCATGCTAAGCGCATGGAAGGGGCACGCTTCGACGCATGCTCCGCACCCAGAGCACGTCAAGTCACCGCAAACGAAGTTAGCCGACATTTCCCCTCCTAAAGCCAAGTTTATCTCGCAAGATGTCGAAAATTACAAAACGTTCTCCCTTGTCAAACAAAGTGAGCAGCTCGAAGGTATAACCGATGACGGCAGCAGCAAAAGCAACGGCTACGAGCGTAGCCCAATTTGTGCACAGACCCACCTGGTCAACAAGCGCGTAGCCGAACCAAAGGACCACGAAAACGGATACCTCTCGCATAAGCGGCTTGTAGAACGTCCGCCTGCGCACGCCGATGATGACCGCACAATATAATGGTTGGACAAGCGCGTGACGGACAAACATCAGAATCGAGCTTGTCCCGGCGATGACGGTGAGCTTGTCGAGCGAGGTGAATAAGATCAAAGGAAACTCTATGGCGAGCGTTGCCAAACTGAACCCGAAGGCGATGAGGACTGAACCCTTAATTTTTGTGGTCAGCGTGTTCGCATAATATAGGGGCTCGACAAGAGCGCTCGCAATGAGCGTAATGACGGTCAAAACCGAAAGAAGCTGAATATCGCCTAATTCGGCAACAGAACGGCCAGGCAGCCATAGGGAGTAGAACGACGGCCCGAAGCCGATGAACCCGGCAAGCGGTACGATCATGAACGCTGAGGTGAAACGCATAGCGAAATCGAATCTGCTCACCAGTTCTACCTTGTCCCCACGGGCATAGGCTTGGGCCATCTTAGGGTAAAAGAGGTTCGCTATACTTCCGGAAAGATTAGTCAAAGCCTGGGGGACCGTCTTAGCAATGGACAGGAGTCCCATGGCGGCCCCGCTAATGAAGATATTGGCAACCAGGAGGTCGAGGCCGGTCTGGATGAGGTTGTTGACGTTCTGGAGGCTGTTCCACACACCGATTTTGAGAAGCTCCCAGACTTTGCTGGGACTGAACCGCGAAAGCGACAGCTTGAGTTCGGGAAGGAGCCTGCGTGTCACAGCAACTTGCGCCGCGCCGGTCACGACTGTCGCCACGAGGCCCGCGACGCTGAAGTACCACATATGAGGGAAGGCTACCCAGAACAGGACGAACAGGAAGATGACACGAAGGACCGAACCGAGAAGCTGGCCGATGGAATTTAGGAATAACTCGTTTTTTATGAACGCCGCAACACCAAATACGACCGTAAGCAGCCCTATCCCAGCATTCATGAACGCGAGCAGAACGGTGATTCTCAAGTCGCTGACCAATTCCGGCGTCACACTGACAAGGGTCTCTATGTTAGCAGCGAGGAACACCGATCCCACGAAAATTGCAAATGCCATAATACAGTTCGAGAAAAAGACCGAAGAGAAATACTCTTCGGTCCTTTCGGTATCCCCCTCATGGTAGGAGACCGTGATGAACCGGCTTGCCATGGCATTAAGTGCTGCAGTGATGATTGCGACATAGCTGACGAAGTTGTTGACCAGCCCTACGAACCCATATGCCTCGTCGCCGAGCTTCTGGAGCACGATCGGCGTGAGAACGAAGCTAATGATGAACTGAGTGCCGAGTACCGCGATTTGCGCGGCGAAGTTAAGGGCGAATTTCTTTTTGTCTCCCATCGGTTTTGGCAGAACGCCTAACGCACCCCCCTGCCAACGGAAATGTTGCACCTTAAATAAGACAGGGAGCTTTCGCGAGCGGCCGCTCTGACGGCATCGGCAACTTCAAACTCCAGGGGCTTGTCGAGAATAAACGAGAGGTCTTTTGGTGTCGTCGCGAGTCTCTCCTTGAGCGACAACCTGTCGAGAAGGTCAACAAGCTTGTTTGCATTCTGTCCGCGCTTTATCACCGCGAAAGGGACGTGCGTTATGGCGGAGAATATCGTTCCGTGGAAGGTGTCAGTCACCACGAAATCGGCTCCTTTGAAGTAATTCAGAATTTCATCAGGGCCGCAATCGACGTTCTCATCGCAGAAATCTTGATGTCCGTAGACCGCAAGGAGCTTGACGCCCCTTTTCTCGGCGATGGCCCTGATGGCCTCGGCTTCGTCCTGGGTGAAACGGTTGCCGTATCCGTAAACTAGGGCATAACGTTCTGGTGTCTCTACGGGCTTCCATTCAACATTTTCGACACCGGAGACAAGAACTGGGTCGAGATGCGTGCTAACGCCATCGATTCCAAGGGCCTCGAGGATGGCACGGGAGTTTGCGTCCCTAACGGAAATGGCGTCGAAGCATCGGAAGCAATTCCTCACGTCGTCGGCCACGTGGTACTTCTCAAGGTCGGACAAAGTCGTGTGCCCGAAAGACCCGGCATAGCTGATTACGGATTCGCAGTTGTTCCCCCAACCAAGAAGCTGGCGGCAGAAACCGACATTTGGTCCCGCCTGTGTACAGTTGAAGACCTCATCGCTTCCGATGACAAGAACGTCGACATGCTCCCCGATGTTGCGCTTGCACGGGTCGACGCCGAGAAGACCGAGGCATCGCTCATATTCGACGTCCATCGGAGTTCGCTTATAAATTCCTGCGGCAATGAGGGCACGCCTTCCCGCGCCAGTAAACCTGACATCGGCCTTAATCCTTCCAAGAAAGTCCTTGAGCCTTCCTCGTGCGTCCCTGAGCCCCGGCACGCACGAGGAAGGTTTGTAGTCAACGAAAAGGACCTCGTGTCCCAGCGACTCGATCATTGACTTTAATCCGTATGCTTGCATGAAGGAGCCGTGGTTCACGACTCTCTGCATTGACATAATGCCAACGCGCATGTTTACCTCCTTGTGAGCGCCCCATTGACACAACAGACACTCTGCTTCTCGTCTTTTTCGATTCCTCCACTCTGGATATCCTCGCTAGCCACGAAAATAGCCATGAGCGCAATGAAAAAGTAGTAGTTGTACGTAATTTCGACGATAGATCCTGCGATCATCGCGTAAAGCATGATGTACATGCCCCAGCTCCAAGAAGGCTTATCTCCTTTTACGCTAGTCCAGGCCATATAGAAGACGGCGAATAGACCCACGACACCATAGTTGACGAGCGTCTCCATAATAGAGTTCTGAGCGTTTCCATACCCGACGTACATGGCCACGGCTGCGTTTCCATAGCCGTACCCGAAGATAGGAGATTCGCTGATGACGGCCCGAAGCCCACTGTAAATCAAATCCCTGCCCGTCAACGTCAAGTTCTCACCGAGGACGTCTACGACAATATGCTTCACAAACGGCACCTGGAGGAGCTGTAATAAGAAGGCAAGGATAACGCCCGTCAAGACCATTGCCGCTATGACGACTGCAGGCTTTTCTAGAATACGCTGGGCTTTCCGTGGGAGGATCACTAAAGCAATCAAGAGGGCAGACATTGCGACGGCCGTCGAGCAGTAGACCGTATGAGCCACGACGAGGGCAAGCAAACCAAGGCCCGCGGTGACCAGGACGACTAAATCTTTGCTCCTGCCTTCGCGACGAAGCTTGGCGTAAGCCAGACATGCCAACATGATGAAGTAATAGCTCGTTGAGAACTTGTTGCCTGCAAAATAGTAGAGCAGGGGGCCATCGGCTGTACCCACCCTTGCAATGAATACAATAGATAGAACGCAGTAAATGACGGTCATCCAGAAGAAGACGCTCATGAAAGTCTCGAGCCTGCCACGTCTGCTACATGTCGTAATTAGAAGGGCGAGGGCGTAGAGACAGATGGCGTAGAGAAGTGCGTCGGTGCAGTTGGAGGAGTCTACGTACCCAGCCAGATAGCCCGCGATGCTCGAGATCACGACCATGATGCAAAACAGGGCCGACGGGTGTTTGTACTCTCTTCCTTTGAGGTTGGTGATGAGAAAGAGAAGGACGAAGAACACGCAGCTGACTTTAAGGCCTTGCTGCAGAACCTTCGGGATGCAGACCAACTTGAAGACCGCAAAGTAGATAGCAACGAGCGACGCCGTGAGCCAATCGAAGCGTATCCGTTTCGACAAGATAGAATCTCGCGTCCACGACAATTGATGATGCATATTCCGGCCCACCTAAAGGTAGCTGTAGAAGCGCGGCGAAGCAGCGAACAACAGCGCCTTGGCCTTCTCTTTTGTGTTCGTGCCGTATTCGAATAAAAACTTCTTGTCTACGCCCGGCACATCAAGGCCGCCCCGAAGTCCAAGCTCGCGGCAAGTGTGTAGATAGCACTTCGCAAGATAGCCATATAAAGCGTGGCGAAGCTCCAAATCGTTGATTGCGTCAAATTGAGTCTTCCAGCGCCCTAGGATCTCGCACATGGAAACCGCACGTTCGGAAGAATTCTGCGATTTCATGATGGAGCCTGGCCGTTGAATGTAGTTGTAGAACTTGTATTTCAGGCAGACGACGGTATCCGCTGCAAGAAAGACTCTAGGCTGCATCTCCATGTCTTCATGCAGCAGCCCCACGGCAAACCTGAGCCCGTTTTCCTTAAACAACGAGAGCTTGCAAAACATGAAGCATGCGCACGGGTACCATTCTCCCGCTTTTAGAGCTGTGAGAATGAAATCCTTAGTGGGATACGCCTTTCCCTCCTCAAGCGACGCGTAGTGATCGGGCCTGTCCGGACCCGGGGTTACCCTCCAATCCCCAAGGACGATGTCAGCGTGAGAATCGGTTGCCAAACGCAGCAGCCTCTCGCAAGCATCGAGCTCGATAGAATCGTCTGAATCAACGAACATGATGTAATCCCCAGTCGCCTCGGCCAGACCGAAGTTGCGCGCATCCGAAAGCCCTCCGTTCTGCTTGTGGACAACTTTTACCCTCGAATCCGCAAGGGCGTAATCATCGCAGATTCGAGGGCAATCATCCGGACTCCCGTCATCGACGAGAATCACCTCGATATCGCCCAACGTCTGGCAAAGGACACTGTCAACGCAGCGGCCAAGTTCTTTTTCGACCTTATAGACTGGAATAATTATGCTTACAAGCGGCACAAGCAACCTCCGTTTATATCTTGTCCCCAGGCCCAACGTCCTTCGTAACTATTCGAGCCGCCTTCACAATCGCGCCGTCCCCAACGTATATTGGTCCGAAAATGCAGGAGTTCGTGTACACGATAACGTTGCTCCCGAAATGGGGCTGCCAGAAGACCCCCCCCCGACCATCTTCGCGATGACGTCCATGAGAGCCGCCGATGGTCACACCCTGATACACTGTGAGCGGCCCCTCGCTGACGACCCCAGCGCCTATAACAACGCCGAGCCCGTGGACGAGGCGAAACCCCGGTGCCAACTTCGCTTTGTAATCCAAATCGACGTGGTAAAGCATCCTGTTCAAACACCAAACAATCTTTGCCAGTGGCTCAAGATGGCAACGGTAGAGCAGGGCGGACAGGCGGAAAAGAGCCACAGCGTGGAAGCAGGGGTTCAAAAGAAACGTCCCGAGCGAACGAGGGAAGCCCTTTCCACCGGCGGCTTCGGCAAAGTCGACGTTGATGTTCATTCCCGTCCTCCTTTACGATCCAATGCGGCCTCGTATGCGCTCTCAAGAAGGTGGTAGCTCGAGGAGATGTCAAAAGGCTCCAGGCTCCCCGCACGGAAGGAGTCTTTGCTCCTATCATGTGGCCAAAAGGCCATCGCAGCTATCTCGCCCGCCCATCTTTCAGCGGTTTCTGTAAGGGAAATCGCGTGGAACCTGTCACTCACGCAAGCGTCCTGCGGCACATTGGACGATACGAAGCATTCAAGGCCGGCGAGTTGTGCCTCCACGAGGACGATACCAAGTCCCTCGTGAATCGAGGGAAACACAAAGCAATCCATCGCCGAATAGAGCTTGGCTGGGTCTTTTACGTTGCCAAGCAGCATAATCGAATCATGGGCAGGCGATGCCTCAACCAAGGCCCTAACATCCTTCTCTCCAGGTCCCCCACCAGCAATCATCAGAATCGATTCAGGGTTCTCAGCATGAAATGCCTCGAAAACCTTGATTAGGAACGCATGATTTTTCTCAGGGTTCAACCTCGCCACGTTGCCAAGAATATAGACGTCCTCGTCGATACCGTAGGCTCCGCGCAGCTCGAGGCGAGCTTGCGGATCGAACCTGAACTTGTCAAGGTCGAAGGAATTAGGGATGACGGAAAAGCCCGCATTTCCAAAAAGCCATTTGCCCGCCTCGTCACTGCACGCGAACATGCAGTCGCAAAGTCGAGGCACGAAAGGCCTCAGCACCCTGTGCAGCACGGGATGTTCGCATCCCGTGCTGTGACAGTGGCAGGCCACCACTACAACACGGGAGCACTTCGCTATAACCAACTCAGGGAAGACCATACCACTGTTGCCGTGGACATGGCAGATGTCGAATTGTCCCTCGTCGAGGGCTTTGCTCAGCGCCTCGAAATAGCCAAGGGTGTCGGACCTCTTATCGGGAAGCTGTGTGACCGCGATGCCGTGAGCTACGGCCTCATCAACTTTCTCTTGTTCGCATGGACCACCGACGAGCAAGGTCACCGTGTGCCCATGCCGGATAAGTTCGAACGAATATGTGAGCACTACCTTGCCAATGCCATTATTGACGAGATTGTATGTAATCATGCAGACGTTCACTTGGCTACCTCACCGTAGAGCAGCTTCAACCAGGCTTCTGCAGAATAATCCAGGGCAATCATTCGCTTTTCGCAACATGTTCTTGAATGTTCCAAGCCCATGGGATTTCTATCTTTCATTCCAAATGCAATCTTTGATGTAAGCCAGGGCTTACTGAGTGAATTAGATCGGGCGGAGTCTGGACCATGTTCTTCTCGGGATTATCCACACTCGCTAGATAACACTACCTACGCCGCTACATTCGCAGTTACGAATTCTGCTTAGGCAAAACGAATAGCTCTCCGAGCTCGCAATCGAGCCTGTCCGGCTGCTTCTCATCAGCGTAGAAGGGGTCGAAACCGCCCCCGGTGTAAAAAGTCATCTCGCCGAAGAAAGGATTGCCCGCGATGTTGTAAAGATCGACTCGTACATGCGGAAGATCCGACGCCAACGTCTCAGCAAGTCTGAGCATCAAATCGTAGTTCTCGGGCTTTTCGGTGGGTTTACGATTGGATACTTCGTGATTGATGTCTCCACGTTGCTCCCAGCATGGAGTGAAATACTGCATATCGTGCGCGGTAAAGCGATCGGCATCGGTCTGCACGAGCGCCGCCTTACCATCGAAGCAGTAGAACTTATAGTCAGTCGGGGTCTGCCTACCCGGTTCGTCGAGGTACGCCTCGGCAACCACACGAGGAGCTATATCCTTGTAGGCCCACTCCCGACCCTGCCAGTACCAATTCCGTTGAAGTGCAGTACGCAGGCGTTTCTTAGCGACCTCAAAATCGAATATTGATTTGTCCGTACACACGATTGTGCTCTGCGAGTCGTGAGTGCACTTCAGCACGAACTTTTCCGGCAACTCATCAATGTCGATTTCTTCCACCGAATCGTAGACGCCATAAAGCGGAACAAGGTACTCATCGCCGATACGCTCCCTTACAAAAGATCGCACTTCAAACTTGTCAACAAGCGTGGTCAAGACTGGATTGTGATAATGCAGCTTGCACCACTGGAGCTTCTCATTAAAGGTCCTGGGATGATCAAGATCGAGCTTATAGTGCAGCTTTGCTCTGAAGCACATGCGAATAAAATCCTCGTCGGGGATAAAGCGCAAGTTGTTCCTCAGAGAAAGCGCGAATCTTTTCTTAAGTTTCATCGTACGCCTCCAACGCCATCGATGTAATCGGAAAGGTCGGCGCAGAACCGCGCCGCGTTGCTCTTGTAGGGCAGGTAATCCTTGGAAAGCACCCGCGCATAAGCGGCGGGCAGGTCGGTAGGGTCCATACACGGCTCAATCAGCCCCATGTCCCCGAACTGTCGAACAATCTCAATCTGGTGATCATCCACATGTTCGCCGTATTTTGCTAGACGCGGAACAGCGATGACTTTCTTGTTGTCCTTAACGGCGCCGATGATGGCGCCGGTACCTCCATGGGTTACCACGACATCGCAAGCATCCATATGAACGCGGAAGGAATCACGATCGAGAAACGCCTCGTGTTCCAAATACTCAGGAATGTAAGTGCACACACCCGTCTGAGCAAAAGCTCCATCCTCAGCAACACCGCTAGCAACGAGAGCATCTACCGCCCTGACTAATCTGTCGAACTGAAACTTCTGGGAGCCTACGGTAACGAATATCATGCGACCACCTCCCTAGTACACGCCGCCGACAAAGCGGGCATTGGGGTACACGGATAGCATCGACTCCCACTGCACGTAAAAACGATCGGCGCGTTTGCTCAGCAGCTTTCCCGTCATGGTTGGTGAGTCAGTTTTCGCGAAAGACTCGACATACACAAGCTTGGCGCCCATTGCATGCCCGATCAGACAAAACGGTATGGTAGCCAGTACCCCCGTACACACAATCACGTCGGGGTGTTCAGTGAACCAATAACGAAGAGACGTCACGGCATTGAACGCCATTCGAGGAAGAAAGCTTGCCTCGTGTCGATTCACCTGGCGCACATAGCGAGCCCGCACAGGTAGCTTGGCATCGTAGGCAGTCTTCTCGGTGAGGATGAAACTGTCGTAGCGCTCCATCAAAGGCTTAAGCGCAAGTAACTGCTCCAGATGCCCACCAGATGACGCAGCAAAGCACACTTTTATGTCCTTGCGACACCCCGTCATGAACTAATCCCTCTTAAACAAATCGCGAGTGTATACCTTATCCGCCACGTCAACGAGCTCGTCGCTCCAGCGGTTGGCAACGATCACATCGCAGCCGGCCTTGAAGGCCTCCAGGTCGTGCGTGACCTCGGAGCCGAAGAACTCCGGCGCATCGAGCGTGGGCTCGTAGACCACCACGGGAACGCCCTTGGCCTTCACGCGCTTCATGACGCCCTGGATGGAACTCGCGCGGAAGTTGTCCGAATTGGATTTCATCGTCAGGCGGTAGACGCCCACGACCGGCTTCTCCTTGCCCTCGTACACGCGGTCCCACACCATCTGCAGCACCTCGTCTGCCACGAAGTCCTTGCGGGTGCGGTTGGCCTCCACGATGGCCTCGATCAGGTTCTGCGGCACGTCCCTGTAGTTGGCCAGCAGCTGCTTGGTGTCCTTGGGCAGGCAGTAGCCGCCGTAGCCGAAGCTGGGGTTGTTGTAGTGGCTGCCGATGCGCGGCTCCAGGCAGACACCGTCGATGACGTCGCGGGTATTGAGGCCGCGGACCTCGCAGTAGGTGTCGAGCTCGTTGAAGTAGGCCACGCGCAGCGCCAGGTAGGTGTTGGCGAAGAGCTTTACGGCCTCGGCCTCGGTGGTGCCCAGCACGAGCTCCGGGATGCCCTTGGAGCCGTCGGCGTTCACGCGCTCCAGCTCGGCGGGATCGGCACCCTGCGCGAGCAGGCCGGCGAAGCGCTCGGCAGCCGCGACGGCCTCGGGGTCGTCCTTCGGCGCGCCCACCACGATACGAGAGGGATGCAGGTTGTCGTAGAGAGCCCTGCTCTCGCGCAGGAACTCCGGGCTGAAGAAGATCTTGCTGTCGCCCAGCCTCTCGCGCAGGCCCGCGGTGTAGCCGACGGGGATCGTGGACTTGATGACGATCCAGGCGTCCGGGTTCACCGAGCGCACGGCGGCGATGGCGGCCTCGACGGAGCTCGTGTCGAAGAAGTTCCTGTCCGAGTCATAGTTGGTGGGCGTGGCGATGACGGCGTAGTCGGCACCCGTATAGGCCTCGGCTACGTCGACGGTGGCGTGCAAGTCGAGCTGGCGCTCCCCCGCCTTGGCCTCCGCCAGAAAGCGCTCGATTTCGTCGTCCTGGATGGGCGATACGTAGCTGTTGATCTTCTCGACCTTCTCGGGCACGATGTCCAGCGCGTGGACCTCGTTGTGCTGCGATAACAGGACGGCGAGGGACAGTCCGACGTAGCCAGTTCCGGCGACGGCAATCTTCATTTTTTTCTCCGATTCGAATCGGGTATTAAAGTTAGGCATTAGTACGCATCGCTCCCGTTGAAGACCTCCAGAACCGTGAGGAGGACGATCTTGAGGTCCATGACGATTCCGCGTTTGGCTATGTACTCGAGGTCCCGGCGGACCATGCCGTCGAAACCGGTGGAATTGCGCTCCGTAACCTGCCAGAGTCCCGTGATACCTGGCTTCACTGCTAGCCTCTGCAGGTCGTACTCGGTGTACTCCGCGACCTCGTTAGGCAGCGGCGGACGGGGCCCAACGACGCTCATCTGGCCCAGAAACACATTCAGAAACTGTGGGAACTCGTCGATAGAGTGCTTGCGGATGAACTTCCCGATCTTGGTGACGCGGGGATCCTCCTTCATCTTGAACATGGCGCCGGCGATCTCGTTTTGCTCCCTGAGCTCGGCGAGTCGGTCGTCGGCGTCCCTGTACATGGAGCGGAACTTCCACATGCGGAAGGTGGATAGGCTGCCGTCGCGGTGGGTCTGACCCACGCGGATCTGGCTGTAGAAGGGGTTGCCCTCGCTCTCCAGGCGGATGGCAGCGGCGAGCACGAGGCTGGGGATAGCGATGAAAACGAGCACGGCACCGCTGAACACGATGTCGAAGGCGCGCTTGACGGCCCGGTAGGCCAGGCGCGAGCGATCCCAGTCCATGATGGATTGCATTGCCTTGTAGCGGCCGTCTCCCTCACGCCGGTCCATAGCCTGAGCAATCAACGCTGCACCCGCTGGCACATCCGTTGCATATTGAGTTTTTTCCGACACGTTCTCTTCCAATACTTCGTCCCCAGGTCGGAGATCCTCCCTGTTCTGTGTAGCGACCGCTTGCAGCTAGACAATCGCCTTTTTGAGATTCCGCATGACGCGCTGCTCGTTTGAAAGCACAGCAAGACCAACGCGCGTGGTTACGCGTCGGCCGCACAGGTTGAGCTCCAAAAAAGCAGTGCTCTTGCGTCTATTAATAGTTTTAATGAGGCCCTCGTGGCCCAGCAGCGGACCAGCCGTCACTACGACTTGGTCACCGTCTTTTAGGGCCTCGCTCATGGGCACTACGCGGTCTCCCCTATGCGTAAAGCCGCCAATAAGCTGGACCTCTTCTTTTGCCAGTGGCACAAACTGACCGTCCTGAGATAACACCCGGGCAAAGTCGTCCATGCGCAGCAAATACTGTTGCACGGTGCGGGGGTCTGCCGTATCGCAGATGAGATAACCAGGGAACAACGGCTTGTTTGTGTTGACCCAGTCGCCGTGTACCTTGATTTCGGTTTGAAATTGAGGATAAAAGAGCTCTTGCATGGTGCCAGCCGGCACCATGCACTCGATGCGCTCGCGCATTACGTCTTCGCGACCGTTAATGACCTGGATCACATACCACACGAGCATCACCCCCTTGCTGTCTTACGTGTGGCTCACGGGGTTTGGGTATGGCTTCGCCAGGGCGCTTGTGCGCAAAGGCGCTCCATATTCAAACCCTGAGCCCAGTCAGACAAGCACGTGGCTCTGCCCCACCGTGAACGGTATGTATAAGTGCAGAAACTGAGGCTGTAGGCGTGTATCGCAATTTTGCCCACAACCCCAGCTGGCTGCGTGTGAGCCAGTCAAGCGGGTACAAAACTGGACCGCACGCAGACAGCTGAAGAACTGCTACGCTTTGGCATGCAAACAATTACCTAATGCATATCGGAATTACCTCAATGCAAATTAATAACGTCGCATGACTTCTTTATTGGAGCTCGTGGTGTTTCTGGCACCGCCGTTACGGCCGGATGCTGATCGACCCTGCGCCTTATGGCTTGCTGGAGCCACAAGCACAGTTGAACTCATGTAACGTTAGGTATCCTAGCACAAGCTGTTGGTGAAACTTATTTGGGTAGCGGCTAACAACATTTCGTTCATTTAGCGTGCTCAAGGGGGTTGTTTTTGGATGTTGTTCACGTTGGCGCAGGTTATTGGGGCGCGGCGTGTGTTGCGTGGCGATAATTGGGTCGGGTTGGCCCTGCTTGTCATCCTGTTTAATTGTTTTTGTCTAACAAACTATGTACAGATATGGGAAATTAATTGCGCAACTTTTTGTAGGTGTGGAAGGGGCTTGTGGCGCGTGGTGTTTTGGCATGAAAAAAGGCCTTCGGAATCCCGAAGGCCTTTGCATTCACGATGGTGGAGACGAGGGGGATCGAACCCCTGACCTCTTGACTGCCAGTCAAGCGCTCTCCCAGCTGAGCTACGCCCCCGTGACGAGGAGATACTATAGGGGAAGTTGGCGCGACGTGCAAGGACTTTTTTGGGTCAGACTCTAAATGCCTATTGATATAGGTAAGCGATGGCGGTTCCGGTGTGGACTTGGATCGTGGCTGTTGACCTGACGACGTTGCTAATGCCCGTGTCGGCCAACAAGCCCAGCGGGGCGTGATCTAGTTCCCATTCTAGGCCGTGTTCGCTGACCTTGGTGTTAGGGGCGATTGCGATGATGGAGAAGGTCTTGCCTTCGGCACCTTCGATGGTCCAAGATTCACCGGCATGCAGGATGCGGGCCGTGGTCTCGTCCTCGGCAATCCAGATAGGGGCATCCTCGTAGCCCGTGAGCAGCCCCAACACGCTCAGCGCCATATCCGGACGGCCGCCGGTGGCGCAGGTCGCAACCACCTCGGAACCCGGCCAGCGGCGGCGAACGGAATCGAGCGCCAGCGCCAGGTCGGTGTAGTCCTTGTAGGGGTCGTGGCGCTCTACTTCAAAGGCTTCGGCAACATCGACCAGCGCACGACCAGCGTCGCTCACCGTATCGGCGTCTCCAACAAATACGTCGCAGCCCAGCCCGGCGCTCAGCAGAGCATCGAGCCCGCGATCAACAGCCACAACGTGATCGCACTCCCCCGCCAGCTGCCGCAGCAGATCCGCGCTCGCCACCACGGGCGAGCCGCAGACCACTAATACCTTGTCCAGCACAGCCCTCGCCTACCCCTCAAACTCCAACACGCGGGCCAGATCAAGCTCCTCGTAGCTATCGATAAAGATATCGCAGTTGGCGCGCACATCGTCGCGCTTCATACGGCCAAGCGGGTCATAGATGCCCACGCGCTTAAAGCCTGCAGTGCCAGAGCTCTTAAGTCCAAAGACCGCATCCTCAAACACCCATGCGCGCTCAAACTTGCACCCGTGGCGCTCCTCTAGGCGACGCAGCGCAAGTTCATACACATCCGGGAACTGCTTGGAGCGTCCCGCCTCGCCCGTCGTGGTAATAAACTCCATATAGCGATCAAGCCCGGCACCCGCGAGTGCAGACTTTACCAGCTCGGCCGGCGTGGACGTAGCCACGCACATGGCAATACCGGCCTCCTGCGCCTGCTTCAAAAATGCCAGCAGACCATCGCGCGGCGGCACCTTGGAGTAGCCATCGATCAGAATCTCGCTCAGTTCGCGATACAACTCCTCGCCATTCGCGCCTATGCCCCACGTGTCGTGGTAGGCCTGGCATTCGTCCTCGAGGGAAAGATGCTCAAACTGGGCAAAATCGTCGACCGTCACGTCAATGCCGTGACGGTGTAATAATTCGGGCTGGGCGTAGCCCCAAACGGGGGTGCTATTAACCAGCGTGCCGTCGCAATCGAAAATAAAAGCAACGTTGGGTGCGGCGGTCTGGGACATAAACGAACCTTTCAATGTCAAATGGTAAACATCCTGCTAAAAACGTTTTACCAAACGTCAAACTAACAATCTTGAAACCCTAATTGGTAAAACTGTCAAGAGTTTTACCATCGCAATTCTGTCAGTGGTATAAACATGGCGCTCACCGATTAAAAGCCGCCGCAAAACCACTTTCGTCCATAAAAGTAACGTACAGGTGTTAAGGTATTTTCTGCCGAAAGTTCCACCGAGCACGCGAGGTGGAACGAATCATAGAAATATCGCCGTCCCTTCGATTCGTGCAGCCCTGGACCTTTCGCATTTAGTCACCAAGGCAACATGCTGCCGCGTCATGATGGGATCAAACGTGAGCGATACAAAGCTAAAGCCAGTAACCAAAAAGCCCGCAACCCGCAAGCCGGCTCCGCACGCGCCGGAGCTCTCTAAGGACGATGTCTATCTGTTTGGCATTGGCATGTGGGAGCGCAGCTGGGAAAAGATGGGTGCGCACCCCGATACGCAGAACCGTGCGCGCGGCTGGCGTTTTTGCGTTTGGGCGCCCGATGTAAAGAGCGTCCACGTCATTGGCGAATTTAACGACTGGGATGAGGAAGCCAACCCGCTGGTGCCCGTGCATACGAGCGCTATCTGGGAAGGCTTTATTCCTGGCGCCGAACAGGGCCAGCTCTATAAGTACCTGATCGAGACCAACGAGGGCGAAAAGCTCTACAAGGCCGATCCGTACGCCTTTAAGGCCGAGTGCCCTCCGGGTACTGCCAGCGTGCTGTGGACGCTCGACGGCTACAAGTGGAACGATGCCGCGTGGCTCAAGCGCCGCTCCGGTCATAACCACATGTCGCAGCCCCTCAACATCTACGAGGTGCACATTGGCTCGTGGAAGCGCCACGGTGACGCGCCGCAGGGCGAGCCGGACGAGTACGGCAACTACCCCGGCCCCATGGACCCCTTCCCCGCGCAGCGCGGCGAGTTCTATACCTACGACGACCTGTCGGTGGAGCTCGTGGACTACGTGCGCGACATGGGCTACACGCATATTGAGGTCATGCCGCTCATGGAGCATCCCTTCGATGGCTCCTGGGGCTATCAGACGACCGGCTATTACGCCGCCACGTCGCGCTACGGCAACCCGCAGCAGCTCATGCACTTTATCGATGCGTGCCACAAGGCAGGCATCGGCGTGATCATGGACTGGGTGCCCGGCGGTTTTTGCGCCGACTCCCACGGCCTTGCCACCTTTAACGGTCACATGCTGTTTGAGCACGAGATTCACCCCAACTGGGGCACGCATAAGTTCGACTTCGCCCGCGGCGAAGTCCGCTCCTTCCTGGTCTCCAACGTGCTGTATTGGCTCGAGAACTTCCACGTGGACGGCATTCGCATGGACGGCGTGTCCAGCATGCTGTACCTCAACTTTGGCATCGACGATCCCGGCCAAAAGAAGTTCAACAAGTACGGAACCGAGGAGGACCTGGACGCCAGCGCGTTTATCCGCCAGGTCAACTGCGCCGTGGAGGCCCACTTCCCCGACGTGATGATGATGGCCGAAGAGTCCACCGCGTGGCCGCTCGTGACCTACCCGCCGCAGGACGGCGGCCTGGGCTTCCACTACAAGTGGGACATGGGCTGGATGAATGACACCCTGCACTACATGCAGACCGATTTTCCGTGGCGTCCCGGCAACCACGGGCTGCTCACGTTCTCCATCATGTACGCCTTTACCGAGAACTTCATTTGCCCGCTGAGCCACGACGAGGTCGTGCACGGCAAGTGCTCACTGATCGGCCGCATGCCGGGCGACTGGTGGCGCCAGTTTGCCGGCCTGCGCACGCTGGCTTTCTATCAGATGACGCACCCCGGTGCCAAGCTCAACTTTATGGGCAACGAGATCGGCCAGTTTATTGAGTGGCGCTACTACGAGTCCATCCAGTGGTTCCTGACCGAGGAGTACGAGACCCACCGTCATCATCAGTCGTTTATCAAGGCGCTCAACCACCTGTACACCGCCGAGCCCGCCCTGTACGAGCGCGGCTACACCGACGACGGCTTTACCTGGATCGACGCGGACAACTCCAAGCAGTCCATCGTGAGCTTTGTGCGTCAGGGCGAGGACGTCGATGACGACCTGGTGATCCTGATCAACTTTGATCCGGCGAGCTACGAGAGCTTCCGTGTGGGCGTGCCGCGCGAGGGCGACTGGGAGGTCATCTTCGATTCCGACCGTCCCGAGTTCGGTGGCAGCGGATACGCCGGCAAGGAGCCCTACACCTGCTCGAGCGAGCCCTATCCCTGGAACGGGCAGATGGACTCCATCGAGATCAAGGTTCCTGGCCTGGCTGGCGTGGTGCTTAAGCGTCGCGGTCCCAGCAGCTATAAGCCGCCCGTGGTCGAGGCTCCCAAGGCTGCGCCCAAAAAGCGCACGTCCACGGTAATGCCCAAGGCCGCGGCCGCCAAGAAGGCTCCGGCTAAGGCGAAGGCTGCCAAGCCCGCAGCCAAGGCTTCGGCCAAGCCCGCCACGGCCAAGAAGGCAGCCACCAAAAAGGCTGCTCCCAAGGCCAAGGCAGCTGCCGTTAAGGCCCATGCCAAGAAAGCGTAACAAAGGTGTTACCGCTGTAATTACCCGCCCCGCAGGGGCGTAGGATACATGTCATAACCGTTCCGGGAGAAACATCCCCGGGGGAAAGGAACGTATGAATAAGATCTTCGACAACAAGCAGGAGTTTACCGAGCTCTATCGCGATGCCGTCATGAGCATCAGCGGCAAGAGCGTCGAAGCCGCCAGCGACCTCGACCGCTTTAACGCCCTGGCCAAGCTCGTGGCCGAGAAGGCACGCACCGTTGCCACCAAGAGTGACGCCCGCGCCACCGCCGAGGGCAAAAAGCGCGTGTACTACTTCTCGATCGAGTTTTTGATCGGCCGCCTGCTCGATAACTACCTGCTCAACTTTGGCGTTCGCGACATGGTCGCCGAGGCCCTCGACGACATGGGCTTTGACCTGTCCGTCATCGAGAACCAAGAGCCTGATCCGGCATTGGGCAACGGTGGCCTGGGCCGTCTGGCCGCATGCTTCCTGGATTCTATGGCAGCCGAGGGCATTGCCGGCTACGGCAACGGCATGCGCTACCGCTACGGCCTGTTTAAGCAGGAGATCGTTAACGGTAGCCAGGTCGAGGCCACCGACGAGTGGCTCACCCACGGCTATCCCTGGGAGGTCCGCCGTCAGGACAAGGCCGTGACCATTAAGTTTGGTGGCCACGTCGAGGGCTTTGAGGAGAACGGCCGCACGTTCTACCGCACGGTAGACACGCAGGACATCCTGGCCGTCCCCTATGACATCCCCGTTGTGGGCTATGCCGGCGAGACCGTCAACAAGCTGCGCGTCTGGGCCGCCGAGCCGGTCGAGGAGCACTTCGATCTGGAGGCCTTCAACCGCGGCGACTACGCCCTGGCCGATGCCGAGCGCGCCGAGGCCGAGGCCATCAGCGCCATCCTCTACCCCAACGACGCCGGCGAGCACGGCCGTCTGCTGCGCCTGAAGCAGGAGTACCTGTTTGTTTCGGCCGGCATCTACAGCCTGCTCGACACCTTTGAGAAGGAGCACGGCGAGAACTGGGAGCTGCTGCCGCAGTTTGTGGCCATCCACACCAACGACACGCACCCCGCCATGTGCGGCCCCGAGCTCATGCGCATCCTCATCGACGAGAAGAAGCTCGAGTGGGATGACGCTTGGAACATCGTGACGCAGGTCGTGAGCTACACCAACCACACCATCCTGCCCGAGGCTCTGGAGAAGTGGCCCATCGGCACGTTCTCCAAGCTCCTCCCCCGCGTGTACCAGATCATCGACGAGATCAGCCGCCGTTGGCACGAGTCGTTCGACACCACCCAGGAGGGCTGGCAGGAGCGTCTGCGCCAGACCGCCATCCTGTGGGACGGCGAGATTCGCATGGCCAACCTGTCTGTAATCTGCAGCCATAGCGTCAACGGCGTGGCCAAGATTCACTCCGACATCATCAAGAACATCGTGCTCAAGGACTTCTATGCCCTGACGCCCGAGAAGTTCAACAACAAGACCAACGGCATCTCGCACCGTCGCTTCTTTGCCGAGGCCAACCCCACTTACGCCAAGCTCGTGACCGAGGCCATTGGCGATGGCTGGCTCAAGGACGCCTTTGAGCTGGAGAAACTCAAAGAGTTCCAGAACGACAGCGAGTTCCTGAAGGCCGTGGGTGCCTCCAAGCGCGCCAACAAGGAGCGTCTGGCCGCCTACGTCAAGGCCGAGACCGGTCTGGTCATCGATCCCAACACCGTTTTCGATGTTCAGGTGAAGCGCTTCCACGCCTACAAGCGTCAGCTCATGAACATCATGAAGGTGATGGACATCTACAACCGTCGCATCGCCGACCCCAACTTCCACGTGACGCCGACGACCTTCATCTTTAGCGGCAAGGCGGCCTCGAGCTACACCTTCGCCAAGGAGACCATCCGCCTCATCAACTCCGTGGCCGAGGTCGTCAATAACGACCCGCGCGTCAACGAGGTCATGAAGGTCTGCTTTATTCCCAACTTCCGCGTGAGCAACGCCCAACTCATCTACCCCGCCGCCGAGATCTCGGAGCAGATCTCCACGGCCGGCAAAGAGGCCTCGGGCACGTCCAACATGAAGCTCATGATGAACGGCGCCATTACGCTGGGAACCCTCGACGGCGCCAACATCGAGATTGCCGACCTGGCCGGCCGCGAGAACGAGGCCATCTTTGGCCTGACCGCTCCCGAGGTCGAGCAGCTCTGGGCATCGAACAGCTACTTTGCGTGGGATACGCTCAACGGCGACCGCGAGCGCCTGGGCCGCGTGATGGACGAGCTCAAGGACAACACCTTCGCCGGGCTTTCGGGCAACTTCGAGAGCATCTACAACGAGCTCATGAACAACAACGATCCCGACCTGGTCATGGCCGATTTCCGCAGCTACGTGGATGCGTGGGAGAAGCTTACGGGCAGCTACGGCGACCAGGAGACCTGGAACCGCAAGGCGCTGCTCAACACCGCCTCGAGCGGCTGGTTCTCGAGCGACCGCACCATCCGCGAGTACCGCGACGAGATCTGGCACGCGTAAAGGCGCGCGAGTTCCCTTTGCCGCACGGCATTACTCGACGGGCGCGAATAGGCTCCGCGCCCGTCGCTAATGGGTTTAGAAACATCGATGACAGAAGGAGAAATCGATGAGTAAGAAAGAATGCATCGCGATGCTCCTCGCAGGAGGACAGGGCAGCCGATTGGGGGCACTCACCCAAAAGATCGCTAAGCCGGCGGTTAGCTTTGGTGGCAAGTTCCGCATTATCGACTTTTCGCTCTCCAACTGCTCAAACTCGGGCATCGACACGGTGGGCGTTCTGACGCAGTATCGTCCCTACCTGCTGCATGCCTATGTGGGCTCTGGCGAGGCTTGGGATCTGGACAGCCGCGACGGCGGCGTGTCGATCCTGCCACCGTACGAGACGCAGACCGGCGGCGCCTGGTATGCGGGCACGGCTGACGCCATTACGCAGAACCTCGACTACATCAAGGCCAACGACCCCAAGTACGTCCTGATTCTTTCCGGCGACCACCTGTATCGCATGGACTACCGCAAGATGCTCAAGACGCACATTGAGAACAACGCCGACCTCACGGTGAGCGTTATGCCCGTGCCGTGGGAGGAGGCCAGCCGCTTTGGCATCCTGACCACCGACCCCGAGGACGGCCGCATCACCAAGTTCACCGAGAAGCCCGATAAGCCCGATTCGAACCTCGCGTCCATGGGCATCTACATCTTCTCGGCCGACGTCCTGATCGAGGCACTCGAGGAGGACGCTCTGGACCAGCGCTCGAGCCACGACTTTGGCAAGGACATCATCCCCAAGCTGCTCGGCGAGGAAAAGCGCCTGTACAGCTACGAGTTCCATGGCTTCTGGAAGGACGTCGGCACCATCGCCAGCTTCCACGAGACCTCGATGGACCTGCTGGGCAACAACCCCGAGTTCGATCTGTTTGACAAGAACTTCCCCATCATGTCCAACATCACCACGCGTCCGCCGCACTACATTGGTCCGGACGGCCGCCTGGACGACTGCCTGGTCTCCAACGGCTGCAAGATCTACGGCACCGCTCGCCACTCGATCCTTTCGACCGACGTCATCATCGAGGAGCGCGCCGTGGTCGAGGACTCCGTGCTGCTGCCGGGTGCACACGTTAAGAGCGGTGCGCACATCTGCCGCGCTATTTTGGGCGAGAACTCCACGGTCGAAGAGGGCGTGAAGCTCGGCTCTGTCGATACCACCAAGGATACGGCCGTCGTTGGAAATGACGTCGTTATCGGGAAGGGGGAATGATCCGATGATCAATCGCAAGGCCATCGGTTACATCACCGCTAACTACTCTTCGACCTACGGCAGCGTGCTGCTCAAGGACCGCCCTATCGCGTCCGTCCCGTTTTTGGGCCGCTACCGCCTGATCGACTTTCCGCTGTCCAACATGATGAATGCCGGCATTAAGACTGTCGGCGTCGTCATGCCGGGTAACTACCGCTCGCTGATCGACCACGTGGGCTCGGGCAAGGACTGGGGCTTGGACCGCAAGAAGGGCGGCCTGTTCATGGTCCCCGGCAACGCGTATGGCACCACCAAGGGCGGCATGCGCTTCCTGCTGCGCGACATCATCTCCAACAAGACGCTGTTCCAGTGCTCGGACAAGCCCTACGTTGTGATGATGGGCACCAACATCATCTTTAATATGGACCTCAACACCATCATCGACGCGCACGAGAACTCCGGTGCCCAGATGACCGTGGTGTACTGCAAGGCTACGCGCAACGTCGATGACGAGACCAAGCTGCAGATCAACGAGAACGGCCGCCTGACGGGCGTGAGCGCCGGCGTCGTGTACGGCGACAACGCGTCTATGGACTGCTGCATCGTCAACCGCGAGACGCTGCTCGAGATCATCGACCACTACCAAGCCGCCGACTATTTAGACCTGCTCGAGGCACTTCAGGGCGACTTTGGCAACATCGACGTGTGCAGCTACGAGTACAAGGGCGAGGTCGTGGGCGTGTTTAGCGAGAAGTCGCTATATCGCCGTAGCATGGATCTGCTCGACCAGACCGTAGCCGACCAGCTCTTTGACCCCGAGCGCCCGATCCTGACCAAGGCTCACGACGTGCCGCCTTCGCGTTATGCGACCGGCAGTCACGCCTGCAACTCGATTATCTCGGCCGGCTGCATCATCAAGGGCACCGTGCGCAACTCGATCCTGTCGCGCGGCGTCGTGGTCGAGGAGGGCGCATCGGTGACCAACTCGATCATCAACCAGAGCTGCATCATCAAGAGCGGCGCCCGCGTCGAGAATGCCATCCTGGACAAGAACAACGTGGTTCCCACCAACACCGAGCTTCGCGGCACGCCCGAGAACATCTTGGTGCTGGGAAAGGCTCCGTTAACTTCCGACACCACCATCGTACGTTAACGTTGGCACCGCAACATCGCTCGTAACATGTAGAATAGCCGCCCGGTTAGCGCCAGGCGGCTATTCTCGAATTGCAACATGGGAGACAATATGGCAGAAACCAGCAAAAAGATGCAGATCGTGTTTGCCTCGGCCGAGTGCGCACCGTTTGTTAAGACCGGTGGCCTGGGCGACGTGGCGGGCTCACTGCCTGCGGCGCTTGTGCGTGCCGGCGCCGAGGTTATCGTGATGGTGCCCAAGTACGCCACCATCAAGGACGAGTACAAGGCGCAGATGGAGCACTTTGCCGACTTTTACGTGAGCCTGGGCTGGCGCAACGAGTACTGCGGGCTGGAGAAGCTCGAGCACGACGGCGTCACCTATATGTTCATCGACAACGAGCGCTACTTTGCGCGCGACTATCCGTACGGCTTCTTTGACGACGGCGAGCGCTTCGCGTTTTTCTCCAAGGCCATCACTGAGAGCCTGCAGCACCTGCCGGCCGGCTTTGAGTGCGATATTCTGCACTGCAACGACTGGCAAACGGCACTGGCGCCCGTGTTCCTGCGCGAGTTCTACCAGGGCCTGCCGCTGTACGACCGCGTCAAGACCGTGTTCTCGATCCACAACGTGGCGTTCCAGGGCCAGTTTAGCGACACCGTGATGGAGGACATCCTGGGTGTGGCGCACATTCCGGCTGCCGCCTCGCAGCTACGTTGCGACGCCTGCAGCATCAACTACATGCTGGGCGCGCTGCGCTATGCCGACGCTATTACCACGGTGAGCCCCACCTATGCGGGCGAGATCCAGACGCCCGAGTTTGGCGAGGGCCTGGACGGCGTGCTGCGCGAGCGCTCTTACGCGCTGCAGGGCATTCTGAATGGCATTGACGTCGCGGGCTTTGACCCGGCGACCGACAAGCGCATTGCCGCCAACTACACCGTTGAGGACCGCTCCGGCAAGGCCGTTTGCAAGGCCAAGCTGCAGGAGGAGCTGGGCCTCGAGGTCCGCGACGACCGTCCGCTGATGGTGATGGTCACGCGCCTGACGCGTCAGAAGGGCATGGACCTGGTCATGTACGCGCTCGACCGAGTCCTGGCCGGCGGCGTGCAGGTGGCGGTGCTGGGCACCGGCGACCGCGACTACGAGGACGGCCTGCGCTACTTCCAGGACAAGTACCCCGGCACCATGGCCGCGCGCATCGAGTTCGATCCTGCGCTGTCGCAGCGTATGTACGCCGCCGCCGATATGTTCCTGATGCCGTCGAAGTTTGAGCCCTGCGGCCTGTCGCAGATCATCGCCATGCGCTACGGCACCCTGCCCATCGTGCGCGAGACCGGTGGCCTGAAGGACACCGTGCAGCCGTACAACGAGTTTACCGGTGAGGGCACGGGCTTCTCGTTTAGCAACTTTAACGGCGACGAGATGGGCGATGCGGTATTCCGTGCGGCACGCCTGTTCTGGGACAACCGCGACGCTTGGAATCAGCTGGTCACGCAGGCCATGAGCCAGGACTTTAGCTGGACGCGTTCGGCCGATAAGTATCTGGATCTGTACTTCTTTATGCATCCGGAGATCGAGAGGCCGGCGGCGGTCGTTGACGAGCCTGAGGCTGTTGCAGAGCCGGTGGCCGCAGAGGAGCCCAAGGCCGAGGAGAAGCCGGCTGTCGAGGCCGAGGTAAAGCCCGCAGCGAAGCCTGCCGCCAAGAAGACGACGGCCCGCAAGGCAACGGCTAAGAAGGCTACGGCCACGAAGGCCGCTGCGAGCAAGACCACCGCTGCCAAGACAACTACCGCCAAGGCAACGACCACGCGCAAGCGCACGACCGCCGCTGCCAAGAAGGTCGCCGAGGCCGAGGTCGCTCCCGAGGTAAAGGCCGAAACCGCCACCGCCGAGGCTAAGCCTGCGGCAAAGGCTCCGGCCAAGACCGCTGCCAAGAAGACGGCCGCGACCACCAAGAAGGCAACGGCAGCCAAGAAGACCACGGCAATGAAGTCGACGACCACGAAGGCTACTACGACGAAGGCCGCCGCGAAGACGACCCCGAAGGCAGTCGCAAAGCCGGCCGGCAAAGTCGAGGAGACGCCCTCCGAGTCCAAGGCCGAGGCAGCTGTCGAGGCAAAGCCGGCTGCCAAGACTACCACGCGCAAGCGCACTACCACGACGGCCAAAAAGGCCACGACCAAGGCTGCTGCTCCCAAGGCAGAGGCTAAGGCCGAGGACAAGCCCGCAGTAAAGGCCGAGCCGGCACCGAAGGCTGCTGAGGTCAAGACCGCTCCGAAGGCTACGGCAAAGACCGAGCCCGCCAAGGAGGCCCCGGTCTCCCCCGCCGCTAAGACTGAGGAAAAGGCTCCGACCAAGAAGACCTCCGTCCGTAAGGCAACGGCCACCCGCAAGCGCCACTAATCCGGACGATTCAAACTTAATCCTCAACGCAAAAGAGGGCGCCCCAACCAGGCGCCCTCTTCTTGGTTGAACTTCTCTAGTAAAAAGAAGCCCGGTTTACTACGACAAAATGGCTCCGGCTGACCACGGCGAGTAATCTACGAAATCGGCAACGCCTCTACCTGCGGTTTTAATATCATCAAAATGACCGTGGTTGAGATCATCCAATTCATCGTAGTAAACCGAAGTACTTTTGGTTGGCTACAAATAGTATCGGTATAGACGTTTTTAAATATCGCGATAATTTGAGTGGTAAAACGATTTTCTAGGACAACCGTTCGCCGATAGTGAACGGCTGTGGTTTAGACAACTAAAGTACAACGATATACTTAAGAACTGTGCGTTAAGTCCATGACCCGTTGGCCATGAATGTATAGAACTGGACCGTACTATGAGATTGATTCACAACAGCCGCCTGCCGCAGTTTCGCAACCCCTTTGGCGCTGTGACCACTGGAACTTCCGTTGCGCTCTCGGTGATTTTGGAGGACGCCGATCCCAACCAGGCAACGCTCACCCTGCGCACCTGGGTCGATGGCGTCGGCGAGACCCTGATTCCGATGGAGCACGAGGGCGATGGCATTTTTACCGGCGAGCTCAAATGCACCGAACCGTGTCTTGTGTGGTACAGCTTTATATGCAATATCGAAGGCCAGCCCGAGGTCCGCTTGGGCGCACCGCAGGGACGCACCGGCGGCGAGGGCGTAACCTACGACTACGCCGAGGTGCCGTCATTCCAGGTCACCGTCTACAAACACCGTGAGAACCGTCCCACTTGGTACGAGCGCGGCATGGTCTACCAGATCTTCCCCGATCGCTATGCCCGCGACGAGCACTGGCGCGAGCGCACGCTGGCCGAGGTCGAAAAACCGCGCAACGGAATCCAGCGCCGGATGGTCGAGGACTGGAACGAGCCGCCCGTTTACGAGCGCGCCGAGGACGGCTCCATCAAGACCTGGGACTTCTACGGCGGCTCGCTCAAGGGCATCCAGGAAGACCTGCCCCGCATCGCCGAGCTGGGCTTTACAGCAATCTACCTCAACCCCATCTTTGAAGCGGCAAGCAACCACCGCTACGACACGGCCGACTACACCAAGATCGACCCGATCCTGGGCACCGAGCAGGACTTTACTGAGCTGTGCAAGGCGGCCGAGAAGCTAGGCATTTCCATCATTCTGGACGGTGTGTTCAACCACACGGGCGACGATTCGATCTACTTCAACCGCTACGGCAACTACCCCGGCGTGGGCGCGTGGCAGAGCGAGGATTCGCCGTGGCGCGATGCGTTTTATTTCCACGAGGACGGCTCGTACGACTGCTGGTGGGGCGTGGGCAATATGCCCGCCATTAATGAGAGCTCCGAACTGGTACGCGAG
This sequence comes from uncultured Collinsella sp., assembly GCA_938023085.1. Taxonomy (GTDB): domain Bacteria; phylum Actinomycetota; class Coriobacteriia; order Coriobacteriales; family Coriobacteriaceae; genus Collinsella. Next base: position 29,034 of record CALHDP010000171.1, read on the forward strand.
CGGCTCCTGGGCAAGGACGGCGTGATCCGTAAATGGCTACGTGCCGGCGCTCATGGCTGGCGCCTAGACGTGGCCGACGAACTTTCCGACGATTTCCTAACCGAAATTAAGAAGGCCGTGCTCGCCGAGAAGCCCGACGCGCTGCTGCTCGGCGAGGTCTGGGAAGATGCCTCCAACAAGATCAGCTACGGCCATCTGCGTCGCTATCTGCAAGGCTCCGAGCTCGACTCGGCCATGGATTACCCCTTCCGCGACATGGTCATCGGCTTTTTGATGGGCTACAAAAACGCCTACCAAGCTGCCGAGGATATCGAGACCCTACGTGAGAACTATCCGCGTGAGGCCCTGTCTTGCGCACTTAATCTGCTTTCGAGTCACGACCGTCCGCGCATTATCTCGGTGCTCGGCGGAGGCCCCGACGAGTCGCAGCTGCCCGAGTGCGAGCGCAGCAAGTGGCGCCTGGACGAGAACGCGATGGGCCTGGCTAAGAGCCGTTTTTGGCTCGCGACGCTCATGCAGATGACGTTCCCGGGCGTTCCCTCAATCTATTACGGTGACGAGTACGGCTTGGAGGGTCTCACCGATCCGGGCAATCGCCGCACCATGCCGACCAAGGACCAGCTCCACGACTTCGATACGCTGGCCATCGTTAAGAACGCGTCTGCTGTACGCCGCGCGCTGCCCTTTATGGTCGATGGCGAGATCAAGGCCTTCGCGCTCAACGACGAGGTACTCGCCTACACCCGCACTGGCAAAGACGGCGAGGCCGCGACGGTTATCATCAACCGCAGCCTGCGCAATTCGCACCGCGTGACGATTCCGGCGCTCGACGAATGTGCAAGCGATGTGATTAGCGGTCACGAATGCGAGATCCACAACGGTACGGTCACGCTCGATCTTTACCCGCTGGGTTCGTCGATCATCTATCACCATGCCGAGCAGCGCCTGCAGGAGCCGCTCGATTACGGTGCGGGTGTTGTGTGCCATATCACATCGGTGCCGACCGACGACGGCAAGCCCGGTACGATCGGCGCGCCCACGCGTCGCTTTATCGACCATCTGGCCGCCATGGGCATGCGCTACTGGCAGGTTCTCCCCGTCAACCCCACGGACTTCTTCCGCTCCCCTTACGCCGGTCCTTCGGCCTTTGCAGGCAATATCGACCTGCTACCCGAGAGCCACGAGGAGCTGGCCGCCGACTTTGAGACCTGGAAGGCCCGCGGCGGCGAGGATGCCGACCCGCTGTACACCGCGTTTAAACATCGCAATGCCGATTGGCTCGAGAAATACTGCGTCTACATGGCCGTTAAGAAGTACTTTGAGGGCGAGTCGCGCCATGATTGGCCGGCAGATGTCGCGCGCTACAACGAGCATCTGATCGACGACAAGCGCTTCCACAACGAGGCCGAGCTTCAGGCGTACATGCAGTACCGTTTTGACCTGGCTTGGTGCGAGCTCATGAACTATGCGCACAAGAAGGGCGTCGAGGTTATCGGCGATATCCCGATGTATGTTTCGGACGATTCGGCAGACGCGTGGAGCGAACCCGAGAACTTCTGGCTGTCCGATACCGGCAAGGCGATTGAGATTTCCGGCGCGCCGCCCGACAACTTTGCACCCGAGGGCCAGGTGTGGGGCAACCCGACGTTCCGCTGGGACCACATGAAGCAGAACGGCTATAACTGGTGGATGGATCGCCTGCGCCGCGCGTTCTCGCTCTACGACCGTGTGCGCCTGGATCACTTCCTGGGATTCCACAGCTACTTTAGCATTCCCGCGGGCAAGGCCTGCGCCGACGGGCGTTGGCTGGCAGGCCCGGGCAAGGACCTTTTCCAGACCGCCTATGACGAGCTGGGTCCGCTCAACTTTATCGCTGAGGACTTGGGCTATCTGACGCCTGGCGTTCGTGCCATGGCTTCGACCTGCGGCTTCCCCGGCATGGACGTGCTGGAGTTTAGCGACTACGACGTTCGCTGCGGTGTGCATCCCACGCCCGGCAAGATTCTGTACACGTCGACGCACGACACCTCGACGCTGGCCGGCTGGTGCACGCGTTCCTTTGCGGGCGGCGACGAGCCGAGCGGTGTTGAGGTGGCGGCCAAGCTGATGAGCGACGCGCTGGCAAGCGACGCTCCCCTAGTGATGATGCCGCTACAGGATATCCTGGGGCTTGGCGACGACGCGCGCATGAACGTTCCGGGCGTGGCCACGGGCAACTGGACCTGGCAGGCTGACGAGGCGGACATTGCAGCCGCTGAGGACAAAACCGCACAGCTCCTGCGCAACAACCATAGATTCTGGGGCGAAGCGTGATAAAACCCCCGATATAGGGTACAGTTACAGACGTTTGAATTTTTGCGGGCAGAGTAATCTGCCCGCTTTGTGCTGAAAAGGAAGTATTATGGCGCGCTACGATTACAAGTGCTCGAGCTGCGGCAACGTGTTTGAGGTTGAGCATCCCATGTCCGAGACTCCCGAGGTCGTGTGCCCGAGCTGCGGTGCCCCGGCGGCCAAGACGTTCTCGGCCAGCGGCATTAAATTTGAGGGTAGCGGTTTCTACAACACCGACCAGCGAAGCGGCGGCTCCAGCACCAACGCCACGAGCGGCTGCTGCGCCAACTGCCCGCATAGCCACTAGGAACCAAACAGCCCCGCGACCGACACCGATCGCGGGGCTGTTTCTTTGCGCTATAGGTGGCTAATTATCTACCCAGGTTTCCTTATGAGTTGCGGTGAAATAAGGGCTGTTTGGCGGGCAGAAGCCGCTATTCAATCCCTATTTCACCGCAACTTAGTCGTTACTTGCGGACCAGCCTGGCGCAGAAGTGGCCGTCGTAGGAGTCCGCGTTTACCGGCACGCTTTGGAAGAGACCTCGATCGTTTTGACGTACGGATACGAGCTTCTTGGCCTGATCGAACTCGGGGAGCTGCAGAATCTGTGCCTCGGAAAGCGGCTCCAGGCTAAAGCCGGCGCCCTCGGGAGAAGCGAGGAACGCATCCACGACCTGAATGTTCTCCTCGTCGAAGACCGAGCACGTCGCATAGATAAGCTCGCCGCTGGCAGCCACGCGCGCAGCAGCCTCTTTGAGCATCGTCAGCTGCAGTTTGGGCAGCTCAACCGTCACATCCTTTTCGGTCAGTCTCCACGGGATCTCAGGATGACGGCGCATGGTTCCGGTGCCAGAGCACGGCGCATCGATAAAGACCGTGTCGAACTTAACCGGCTCGCCAAGCATGGCATCAAACGAAGTGAGCACCTCATCAAGCTCGCAGGCATCACCCGAAACCGTACGAACGCCCTGAATACCGGCCTTATGCAGGCGAGCGAGATTCAGGTCGCACTTACGGTCATGAAGATCAAGTGCCGTATGCTGACGCTCATAACCGGCGCGCTTGGCCTGGCACATCATCACATAGGTCTTGGTACCGCGACCGGCACCAATCTCAAGGCAGCTTCCGGGGCGCGTGGCTGCCGTGGCGATAAGCTGGGCGTTGAGATCAGATGCCACCGCGGCAGCACGCTCAAACACACCCGAAGCAACGGTAACCTGGGCATCAACCGGGGCATGGCAGCCCGGGAAGACGGGCGCAACGAGCTGCGAGATATACGGATCGGACTTGGTCGCAAAGGCGTTCTCATGCAGGGCCAGCGGTGCGGGGGCCAGATTGCCGGCAAAGTTAAGCGCACCCTCAGGCGTGTCGAACGATGCCATAATGCGAGCGCACAGCCAACGCGGCAGTCCCATCAGGCGCGACAGACGAACCAAGCGTCGCTCAGACTCATCCACATCGGACGCAGTAGCAAAGTCCTCAACGTTGTCCGCGACCTTATGCAGCACGGCATTGGCCAAACCGGCGGCAGACTTAGCTCCGCTGCGCACCAGCTCAACACCCTGACTTACGGCAACGCGGCCAGGGGTATGAAGGTAGAGCATCTCGAAGGCCGAGATACGAAGCGCCATGCGAACACGCGGCGCAACCTTTTTAGGCTTATCAAGAAACTGATCGAGCAGCTCGTCCAAAATACCCTGCGTGGCGGCAACACCCAGCGCCAAGCGAGCGGCAAAAGCGGAATCGCGCTGGTCAATAGCCTTGGCCGATGCACGAGAGGACAGCACGTCACGCGCATACATGCCGCGGCGATCGGCCTCCATTAGCACATCGAGCGCAAGCTTGCGCGCGGGAGACAGCTTGCTCATGACAAAACACCCCACGAAAGATCGGCACCCTGCAGGCCGGCAGCCCAGGCAGAAGCAGCCATAGCACGCTTGCCATCGGGCTTAACCTCGAGCAACTCAACCGAGCCATCGGAAAGACCCAGGTAAACACGCTTGGCCTTAACGAGAACCTGACCCTCGCCAAGCGACACATCAGCCGGCGCAGCATCGAGCACGCGCACGGTCTTACCGGCAATCACGCAACGAGCAGGCGCGGTATCGGACGAAGCCAGCACATGACGCACGCAATCGAGCGCAGCCATCTGCGGATCCAGGCGCATCTCCTGCTTAGAAATCTTGGCAGCATGGGTAACGAGCGCCTCGTCCTGCCCAGTCCACACGGCGGTGCCATCGGCAACAGAAGGAAGCGTATCGGCAAGCAGCTTGCCGCCAAGCTCACCAAGCTCCATGGTCAACGCCTCAGCATGCTTACCGGCAACCGAGGTCGAGGCCTGCGCGCAATAAGCACCAGTATCCACGCCATGCCCAATGCGCATAATAGAAACGCCAGCAACCTCATCACCAGCGAGAATCGCACGCTGAATAGGAGCAGCCCCACGCCAACGAGGCAGCAAAGACGCATGAACATTCACAATGCCGAGCGGCGCCATATGCAGCACCTCATCGGGCAAAATGCAGCCATAGGCAGCCACGCAGAAAATATCAGCCCGCGCAGCCTGGAGCGCCTCAACGACCTCCGGCGTCATACGATTAGCCTCAATAACCGGCAACCCCAGCTCAAGCGCCTTAGCCTTAACAGGAGATGGCTCCAACTTTTTACCACGCCCGCGAACAGCATCGGGACGAGTAACAACAAGAGCAATCTCGTTCCCAGCCTCAACAAGCGAAGTCAGCGAAGGTACAGCAAAATCAGGCGTACCCATAAACACAATACGCATAAAGAACGTCTCCTCTCAACCAAAGCCGAGACGGCTACAAATAACAGCGGAAAGCCAAATACAAAGCCCATCCGCAATAACAATTCAGCAAGAACAAATATACCCAAAACCAAAGAAAGAGCCGCAATAAAAGCAGCTCTTTCAGCAAAGCACCTATCAGCAAAGACGCCCTTCCCTGGCCCGACGGCACCCGGGCGAAAAGGAGCACGAAAACGCAGGCCCCTTCCGCCGCAGGGCTTAGGTTATTGCTCCACGCGCAGTTCCGCACGAGCCGAAGAGCACTTAATGTGCTCTTCGTGCGAGCAGGACTGTTTGAGCATGGAGCAAAACCTAAGCCCTGCGACGGAAGGGGACGGTGAGACCTACTCCGTCTCGCCCGGTCGAGCGCCGCGGGCCAGGGCGTCCTGGTACTCCTTGACGGCCTTGAGCCTCTGCATGGGCTTAAGGCGCTCGAACATGGTGTTGCCGTGCAGATGATCGATCTCGTGCTGCAGGCACACGCAGAACAAATCGCCCGTGGCCTCATAGCGAATCAGGTTGGCGTCCAAGTCGTACGCCTCGACCACGACATGGTCGGGACGCTCGATCTCGCAGCTAATGCCGGGGATGGACAGGCAGCCCTCGCTAAACGGCACCAGATGGTCGCTCTGCTCAACAATGACGGGGTTAATGAGCACGTAGGGGTCATAGTCGTTCTTGTCGCTGTAGTCGCAGTCGATGGTGACGAGTTGGATGAGCTCGCCAATCTGCGGGGCCGCCAGGCCGCAACCGCCGTTCTCGAACATCATCTTCTTCATCTTCTCGGCAAGCGCCTCGATCGCCGGGGTGATCTCTTCGATGACGGCGCACTCCTGGCGCAGACGAGGGTCGGGCGACAGTACGATTCCGTTGGCTTCCATGGCCATCCTTTCGGGTTGTTACATCAAATCATAGGCGTCGACATCAACGCTCACGCTCACGCCGCGCACAGAGCCCACCTCTTTGAGGCAGGCGTCGATATCATCAGAGACATGGTACCCCACGGGCGACTTCACAAGCAGATGGAAGCGGTAACGGTCCTTGGCTCTCTCGATTACACACGAAGCCGGGCCCAGCACCTGCGGCACGGCACTCCCCGCCCGTAAAAAGTCGGGCGCGGCGGCATGCCAACGGCGCTTAAGAAGCTTTACAATGCGCCCGATGTAGTCCTGCGCGTCGTCTCGGTTCGCCGACCACACCAAGATGTTGACCAAGCGAACAAACGGCGGGTACAGCGCGTCGCGGCGCTGGTCCAGGTCGTAGTCGGTAAAGATCGAACGGTCGTGCTCAGCGACAGCGCGAATGACCGGATCTTCGGGCAGGTAGGTCTGGATGATCACCTCACCGGGGCGATCGCCGCGGCCGGCGCGGCCCGCAACCTGCTCCAGCAAGTCGTAGGCGCGCTCTCCTGCGCGGAAGTCCGGCAGCTTGAGGGCGAAATCGGCATTGACCACGCCCACAAGCGTGACCTCGGGAAAGTCGAGGCCCTTGGCGATCATCTGGGTGCCCAGCAGCACCGCACAATCGGCGGCATCGAACTGCTCGAGCAGCTTTTTGTGCGCATCCTTGCCGCGCGTGGAATCGGCATCCATGCGAATAATGGCGACGTCCTCGGGAAGCATCTGGTGCAGCGCGTCCTCGATCTGTTGAGTGCCCAGACCCATTTTTGCCAGGTAGCGACTGCCACATTTGGGGCAACGGCTCGTGGGCGCGGGATACGGCTGCACGCGCCAAGACGAACCGCAGGTGTGGCACTGCAGCGTGTGTGTGCGCTCGTGATACGTAAGCGCGGTGGAGCAGTGGTTGCAGGTGGGCACGCAGCCGCATTCGCGGCACATCAGGAAGGGCGCAAAGCCACGCCGGTTGTGCAGCAACACGGCCTTTTCGCGGCGCTCGACCACACGCTCCAGGCCTTCCATCAGAGGTTTAGAGAACATGGAGCGGCTACCGTGCGCGAACTCGCGGCGCAGGTCGGCAATGCGGACAGTCGGCAGCACGGCGTGTCCCGGGCGCTCGGGCATCTCGACGCGCGTCCAGGTGGCACCGTTATACGTGCCACGGCGGCAGCGATCGAGGGCCTCAGCAGAAGGCGTGGCGGAGCCCAACACGAGCGGGCAGCGGTAGCGCCGCGCCATCTCGGCCGCCACCTCGCGCGCGTGGTAACGCGGGCTGGAGCCTTGCTTATAACTGGTCTCGTGCTCCTCGTCGATGATGATGAGGCCCAGGTCGTCAAGCGGGCAAAAGAGCGCCGAGCGGGCGCCCACGACCACGCGCGCGGCACCGCTGGCGACCATATCCCACTGGTCCAGGCGCTCGCCGGCCGAAAGGCGCGAATGGAACACGGCAACCGTCTCACCAAAGCGCGAGCGAAAGCGGCCGACGGTTTGGGCCGTCAGCGAGATCTCGGGCACGAGCACGCAGGCCGAGCGACCGGCCGCGAGCACTCGCTCGATAGCTGAGAGGTAGACCTCGGTTTTGCCGGAGCCCGTAACACCGTCCACGAGCACCACGTCGCCGTGCGCATCCAGGCGAGCGCGCTCAATCTGCGCGAGCGCCTGCTGCTGGCCGTTGGTAAGTGCGACCGGCGCTTTGCCACTCGCGGAGGACAGCGTGGTCTGCTCGCTGCAACCGCGCCAGGCACGGCGCTCCTCCACCACGACAACGCCGCGTTTTTCGAGCGCCTTGATGGTCGCCGACATGCTGTTGTAAAGCAGGTTGAGGTCGCGCGTCGTGACCGGTCCGCACTGGAGCGCCTCGATGAGCTGACGCTGACGAACCGCCGTTTTGGGAGGCGTATAGTCGAAGCCCTCGGGCGTAAGCATGACCCAACGGTTTTGGATAGGCTTGACGGCTGGGCGCTCAACCGACCATGCGCCGTCATCGCCCTTGACCACGCGCGGGCTGCCGCCCGGGGGCAAGAACAGGCGCAGACACTCGGAAAGCGTCGCGACATATTCGCGGCTCATCCAACGCGCGATGCGGGCGGCCTCGGCGGTAAAGAGCGGTTTGCTGAGGATAGCCTCGATGGCTTTAATGCGCGCGGGGTCGAGGGCGCTGTTGCCCTGCAGGTCGCCCAGCTCAGGCGCAATGTCGACGATATAGCCCGCGGCGGCGCGGTTACCAAAGTGGACCAGGACTGTTGATCCGATCTGCGCCTCGTCGGCAAGGGACCGAGGAATGCCGTAAGCAAACGGCTCGGACAGCGCGCGAGTCGGGATGTCGAGAACCACGCTCGCATAGGCGGCGATGGGCTCGGGCGCTGGTTCGAGCTTGGCCGGGGCAGCAGCAGGCACGGGCTTCGCCGGAGCCTCCCCCGGTTCCGGCGAACCAAACAGTGACAGTTGCTCGGCCATGGCCCCAGCACCTCCCATCCCATTCGTCTTCAGAAACAAGAGCCCCGCTCGGGTGAACGGGGCTCGGATACAAACGTTTGCGCAGCGATTACAGCGCCATCGTGCGGGCGCGGTCGATACGCGCCAGGCAGTCGTCGCGGCCGACGAGCGCCATGGTCTCGCCCAGCGGAGGGCTCACCATGTTGCCGCAGACGGCGACGCGCACGGCCTGGAACACTACGCGCTTCTTAAGGTCCATCTGCTCGGGCAGCGGCTCAAGCGCGGCGTCGATGTTGGCAGCCGTCCACTCGTTCACACCCTCGAGCGCGGCCTTGGCGGCATCAAGAATGGCACCCATGCCCTCCTTGGCCAGGCCCTTGTTGACGGATTTCTCGTCATACTCGAGCGTCTCGGCCGTAGCGAAGATGGGGGCGGCGACGGTCACGGCGTCGGCCGGCATCTTGGTGCGCGGCTTGACGATGGCAGCGAGCGCGTCGATCCAATCCTCGCCGTACTCGACATTACCCTCGATGAGACCCGCCTCGTGCAGCTCGGGAACCATGATCTCGTCGGCAAACTGAGCATCGGACATGCCGTTGATGTACTCGGCATTGACCCAGTCGAGCTTCTTGGGGTCGAAGGTCGCCGGGTTCTTGGAGATGCGGTCGAGCGAGAACTTGCTGGCCAGAACATCGCGCGGGATGATCGTGGTCTCGCCGTCGAGCGACCAGCCGAGCAGCGCCAGGTAGTTGACGAAGGCGTCGGACAGGTAACCGGCGTCGCGGTACTCCTCCACCGAGGTGGCGCCGTGGCGCTTGGAGAGCTTCTTGCCGTCGGCGCCCAGGATCATGGAGATGTGGGCGAACGTGGGCACGGGCGCGCCGAGGGCCTCGTAGACCATGACCTGACGCGGAGTGTTGGACAGGTGGTCGTCGCCGCGGATGACATGGGTGATCTTCATCATGGCGTCGTCGACGACGGTCGCGAAGTTGTACGTGGGCGTGCCATCGGAGCGGAAGATGACAAAGTCGTCGAGCTCCTTGGCGTCGAAGGTTACCTCGCCGTGGACGGCGTCGTGGATGACGACGTCGCCGCGGTCCTCGGGCACCTTAATACGCAGGACGTAGGACTCGCCGGCCTCGATGCGGCGGCGGGCCTCCTCGGGATCAAGATCGCGGCAACGGCGCTGATAGCCCTGGAAGGGGTCCTTGCGCTCCTGCGCGGCCTTGCGGTCGGCGTCGAGCTGCTCCTTGGTGCAGAAGCAGGGATAGGCCTTGCCCTCGTCCCAGAGCTTCTGGGCGGCCTGCTTGTACAGGTCCAGGCGCTCGGTCTGGGCGTAGGGGCCAAAGTCGCCGCCCACCTCGGGACCCTCGTCCCAGTCCAGGCCCAGCCAACGCATGGCGCGCAGGATGATCTGCGTGTTCTCGTCGGTGGAGCGGGTGGGGTCGGTGTCGTCGATGCGCAGGATGAACGTGCCGCCGTTTGCGCGGGCGAAAGCCCAGTTATAGATAGCGGTGCGGGCGCCGCCGATGTGCAGCTTGCCCGTAGGTGAGGGTGCAAAGCGGACGCGAACGTCTGATGCCATGGAAATCTCCTCGATTGCAGGATGGATGTCTAACCGCACCAGTATAAAGCATCAAAGCAACCTCCGCACAAAGGGCACCGACCTACTCATTGGGGACAGACTTAAATGACCATTCTTTGGGCAACCTGTCGACACTTAGGTAAGGCCGATCATTTAAGCCTGTCCCCAATGAGTAGGTGCGGAAAGGGTGTGAATGTTTGATTTACGCGCTATGATGTGCCCTTGCATAGAGAGCCCGGCGGAATGGTAACGGTCGCCGGGACACGTTTTTGAAAGGACAATCATGTCAGAAGAACTTCGTTCCATCCCGCCCCAACACGGGTCCTTTGTTTTTACGTCGGAGTCGGTGACCGAAGGTCATCCAGATAAGATCGCTGACCAGATCAGCGACGCCGTCCTCGACGCAATCCTCTCCAAAGAAATAGAGCTCCAGGAGCAGGGCTACATCGCCCCCAACGGCGTGCCCGCCAACGTGGAGAACGTCCGCTGCGCCTGCGAGACCCTCGTGACCACCGGCACCGTCATCGTCGCCGGCGAGATTCGCACCCAGGCCTATGTCGACGTACAGGAAATCGCCCGTGGCGTCATCCGCCGCATTGGCTACAACCGTGCCAAGTTCGGTTTTGACTGCGACACCTGCGGCGTTATGAGCCTTATCCACGAGCAGTCGCCCGATATCGCCCAGGGCGTCGACGAGTCCTTCGAGACCCAGACCGGCGCTACCACCGACCCGATCGATCTGATCGGTGCCGGCGACCAGGGCATGATGTTCGGTTATGCCTCCAACGAGACCAAGACCCTCATGCCCATGCCGCACTACCTGGCAAGCCGCCTGGCCGAGCGCCTGGCCGCCGTGCGTCACGACGGTACCCTCGCCTATCTGCGTCCCGACGGCAAGACCCAGGTCACCGTGCGCTACGAGGAAGGCAAGCCTGTCGAGGTCACGACCATCGTCATCTCCACGCAGCACGCCGCCGAGATCGAGGACATGGGCAAGATCAAGGCCGACCTCATCGAGCACGTCATCACCCCGGTCATGGCCGCTGAGAACATGCCGTGGGACAACGCGGACATCTACGTGAACCCCACCGGTCGCTTTGTCGTGGGCGGCCCCATGGGCGACACGGGCCTCACCGGCCGCAAGATCATCGTCGACACCTACGGCGGTTATGGCCGTCACGGCGGCGGCGCCTTTAGCGGCAAGGACTGCACCAAGGTCGACCGCTCCGCCGCGTATGCCGCGCGCTGGGTCGCCAAGAACGTAGTCGCCGCCGGTCTGGCCGACCGCTGCGAAGTCGAGCTTGCCTACGCCATCGGCGTTTCCAAGCCCCTCTCAATCATGGTCGACACCTTCGGTACCGCACATGTTGCCGAGGACAAGATCGTCGAGGCCGTAGAGAAGACCTTCGACCTGCGCCCGGGCGCAATCATCCGCGACCTAGACCTGCGTCGCCCGATTTACGAAAAGACGGCAGCCTACGGTCACTTCGGCCGCGAAGACGCCGACTTCACCTGGGAGAAAACCGACCGAGTCGAAGAACTCAAAGCAGCCTGCGGCCTGTAAGCACGCGGCTAAAGCTACAGCCAAATAGAAACGCACCAAAAAGAGGTACCGAAACAACCGGTACCTCTTTTTTATTTAATCGGTGGTGAAGATGAGTCGACATGGAGCACAGAATAGGTCTCCAGCTGATGGATTTTGCAGCATGAGCGCCTCTACCATGTATCCTAAGTTCCGAGGGCTTTGGTATTTGGTCGATCGCGAGTTCCGCACGAGCCGGAGGCCACTTAATGTGGCCTCCGTGCGAGCCAGGACTGTAGAGCAGGCGACCAAATACCAAAGCCCTCGGAACGACGGGATAGAGAAGGAGCACCCATGGCAGGCAAGCCGCAAACACTAGCTACGACCTCGGCATTCGAGATCTTGGGGCCCGTCATGGTCGGCCCCAGCTCATCGCACACCGCCGGCGCCCTGCGCTGCGCCCAAGTTGCCGCCAGCCTGCTGGAAGGCCGCATCACCAAAGTCACCTTTGGCCTGTGGAACTCCTTCGCCCACACTTACCGCGGCCACGGCACCGACCGTGCGCTCGTCGCGGGCATACTGGGCCTCGACACCGATGACGAGAACATCAAGCAGGCCTTCGACCTCGCACGCGAGCAGGGCCTCGAATATCACTTTGACATCAAGGGCGACGACGCGTCCATCCACCCCAACACCGTCGACATCGACATGGTCGACGACACGGGCGCCACGGCACAGGTCCGCGGCGAGAGCCTGGGCGGCGGCAAGATGCGCATCAGCCGCATTAACGGCGTCGGCGTCGACATCTCGGGCATGTATTCCACGCTCTTCGTGGCGCACAAGGACGTCCCCGGTGTACTCGCCGCGCTCACCAACCTGCTCGCCTACGCCCATGTAAACATCGCCTTCTGCCGCACCTACCGCACCGAAGTGGGCGGCCAGGCCTACTCCGTCTTTGAGACCGACGGCGCGCCCGACGACACCGTCGTCCCCATGCTGCGCAAGCTCGACAATGTCGATTACGCAACGTTTATCGAGCTCCCCGGTTCTGCCTCGTCGATCTCCCCCGGCGTCTCGGCCAAGGAAATCTTCGACGACGGCGAGCAGCTGCTCGATGCGTGCGAGGAACTGGGGCTCAGCATCGGCGCCGTCATGGCCGTTCGCGAGGCGCGTCTGACCGGCGAGGCGCACGCCGTCGCCGCCATGCGCCGCGTGCTCGACGTCATGCGCGAGGAGACCACGGCCCCCATCGCCAATCCGCAACGCTCGCTCGGCGGGCTTATCGGCGGCGAGGCCAAGCTCGTCGAAGCAACCCGCTGCAACGATTTGAGTGCAAGCCTGATGGGCGCCGTCCAGACCGACGCCGTTGCCCGCGCCATGGCCGTGCTCGAGCGCTCCGCTACCATGGGCGTGATTGTCGCCGCCCCCACGGCAGGGTCCGCGGGTGTTGTGCCCGGCTGCGTGCTGGCGCTCGCCGATCGCCTGCAGCTCGACGACGAGCAAGTCATGGACGCGCTCTACTGCGCAGCCGCCATCGGCCTCAACCTCACCACGAGCGCCTGCGTCGCCGGCGCCGAGGGTGGCTGTCAAGCCGAGGTGGGAAGCGCCGCCGCCATGGCAGCCGCCGCGCTGGTGCAGATGCTCGGCGGCACGCCCGAGCAGGCGCTCGACGCCAGTTCCATCGCGCTGAGTAACCTGCTGGGCCTCGTTTGTGACCCCGTCGGTGGCCTCGTGGAGGTGCCCTGCCAAAACCGCAACGCCATTGGCGTGGCAGCGGCCTTTAGCTCGGCACAACTCGCCCTCGCAGGCATTAAGAGCTTGGTGCCGTTTGACCAGATGGCACATGTCATGCTCTCGGTGGGCCACGCGTTGCCGGCCACGCTGCGCGAGACGGCAAAGGGCGGCATCGCGCAGGCTCCGGCCGCACTTTCGGCCTGTGCAAAATGCGGTGTGTGCGGATAGCGGCAAAGAACGACTCAAAGGTGGGACTAATGTCCCACCTCTTTTGAATGCCACCGTTTCCGTACCACAAACAGCAGGGCAATCGCTATAATGCAAGCCCAGTAAAAACACGATGAACCGCAAGGCGAAAATCGAAGGATATGCATACGATGTCGCAAAACGATCGAACTCAACTGATTCCCGATCCGCAGCAGCCGAGCAGGCACACCGGCGGCGTTCAGTCGCCGCGTCCTATCGCGCCGAGCCACGGTCAGCAGCGTGGTGCGACAAACGCTTCCCAACGCCCGAACCAGCAGCGTCAACAACGTCAGCAACGCCAGGCAAACGGCAACGCGCCCAAGCTGCCCCCCACGCACGCTCGAGGCGATCGCGGCCCCGCGCGCAAGTCCGCCGGCAACAATAAGTCGGGCAAAAAGACGACGCTCTTTGTCGTCTTGGGTCTAATCGTCATTGTCTATATCGTAGGCGTCGTAGCGTTTTCGCAGGTAGCCTACCCCAACACCACCATCGCCGGCGTCGACGTCTCGTTCTCCAACGCTTCGTCTGCCGCCACCAAGGTCAACTCGGCATGGAAGCACTATAAGCTCACCGTGACAGGAGATGACTTTAGCTGGACCTATCAGCCCGAGTCCGATGAACCCATCGTCGATGGCGAAGCTGCAGCAAAAGAGATCATCAGCCACAACGAAGCCTTTGTATGGCCGGTCCGCCTTGTGGAATCCTTAAGCGGCAAGACCAAAACAACCGCTACCACCAACGAAGTCGATCTTGATCAAGACGTCGACCTGTCCATGCTCTCCGATACCTTTGACCAAAAGAAGTTTGAGAAGGATCTGGGCGCCGCCATCGACGAGTTTAACGAAGGACGTTCGGGCACGTTCGAGGCCAATAGCTCCTATGACGAGCAGGCCGGCAAGTTTACCGTCGAGAAGGCGCGCTCCAACGAAAAACTCAACCGCGAGCATGTCATTAAGTATGCCGAGCTCGAGCTTGCCTCGCTGGCCGAGACCGTAGATCTTTCTAAGCTCGGCAACGATGCCTATGAGCCGCTCAATGGAACGCTGACCGATGATCAGATTCAGGCTGCATGTGATGCCGCCAACAACTTCCTGGGCGTCAACGTGACCCTTAAGCTCAACGGCGAGGATGCCGGAAAGGTTGATGGCAGCTCCGTGTTGCAGTGGATCAGCTTTGCCGATCCGGCCAACCCCACGCTCGATACGTCGCAGATCAGTAGCTGGGCAGCCGAGCTCGCCAACGGCTTTAATACCGTGGGCTCCACTCGCTGGTGGACGCGCGCCGATGGCAAGCAGTGCGCCGTCGAAGGCGGTGACTTTGGTTGGTCCATCGACAGCAGCTCGCTCGCCAAGCAGGTCGAAGACGCTATTAACAACAAGCAGACCGGCGAGATCGAGATCAAGTACTCCCAGAAGGCCGACACCTTTACCGCAAAGGGAGAGCCCGACTGGAAGGCATACATCGACGTCGACCTGTCCGAGCAGCACGCGCGCTACTATGACGAGAACGGTAATATCGTCTGGGAGGCCAACTTTATTTCCGGCAAACCGGGCGAAGACGCCACCCCCGAGGGCGTGTGGCAGATCAACAGCAACGACGGCGGCAGCACCCTGATCGGAGCCAAGGACCCCGAGACCGGTAAGCCCAAATACGAGAGTCCGGTGAGCTACTGGATGCCGTTTGAGGGCAACATGATCGGCTTCCACGATGCCACCTGGCAAAACGACAAGAGCTTCGATAACGCCGAGTCGTACAAATGGTGCGGCAGCCACGGTTGCATCAACCTGCGACTGGCCGACGCCAAGGCACTTCACGACTGCATCAAAGTCGGCCTGTGCGTGGTTGTCCACTCGTAGTGCAACGCGCGCATTCCTACAACGTGGAACTGCTGCGACCAATCTAACAGTTCCGAAAGAAACCGTCCCATGCGCCCACCCCAACCGGTGGGCGCATATACTTATCAAGGTACTTTCTATAAAGGAGACGCTATGCCGAATGTCCCCACGACCACCCCGGGCCCGGATGATACCGAGCACACGCCCGAAGATGTCACCGAAACGATTCCTCTGGTTACAAACGTACATGCCGATAAGCAGAGCGGACGCGCGAACGATGCGGCCGAGATTTCCGATGAAGAGGCATATGCCAAGCTCAAAGCAAAACGTGCCGAACGTCGACGCAAAAAGCTGATTCGACGCGGCATTGCCGTCGGTGTCGTAGGTGCCATCGCGCTCATTGCCATTGTCGCAACCCTGGTTATCAATGCGCAGCCTCAGGGCGCTAGCGGGCCTGTGACCGACATGGTGACCGAGGGCACGTTTACCACAACGGTCGAGGCTAAAGGCCAGCTCAAACCCATTTCGTCCTCAGTGGTCTCCCCTTCTGTCGACGGTACGGTCGATTCGATCAACGTGCAGGCGGGCCAATCCGTCAACGAGGGCGACGTGCTTATGACCATTAAAAACGACGAGCTCGATCGCAACGTTGCCGAGGCGCAACGTGCAGTTGCAGCCGCTCAGGAAGACCTCGCCAACGCGCAGAAAGCCGCAGCTGCCGCGCAGGCCACCCCAACGACGGACGTCGATGGAGCTTCCGCAGCGGCTGGCGTCTCCGACGCATCAGCGGACACGAACGCCGTATCGGCCGCGCAGCGCAGCCTCGCTTCGGCCCAGGCAAACCTTGATCAGGCGAACGCCAAGGCCGCCAGCCGTACGGTCACGGCCCCGAGCTCGGGCAGCATCGTGGAGCTCAATGCCAAAGTGGGCGCCACGGTTACAGGCGGCATGATCATGGGCGAAAGCGACACGAGCGGCGGCAAGCAATGCATGCAGATTGCCGATCTGTCTAAGATGAAGGTGACCGTGCAGGTGGGCGAAAAAGATATCGCCAAGATCGCCGTGGGCCAGAGCGCCAACGTGACGTACCCCGCGTTTCCCGACATCGTGAGCCAGGGCACGGTCACGGCCATCGCCTCGGTGGCAAACTCCGATTCCAACTATAGTGGCGGCAGCGTAACGTTCAATGTCGACATTTTGATTGAAGCGCCCGACAGCCGCCTGAAGCCCGGCATGACCGCCGAGGTCTCGGTAGTGACCGAGCAACTCGACGACGTGGTCATGGTACCGACGATGGCACTTATGACCGAAGACGGAGAGCACTATTACGTCAACGTGGCGACCGACGATAAGGGCAAGGAAACGCGCCGGGTGAAGGTGACCGTCGTGACGCAAAACGACAACGAGGCCGTGGTGGGCAAAACGCAGGTCAAGCGTGACGACCAGGGCAACGAAATCAACGCGGGCGTGCCCACAACCAAGCTGCGCGATGGCGACACCCTCGTCATGGACACCGGAGCGGACGCAACGGCTGACGGCGGCTACAGCGCGGATTCGGGCAGTATGACTGCCGATGAGGACATGTAATGCGTCCCGTTATCGACATCCGCAACGTGCACCGCATCTTTGAGAGCGAGGCAGGTTGCGCCCACATCCTGCACAACGTGAGCCTGGCGGTAAATCCCGGTGAGTTCGTGGCCATTACCGGCCCCTCGGGCTCGGGCAAGTCGACGCTCATGAACATCCTAGGCTGCCTGGATAAGCCGACAGCGGGCGACTACTACCTGCAAGGGCTCAACGTGGCCGAGCTCGATGATGACGAGCTCACCGAAGTTCGCGCCCTGAGCATTGGCTTTGTCTTTCAGAGCTTCAACCTGCTGCCGCGCCTGTCGGTTATCGAAAACGTCATGCTGCCGCTGGCCTACACCAATGTGCCCCGTAGCCAGCGCGAAATGCGCGCCGTGCACGCGCTGCAGGCCGTCACGCTGCCCGTCGACCACTGGGACCACCGCATATCCGAGCTCTCGGGCGGCCAGATGCAGCGCGTCGCCATCGCGCGCGCCCTCGTCAATGACCCGCCCATAATTCTTGCCGACGAGCCGACGGGGAACCTGGACTCCGCGACTGGAGCGCTTGTGATGGAGACCTTCCATAAGCTCCAGAAGCGCGGTAAAACCATCGTTCTTATCACACACGACCCCGGCATCGCCGCCGAGGCCGACCGTGCCGTGACCATCCGCGACGGTCGCATTCACGACGGCGCGTATATTCCACATGCACCGCGGACCCTGCGCAGCGCCGTAGATAGCCTGCCCATGATTTCCGCCTCCGCCAACCCGCCGAAAGGAGTGGTGGCATGAGTGCCCGCGATCTCATCCAGGAAGCCCTTCATTCGCTCGAGGCCAACAAGGGGCGCAGCCTGCTCACCATCCTGGGCATCGTCATCGGCATCGCCTCGGTTATCGCCATGACTTCGCTCATCGGCGGCATCCAAAACAGCCTGGTCAACAGTCTGGGCCTCAATGCGGCACGCATGGTGCAGATTTATTCGTCGCAGGAGCTCACCGAGTCGGACGTCGAAAAGCTCCGCAAGATGGTGCCGCAAATTGAGCAGATCGGCATCGTGGACAGTGCATATACCGAGTACAAGGCCGGTGACAAAAGCTATACCGTTATGGCACAAGGTGTCGATCGCGACATGCTCGACGCGGTAGGCGCCAGCAAGCTCCTCGCGGGGCGCACCTATACCGACGCCGAAACAAAGTCCGGCGCGCGCGTGGCGCTCATCAGCCGTGGCGGCGCCGATCAGCTGTACGGCAACGAACAGGACGCACTCGGCAAGACCATCAAAGTCTCGAACGGCGAGGTGCAGATCGTTGGCGTAATTGACGGCGGCAGCGACTCCATGGGCTCACTCACGCTGTATATGCCCCGCGAGACCATTGCCGGGCTGTTTGGCGACGAGAACCCCTCATTCCCCAGCGTGACGGCGCTCGCCGTCGAGGGCACGGACATAGACGAACTCTGCAAGACGATTGAGTCCAAAGTGCGCGCAATGAAGGGTATCTCGGAGGATGACGAGTACGACAGCGTATCGGCGACTTCCATGAAAAGCGCCATCGATGCTCTCAACTCCTTTATGGGCGCGTTCTCGCTCATCATGGGCGCCGTCGCCAGTATCTCGCTGCTCGTAGGCGGCATCGGCATCATGAACATGATGCTCACCAACGTGACCGAACGCATCCGCGAGATCGGCATTCGACGCGCGCTGGGTGCAAGTCGTCGGGATATTACAGCCCAGTTTTTAGCCGAGTCTTCGGCGCTGTGTATCACCGGCGGCATTTTGGGCGTGATGATCGGCTACCTGCTGGCCTGGGGTTTGGCGTTCTTTGCCGCGGGTTCTGGCGTTCTTGGCGAACTCGGCGCAACCGGTACCATTACGCCGAGCTTTTCAATCGCCACGGTGCTGCTGGCCTTTGCCGTCTCCGTCGGCATCGGCGTCATCTTCGGCTTCTACCCCGCCCGCCGAGCCGCAAAGCTCGACCCCGTCGAGTGTCTACGCTACCAGTAAGCCACCACCAATAAGTTGCGGTGAATTAGGGACTGAATATGCTATCTAACAGCAAAAACAGACACTATTTCACCGCAACTTATTGAAGGGCTACTTGCGCCAGTTCCGGGCGTCGTCCTCGAGCTTTTGGCGGATGACGGGCTTGTACGGCTCGAGCTTACTCGAGGCGCTCCTCCTCGCGGGCGGGAGGGCGCGCAGGCGCGGCGAGCGCCTAGCGCGCGAACTCCCGTAAGAGCGCGTCTTCCACTTCCCGAAGCGAAAGGGCCCCGCCTCCCTCGGCGGGACGGGCGACCACGACACAGCGCGCTCCCGCGTCGCGCGCTGCGGCGAGCTTCTCGGCCGTGCCGCCTACGGTTCCCGAGTCCTTGGTCACAAGCCACTGGGCGCCTACCTGCCGAAGCATCGCCTCGTTGAGCTCGCGGGTGAAGGGCCCCTGCATGCCGATGACGTGCGACGGCGAAAACCCCGCGTCGATGCACTTCGTTATAGCACCGGGCAGCGGGAGCACACGCACAAAGAAGCGCTCCGCGAAATCGGCGACGCGCGTGTAGGGAGCAAGCTCCTTGCTCCCCGTCGTGAGAAGCGCGCGACCCGGGTTCCCGGAGAGAAAGCGCGCCGCGCAGGCGATCGACGCGACCGACACGACGCCTTTGGGCAGCGCCTCGGCCGGTCGCGCAAGGCGCAGGCATCGTGCACCCACGGCGAGCGAAGCGGCCCGGATGTTGCCGCTTGCGAGCGTAGCGAAGGGGTGCGTGGCGTCGACGACGATGCGCGCGCCGGAAAGCTCGCGCTCCATGTCGGCCTCGTCGAGCCTGCCCGCATGCACCTCGATGCCCGGAAGCTCGCCCAAAAGCTCGCCTCCGTACTCGGTTGCCGCGTAGGCACGGGCGGGGATGCCCGCCCCGCTCGCCCATTCGCACAGAAGGCGGCCCTCGGTGGTGCCGGCGAAGATGCGCAGGGCCGGCGCGGATGCGGGCGCCGTCACTTCGGGCCGCCCGTGCGCGTGATCTGGTAGAGCAGCGCGTTCATAATGGCGGCCGCCACCGTCGAGCCGCCCTTGCGACCCCTCGCGACGATGGCCGGCACGCGTCGCGCAAGTAGCTCCTCTTTCGCCTCGACAACGTTCACAAACCCGACCGGCACCCCAACGACGAGCGCGGGCGCGATCTTCCCCGCGTCCATGAGCTCGGCGAGGCGCAGAAGTGCTGTGGGAGCGTTGCCGACGGCCACGATGAGCGGACCCTCGATGCCGCAAGCTTTGTCCATGCTCGCAACGGCGCGAGTCGTGCCCGCGGCGCGCGCAGCCGCGGCGACATCAGGGTCGGCCATGTAGCACACGGCCTTGCAGCCGAGCTTCGCGAGCGCGGGCTTGCTTATGCCTGCGAGCGCCATGTTCGTGTCGGTGAGCACCGTGGCCCCTGCGCGCAGTGCGTCGAGCGCACAGTGCGCGGCGTCATGGGTGAACACGAGGGAATCGGCGTACGAGAAGTCGGCAGTGGTGTGGATGACGCGCTTCACGACGGGCTCTTCGAGCGGCGGGAACGTGCGGCCGCCAAGCTCTTCGGTGATGATCTCGAAGCTGCGCCGCTCGATGTCGCCGGGCGACATCTCCTTGGAATCCATCTAGTACTCCACTCCTTCCCTTGCACATATCCCCTGAGCATAGGGGTGTTTCTCGCACCGCATCTCGGTTATGTAGTCGGCCTTCTCCACGATCTTGCGGGAAGGCGCGCGCCCGGTGAGCGCTACTTCGACGCCGCGCGCGGACATATCGAGCGCGCGGTCCACGAGCACCTCGTCGACAAGCCCCTTCGAAAGCGCGTCGAGCGCCTCGTCGAGCACGAGCAGCCCCTCCTGCGCGCCCTCGAGCTCGGCGAGCGCGGAAGCGAGGTTCCCATCGTGCAGCTCGCACGTCGCGGCAAGTTCTTCCGACGTCATCGACCAGGTAAACTTGTCCGACACCTTCCCCGCGAACACGGGCACGCCGAAATGCTCGGCGAGCAGGCGCGCCTCCCCGCTATCGCCGTCTTTCAGGAATTGCACGACGACGACGTGGCGGCCTGCGGCGAGCATGCGAAGGGCGAGGCCCATCGCCGCCGTGGTCTTGCCTTTGCCGTCGCCATGATACACGTGGATCATACGCCCTCCTCGATAATGCGGTAGACATACTCCATGTCGAGCGCCCCGCGCACGACGTCGGCCAGGCGGTCGAACTCGTGCGCACGGTGATCGGCCGCGGACGCTGCGCCCGCAGCACCCACGACGCTCTCGGGCAGGCCGCGCATGCGCGCGAGCGAGCGCGCGAGGGCGAGCGCCACCCCCGGTTCGTCGAACAGGCCGTGGAGATAGGTTCCGAACACG
>CALHDP010000172.1 GCA_938023085.1 uncultured Collinsella sp.
GTCGCTTCGCTCGGAAACGACGCCGGCATCATCGGTGCCGCCTACGTAGCCCTGCGCGCCGCCGGTAAATAGTCGGTGCAAGGGGGACAGGTTACTTTGCACCAACATGGTGCAAAAGGGACAGCCTTGGCCCCCGTGCCTGCCCCAAAATATGCCGTGGCCCTTCCGTCTGCGAAGGCTCGGCATCGGCGTGCTACCATAGCTACGTCCAAGTACACATATCAAGTGGAGGATATCCATGGCAAACGTTCTTGTCTTTGGTCACCAGAACCCCGATAACGACGCCATCATGAGTGCCGTCGTCCTGTCCCAGCTGCTCAACCAGGTTGAGTATGCCGGCAACACCTACGAGGCCTGCGCCCTTGGTCAGCTTCCGGCAGAGTCCGCCAAGCTGCTCGCCGACGCTGGCATTGCCGAGCCCCGCGTGATCGAGTCCGTCGAGGCCGGTCAGCTCGTCGTCCTCACCGACCACAACGAGTCTGCCCAGTCCGTCGCCGGCCTTAAGGACGCCACGGTCTTTGGCGTCGTCGATCATCACCGCATCGGCGACTTCGAGACCGCCGGCCCGCTGCACTACATCTGCCTGCCCTGGGGCTCCAGCTGCACCATCGTCACCAAGCTCGCCGACGTGCTCGGCGTTGAGCTTTCCGACGTCCAGGCCAAGCTGCTGCTCTCGGCCATGATGACCGATACGCTCATGCTTAAGAGCCCCACCACCACCGCTGTCGACCGCGTCGTCGCCGCCAAGCTCGGCGAGCAGGTGGGCGTCGACCCGGTCAAGTTTGGCATGGAGGTCTTCCTCACCCGTCCGTCCGGCTCCTTCACCGCAGCCGAGATGGTCGGCAACGACATCAAGATGTTCGAGCCTGCCGGCAAGAAGCTGCTCATCGGCCAGTACGAGACTGTCGACAAGACCCGCGCACTCGGCATGATCGACGAGATTCGCGAGGCTATGCGCGCCTACGCCGCCGAGAAGGGTGCTGACGGCATCGTCCTGTGCATCACTGACATCATGGAGGAGGGCTCGCAGGTCCTGCTCGAGGGCGAGACCGAGGCCGCTCAGAAGGGCCTGGGCATTGCCGACGAGCACGACGGTGTCTGGATGCCGGGTGTCCTCTCCCGTAAGAAGCAGGTCGCTGCCCCCATCATGGCCGCCTGCTAGGTTTTGTAACCTGCTACGACCGGACCGCGGACACCCCGCGCTCCGGTCGTTTTTTGTGCGCGGCGCCGCGTCGTCTCTTGGACAGGCGTGCCCGTGTCGTTGAGCAAATAATGTTCAACCTGTGGTTCCGCTTTTCGGCCACGCCTGCGTGCTTGTCGTGCAGGGTAGGCTAGATGCAAGCGTAATACGTTAGAGCGCGGCGCCGCCACTTGGGCGGGCCGTGCTTTTTTAAGACGGGAGCTTTCCCGCGAAAGGAGCCGCCCATGGCAGCAACTGAGCAGCTGTTCAACGTTCGTGAGCGCAAGCGTTTTGAGCGCCACGACATCTGGGAGCGCATCGCCGAGAACGGCACGATTTCCGCCGCCGTCATGGTCTTCGCCGCCATCGCCGCCGTCATTTGCGCCAATACCGATGCCTACGAGGCCATCCATCACTTTTTGGAGACCCCACTGTATGTGGGTCTGGGCAACCTTACGGCCGGTCTCACCGTCGAGCTATTCGTCAACGACTTCCTCATGGCGATTTTCTTTTTGCTGGTGGGCATTGAGCTCAAGTATGAGATGACGGTCGGCGAGCTCAAAAACCCGCGCCAGGCCATGCTTCCCATGCTGGCGGCCGTGGGCGGCGTCGTTGTTCCCGCCTGCATCTATCTGATCTTTAACCATGCCGGCGCGCACAACGGCTGGGCCATCCCCATGGCAACCGATATTGCCTTTGCGCTGGGCGTGCTGTCGCTTTTGGGCAATCGCGTGCCCAACGGCGTGCGCGTGTTCTTCTCGACGCTCGCCATCGCCGACGACCTCATCTCCATCGCCGCCATCGCCATCTTCTACGGTCAGAGCCCCAATCCGTTTTGGTTGGGCGCCGCCGCGCTTGTGACCTGCGCGCTCGTGTGGCTCAACAAGACGCAGCATTACCGCCTTGCCCCGTATTCGGTACTGGGCCTGCTGTTGTGGTTCTGCATGTTCAAGAGCGGCGTACATGCCACGCTTGCTGGCGTCATCTTGGCCTTTACCATCCCGGCCAAGTGCGGTGTTAAGCTCGACAGCCTTACCGATTGGTTGGGGGAGTGCCTGCCGCTGCTCGATGACCGCTACGACGACGAGGCACACATCCTGGGCCAGCACGACTTTACCGTTTCGACCACCAAGGTCGAGCGCGTCATGCACCGCGTCACCCCGCCGCTCATCCGCATGGAGCGTCTGATCTCCACGCCGGTCAACTTTGTGATCCTGCCGATCTTTGCGTTCGTGAACGCACAGGTTCGCCTAGTGGGCGTGGACATGAGCACGCTACTCACCGACCCGGTGACGCTCGGCGTGTACTTTGGCATGCTGCTGGGCAAGCCGATCGGTATCTTTGGCATGACGTTTGCCCTGGTTAAGCTCAAGATCTCCGAGCTGCCGCGCAATGTCAACTGGCACATGATTGCCGGTGTGGGCATTCTGGGCGGTATCGGCTTTACCATGTCGATCCTCATCAGCGGCCTTGCCTTCCCGACGGCCCAGTTTGAGGTTCTGGCCGCCAAGGCCGCTATTCTTGCCGGCTCTGTCACCGCGGCCGTACTTGGCATGATCTACATGAGTGTGATCTGCAAACACCCCGCGCCCAAGGACGAGTAAGAGCGC
>CALHDP010000173.1 GCA_938023085.1 uncultured Collinsella sp.
CCAGCAGGTCGACTACGTTGAAGCCGGCGTTGCTCTTGGCGATGACGTCTCGGCCGCCAAAGACACAGGTTGGCGACTCGGCTGCGATGCGCGTCACGTCGGCGCCGAGCGAGCGAAGCTCACCGGGCGTGGCGGCGAGCATCTGGGCGCGACGCTCCTCGCGTGCGTGCGGATCGAGCCCGGCCAGGTAGGTCGTGTTGCGGCGCTTGGTGAGCGCGTACGGCTTTACCGGCGCGTCCATGCCGCTCACGCAGCTCACGATAAAGCCCTCAAAGGCGGCCTCGTCGGGCTCAAAGCTGCCGAGCCATTCGCCTGCGCGCTCCACGCGCTCAATCGAGGGGTCGATCGCCGGGTCGCGGTAGGTGTAGAACGCCGTCTGGCGCTCGCCGGCTGCGCGGAATCCGCAGCCGTACGCACCGCCCTTCACGCGAATCTCGTTCCACAGGTAGTCGTAGGAGAGCGCGTTGGCAGCCACGGCCCAAGCGCCTGTCACGTCAATGCCCAGGCGACGCGGATCGCACGCACGCGCGGCAAAGCAGATGTCGCTGGGGATCACGAAAGCCTCGCGGCGGTCGCACGGCGCCGGCACCACGAGCACGTCGCGGCCGGCACCATCGCCCGCACCCAGCCCCAGGTCGCCCGCGGCATCCCAGTACGCGTCAAAGTCCTCGTCGCTGCCGGTAAAGCTCGCCAGGCAGCCATCGGCCACAAAGATGCGCTCCGCCAGCTCAGCAAGCTTGGTACGCAGCCCGTCCACGCGCTCGTCAAAGTGCTCGAGCAGATCGCGCAGGAACAGGTAGAAGTCCACGCCCGAAAGCTGCTCGCGCACCACGGCCGAAGGCGAGCTGTAGCTCATCGCGCGACCGAGCGCCGCCGAGTGGCCGTTGTTGATAAAGCCCTGCTCAAGCCCAATGCGAATTTGCGTGAGCACGTCGCGCATGCGGTCGGCGTCGGCGTCTGCCAAAAGCGTGCTCGACCATACCTCGCGCGGTAGACTCGCCAGCGCGTCGATCTTCTCGGACAGGGCGCCGGCGCTCACCAGCAGGTAGGGGCGCACGCCGTCCACTTCGGGCTGGGTCATGACCTCGGTCGTAAAGCTCAAAAAGCCCAGCTTGCCAGCGAGCAAGTTGTCGAGTTCCTCGGCCGAGTGCTCGCGCGTGGGTAGCTGCTTAAGCAGGCGGCAGAGCAGTGTCACATAGGGCAGGTCCTCAAACGTGACGCAGCTCAGGTCGAAATACTGCATGGCGTAGGCCAGGCGGTTGGTGGGGATGCCGTGGCGCAGGCAGGGGATGGGCGCGGTCGTGTCCACGACCAGCGGCGGCTCGGGGCGCGCCTCGCCAATGTCGGACACGCGCAGGCGCGGCAGCGTGGCCTTGGCCTCGGGCGTGTCTTCCGCCTCCTGCGCGGCACGCAGCGCGGCCGTGCGCTCGACCACGTCGGCCAGCTCGGCATCGGTCATGGCATCGCGCTTGGCTGCTAGCTCGGCGGCCTCGGCACCCTCCGAACCCTCGGCGGCGTCCACCGGCACCAGCTCGACCAGCGCCATGTGATCGTTTTCCAGCACCAGCTCGCGCAGCAGGTCCTCAAAATAGCTGCCGTCCAGTTCGCTACGCAGCTCCTCGTACACCGGGCCGTACTTGAGCGCCAGCGTCGCGGCGTCGTCATCGTAGAGCCACGTGCTCAGCGCGTCGCACGCAATGGCCACGCCGTCGGCGATACCGTAGTCGCGCTGGCGCAGGTCGTATTCGTTGCTGCTGATGATGGCTTCCAGGCGCTCGCGCGGAACGCCATGCTCGCATAGGTCGCGGCAGGCGTCCTGGAACACGCGGCGCAGCTCGCGCGCCACGCCGGGCTGCGCGTTTTGCAGCATGATGAGCTCGTAGGGCTGAAGGCTCTCGGCCGCGGTGTAGCTCACCACGTTGCCGCCCAGGCCGGCGGCCAGAATGGCCTTCTTAACCGGTGCTTCGTTGGAGCCCAGCAGTGCCTCGAACAGGATATCCGCCGCGATCGTGCGCTTGCGGTCGAGCGCGCTGCCCAGCACCAGGCCCAGGCCCACCAAGGCGTTCTCGGGCGTGGTTGCCATCTCGACGCGCTTATACTCGCAGGTCACGGGTGCCTGCACGCCCAGCGGATTGGGCGCCAGCGTGGACGGGTCCTCGCCGGCGGCGACGGCAGCGTCCATGCGGCAGCTCGCGGCACTCGGCTGCGACAGATAACGCTCGTCCAAAAACGCCAGCGCGCGGTCCACATCTAGGTCGCCGTAGAGCGTTATATAAGAGTTGGAAGGATTGTAGTGGCGCGCGTGCGTGTCCAGGAACTGCTCGTAGGTGAGCGCGGGGATCGCGCGCGGGTCGCCACCGCTCTCGTGTGCATAGGCGGTGTCGGGGTAGAGCGCGGCGTTGACGGCGTCGTCCAGCACGCTCATGGGGTCGGACAGCGCGCCCTTCATCTCGTTGAACACCACGCCGTTATAGCGCAGCGTGCCCTCGCGTAGGCTCGCGGCGCCGCCCTCGCCCTCGGCGCCCTCCGGCAGGTCCAACTCGTAGTGCCAGCCCTCCTGCTCAAAAATGGTGGGTTTGGTATAGATGGCCGGGTTGAACACCGCGTCCAGGTACACGTCCATCAGGTTGTACAAATCCTGCTCGTTGGTGGTGGCAACGGGGTAGATGGTCTTGTCGGGGTAGGTCATGGCGTTGAGGAACGTCTGCATGGAGCTCTTGATCAGGTCGACAAACGGCTCCTTGACGGGGAACTTGGCCGACCCACACAGCACCGAGTGCTCAAGAATATGGAACACACCGGTGGAATCGGCCGGCGGCGTCTTAAAGCCAATGGCAAAAGCCTTGTTTTCGTCGTCGCACGCCAGGTACAGCAGGCGAGCGCCCGAGGCGGTGTGGCGAAGTACGTAGGCATCCGAGTCGAGCTCGGGCACGGTCTCGCAGCGCTCGACGGTAAAACCGTGGCAGGTGGTACCGGGTACCAGCAGCGCGGCGGCAGCGGCGCGCGAGTCGGTTGAGGTGGTGGGCATATGCAGTCTCCTTTGACGCCCCAGCGGGGGCGAATCGAGTCGAATCCTCGAGAGTATACCCATATG